>JANRLH010000014.1:0-68570 GCA_033762795.1 Pseudanabaenaceae cyanobacterium bins.68
CGCGTCCAAGCAGTGTTAAGCCACATCAGCACAAACAGAGTTGCTAGCCCAAGAGTCTCAATCGTAGTTTTGATTAAGTCTTGGGTACTGCGTTTACGGAGATTGCTCTGCAGTTCTAAAGCTTGATCCTGGTTAGCATTCCGAATTCGCTGAAGTTCAGCCAACAAGTTCTTTGCCAGCTCAGGTGAATTAATTTTTTGCGGAGCTAGACCCAAACCTTGAGCTAGGGTGCGCAACTCATTTGGTCTCAGACCTTTCTGAATCGCCTTTTCCACTTGGTCAATTTGCTCAGCCCGCACCTTCACCTGTTGGTTAGTTTGATCCTGACTCAGCAACGATACCCGCCCCGTATTCACGATCGCTAGTGGCAGCATTAATAAAAACACTAACCCTAACACCAGACAAAGCCAAGACAAAACCCGCAGCAAATATAGACCCCGCCGTCGCATAGAGGCCAAGGGGCGATAAAACACAAAGCCAAAACCAATTAAGGGCACTCCAGCTTGATCCAGTAGCCGCCGAATGATCTGTAATTCCCACACTGGATTAGTAAACTGGGGCGGAATAACTGTCATCACATAGTTCAACAATCCAAAGATCAACATCCCATAACCCACCAGGTTTAAGAGATTTACCCCCTGTTCGCCGATAAAGGGAGGAAGAGGCACGTCGGCTACTGGTTGTCCAGGAGGTCTATCGGGCTGAGGGCGGGAGAAAAACGAGAAAAACTTAGCCAAAACAAAACTCCTAAAACCGAAAGAATTAAGTGTGTGAACTTTTTTAACGAATGGTTTAGCTTTTGCGATTGCAAATACTCTTCCAACCTAGAATGTGGTGTTACATCACGCTTTTGTTCTTCATACTATATTTTTGGGTTAAGAAAACATGGATTTTGTAAAAGCATTTAATGATAACCCCCAAGATGGTCACCTTTCTACCCCGATCAGCGACTCTCCCCTAGTCAGAGCCTATATTCGCAATTTACCTGCCTATCGCCCTGGTCTATCCCCTCTGTTGCGCGGCCTGGAAATTGGCATGGCCCATGGCTATTTTTTAGTGGGTCCTGAAGTGGTATTTGGTCCCTTGAGAGATTACCCCCAGGCCGCAAATCTCGGTGGTCTAGTTACTGCAATCACTCTAGTGCTGATTGGCACTGCTGCTCTGGCCGCCCATGGCATTGTCTCCTATGGTAGTGGCACTGTTCAGGTAAATGCTCCAGATCAAGTCTGCGCACCTGTACCCAGTGGCCTGCAAACTGCTGAAGGTTGGAGTCAGTTTGCCGCCGGGTTCTTTTTAGGTGGCTCAGGTAGTGCTTTTGTGGCTTACTTCCTGCTTGAAAACTTTAGCGGCATTGATGCCATCCTGCGCGGCTTCGTCAACTAAAACCTCAACGCTTTAATCATTTTTTAATTATTTAATCTGGAGATATTCCTATGACTGGAGATTACGCGGCTTCCTATCTGCCCTTTATTTTGATTCCTGTAATCACTTGGCTGCTACCTCTAGTGGGTATGGGCTTGCTATTCATTTACATTGAGGGTGATGCGGCTTAATTAGACTAACTTTGACTAGGGGGTCTCGGTTCAAGATCTTCAAATTTTCACCCTAATCTTTGATATTACTCCCCTTGCTTTTAAGCTTGCCTTTGAACATGGGGAGTATTTACTTTTCTCCCAAACTGCTAAATATTGCAGTTTGCAAGTTAAAGAGCCCCGCCATCGGTTTTAATGACTTCTGTAATTAAATCTATACCAATTCACCGCTTTCTTGGAGAGCATGGAGCCGATGGTAGATGCCGCCTTTGCTGAGTAGATCTTGATGGGTGCCGATTTCGGCAATTTGACCCCGATCTAAGACTACAATCTGATCGGCTTCTCGCACGGTGCTGAGCCGATGCGCGATGATGATCGTGGTGCGAGTGCCTTGGATTTTCGCCATTGCCAGTTGAATTGCCCGCTCAGATTCGTAGTCGAGGCTAGAGGTAGCTTCGTCAAATACCAGAATGTCAGGATTAACTAAAAGAGCGCGGGCGATGCCAAGGCGCTGCCTCTGGCCACCAGATAGGCGCATCCCCCTTTCGCCCACAATCGTATAAAAACCCTTGGGCAGTAAGTGTAAGAATTCATCTACACGAGCGATCGCGCAAGCTTCTTCAACTTCAGCTAAAGTCGCCTTGGGATTACCGTACACCAAGTTTTCCAGTAAGGTGCCGTTAAATACATCTACCTCCTGATGCACGATCGCTAGGCGTTTGCGATAGCCAGTAATGTTTAGCTCAGCAATATTTTGACCATCAATCAGGATTTTCCCTTGAGTCGGTTCAAAGTAGCGGAACAGCAACTTGACCAGGGTAGATTTGCCAGAGCCAGAGCGCCCCACCAGAGCCAGAGTTTGGCATGGTTGCACCTTGAGATTGATTTGGTCTAAAACTAGTTGGTTGGGGTCGTAGCCAAAGCTGAGGTTGCTAAACTCTAGTTTGCCTTTAAACTGATAGCTCGGATAGCCGTGATCTAATTGCAGGCTAGCATCTTTGGCATCGGAACCAGGCTCTAGCGCCATCATTTCATGGAATCGCAACATGGAAGCATAGCGCCGCGCAAACACTTCCATCAGGGTGCTGATTGGTTCTAGCTCGGAATAGGCCATGCTGGAGATGGTCAGAATGGTGATGAACTGACCGAGGGAAATTGCCCCTTGGAGGGTATTGACCAGGGTGAGGCTCAAAATGAAAAACACACAGGACTGCACCATGGTGCGCTGTTGCATCCCCAGGCGCACATAGCCCACATGAATGCCGAAGATTACCGCTTTAAATTCCCGCTCAATCCGATCGCTTTGGCGTTTCATTTCCTTGGCTTCATTGGCAAAGGCTTTAACGGTTTTAATGTTGGTGATAATTTCAGAAGTACGGCTTTCAGTGTTTTCCTGGTGATGGTCGAGAATTTCTTCTTTGCTAATGAGATATTGCAAACGCCTAAAGGTGAAAGTGAGAATCACCCCAAAGGAAACGGCAAAAATTGCCGAAATTCGCCAATCGATTAGGCAGATCATGGTAAAGATCGCGGTGACGCGGGCAAGTTTGGGAATTAGCTGCCCAGCAACTTCGGGGTAACTCCAGGTGTGATTAGATAGCCCCCGCGCCACTCTGCCGGCAATTCGACCTGGATTGTTTTGATCATAAAACTCTAGGGGTAAGGTGAGAATTTTAGCGATCGCGCGTTTGGTCTGATCTCGTCTGGCTCTGAGCGCAATTTCCCAATGCCACCAGGGCCCAATCCAAGGTTGAATGGGAGCACGCACTACGGTAACTAGAAAGATCATGCCCAGTAAAAACATCAAAGAAAGTTGGCGATCAGGTGGAAAATTGACGATCGCACTGACCTGAAAAATTAAATTTTGCAAAACTGGATCGATGGGTGTGCCAGCTAAGAGGTTAAGAATTTGCCCAATCGCGTAGGGCACTACCAGGTCGATAACCTCAAAAATGCAGGAGGCACTGATACTAAAAAAAGCTGCCCGGCGATAGGGACTAAAGTAATTGAGAATTGCTCTGGGGGTAGCCATGTTAGCCTGGGGAAAATGCTGCTTTTCTACCAATGTACTCGATCCCCTCTGACCATTTTTGGCTAATTCATGCCGCCGTGCCTGTTAGTTTGTTGCCTGATCTGGGCTATATCCCCGATCGCGAAAACCTGGGCATCGTAAACCTGGAAATTAATCAAGGTCAGATTGTGCAAGTGAGCGATCGCCTGCCAGAGTCAACTTCAACTCCAGTGATCGATCTGCAAAATAATCTAGTGCTGCCCTGTTTTGTTGATATTCACACCCACCTGGACAAAGGTCATAGCTGGCCGCGCACCCCCAACCCCGATGGCAGTTTTGACGGCGCGATTCAAGCCATTAACTATGATCACCAGTTTTGGCAACCAGAGGAACTCTATGCCAGGATGGAATTTGGCTTGAAATGTAGCTATGCCCATGGCACAAAAGCACTTCGTACCCACCTGGATCTACTGCCCGACTTAACAGATCAGTCATTGGCGGTATTTAAAGCCCTGCAGCACAGTTGGCGCGATCGCTTAGAACTACAACCTGCCGCCCTAGTACAACTCTCCGCTTGGCAAGGTGAGGCGGGGGAACAACTAGCTGCCAAAATCGCCGAAATTGGCGGGGCGATCGGGGGACTGGTGATGCCAAACCAACTAGAAAACCTAGAGCGGGTCTTTAACTTAGCCCAGCACTTTCAGCTCGACTTAGATTTTCATGTGGATGAAACTGGCGATCCAGAATCTAACGCCCTAGAGCAAGTGGCAAAAATCGCGATCGCTCAAAAATTTGGCGGCAAAATTCTCTGTGGTCACTGCTGCAACCTCTCAGTCCAAGAAGAAGACTTAGCTGATCAGGTGATTTACTTGGTGAAGCAGGCAAATATTCAAATCGTGTCTTTACCTGCTTGCAATCTCTACTTGCAAGATCGCCAGGTAAACCAAACCCCCAGATGGCGGGGCGTAACTCTACTGCATGAACTCAAGGCTGCCCAAGTGCCAATCGCGATCGCCCATGACAATGCCCGTGACCCCTTCTACGGTTTTGGCGATCATGACTTGCTAGAGATTTTCCGCCTGGCGGTGCAAATTGCCCATTTGGATATGCCCTACGGTGACTGGATCAATAGCATTACCCAAGTGCCTGCTCAGATCATGGATTTAGAGGCTAAGCTTTTGCCTGGAACTACCGCAGATCTAATTATTTTCAATGCCCGCAGCTACAGCGAACTGCTCGCTCGTCCTCAAAGCGATCGC
This sequence comes from Pseudanabaenaceae cyanobacterium bins.68, assembly GCA_033762795.1. Classification (GTDB taxonomy): domain Bacteria; phylum Cyanobacteriota; class Cyanobacteriia; order Pseudanabaenales; family Pseudanabaenaceae; genus JANRLH01. The sequence continues at coordinate 4,803 of JANRLH010000014.1, forward strand.
TTGATCTTACGTCGAGGGCAAAAAATCCACCCAGAGTTACCCAGTTATCGGGAACTAGACCTAGCTCTAGGTTTATTGCCAACCTAACCCCAAACTCCCTTTTGCCAAAACTGCCAAAATCAGATAGTTACCAAAAAACTGCCCCTAGCTCAAGTAGACTCAAACTAAAGGCAGACCAACAGGATAGAAAAAGGATTACTCCTTGTTCTTAACAATCGTAATATAGAGCAAATTCGTATGGATGCGGACGAATACTCATAGGAATTGCTTCGGTATTGAGCTTGTAGGAGATCCAAGTCTTAACGAAGTCCTCGGTAAACACATCCCCTGCCAACAAGAACTGGTGATCATTCTCCAAGTTAGAGAGCGCCTCAGTCAAAGATCCAGGTGTAGAAGGCACTTTTGCCAACTCTTCAGGGGATAGCTCATAGATATCCACATCCAGAGGGCTACCAGGGTCTGCCCCAGTTTTAACCCCGTCAATTCCCGCCATCAACATCGCCGCAAACGCCAGGTAAGGGTTACAGGTAGCATCAGGGCAACGGAATTCTAGACGCTTGGCCTTGGGGTTAGGGCCAGATAAGGGAATCCGAATCGAAGCAGAGCGGTTACCTTGGGAATAGGCCAAGTTCACAGGCGCTTCAAAGCCAGGGACAAGACGCTTGTAGGAATTGGTGGTGGGGTTGGTGAGTGCCAACAGTGCGGGAGCATGCTGCAAGAGCCCGCCAATATAGTTGAGTGCCAGTTGGCTTAAATTGGCATAGCCATCGCCCCAGAACAGGGGCTGACCCTCATGCCAAATCGATTGGTGGGTGTGCATCCCCGAACCATTGTCGCCAAATAGGGGTTTAGGCATGAAAGTTACGGTTTTGCCATGCATTTTTGCCACATTCTTGATCACATACTTATAGGTCATCAAGTAGTCAGCGGCACGAATAAGCTCAGCAAAGCGGAAGCCCAACTCTGCCTGACCTCCAGTTGCCACCTCGTGGTGATGCTTCTCGATTGGTACACCGCACTTCGCCATGGTTAAGAGCATTTCGGTGCGAATGTCTTGGAAGGAATCCGAAGGGGATACGGGGAAATAGCCTTGCTTATTGCGAATTTTGTAGCCTAGGTTGCCGCCCGCTTCTTCTCTACCCGTATTCCATAGGCCTTCTACGGAGTCTACCTTGTAGTAGCCGGTGTGCATTTCCTGACCGTAGGAAACACTATCAAACATGAAAAATTCGGCTTCGGGACCAAAATAGGCAGTGTCGCCAATCCCAGTGGTGGCCAAATAATCTACCGCTTTTTGAGCGATCGCTCTAGGACAACGATTGTAGGGCAGGCCAGTGCGCGGGTCTTTGATGCTACAGATCATGCTGAGGGTAGGCTCTTCCATAAAGGGATCGATCCAAGCGGTGTCTGGATCAGGAACCATTGCCATGTCAGATTCATTGATTGCTTTCCAACCCCTGACGCTAGATCCATCGAAGGGCACACCTTCTACAAAGGATTCAGCCGAAATCTGGTCAAAGTAAAAAGTGCAATGCTGCCAAATACCAGGGGTATCAATGAATTTCAGATCAATCATCTTGATGTCTTGATCTTTGATCATTTTTAAGACATCATCAGGGGTTTTAGCCATGCTGTTATTGTTGAGGTAGGTTTTTGTACACTTAATCCAAGGTTTTCATAGTAAACAGCTAGATTGGGATCATTTGTAGCTTTAAATACAATACAGAACTTACGCATCCTGATTAAAGAACTGCCGTAAAAAGCGAGTTTGAGAGCCTAGCCCCACACCCGACTTAGAGTTGGGGTCTTAGATCACACTTGCGTAAGTCCCAAATAATTTTGTCTAAATTTTTGAACCTATGGCTGTGGCGCGATCGCTTTATCTGCATATTCCCTTCTGTCGCCGTAAATGCTTCTATTGCGACTTTGCCATCACTACGGCTGGGGCGGATCTGCAAGCAACTTATGTAGACGCCCTCTGTAGGGAAATTCAACTCACGGCCAGAGTTTGGGGGACAAACCCTTTAGATACCATCTTTTTTGGCGGTGGCACCCCTTCCCTCTTATCTGTAAACCAGATTGACCAGATCTTGCAAACTGTCCATCAGTATTTTGGCATTGAACAAGATGCGGAAATTTCCCTAGAAGCTAATCCTGGCACTGTGTCTCTCCAAAGTCTAGAGGGATATAAAGCTAGCGGTGTCAATCGGATCAGCCTAGGAGCGCAGGCTTTTCAAGATCATCTGCTGGATCTCTGTGGGCGCGGGCATAGGGTAGTAGAGATCTGGGAAGCGGTGGCAGCAGTTAAACAGGCGGGGATTAGCAATTTCAGCTTAGATTTAATTTCCGGTTTACCAACTCAAACCCTAGACCATTGGCAAGATTCCCTTCAGCAGGCAATCCAGCTAGAACCCCAACATTTATCTGTTTATGATCTAATCGTTGAGCCAGGAACGGCTTTCTTTAAACGCTATCAACCTGGCGATCGCCCTCTGCCCAGTGAAGATGCCACGGTAGAGATGTATTTAATTGCCAGAGAAACTCTGCAAGCGGCTGGATTTAGACACTACGAAATCTCTAATTATGCTCAGCCTGGCTTTGCGTGCCAACACAACCTGGTCTATTGGCAAAACTTGCCGTTTTATGGCATGGGCATGGCAGCTACTAGTTATTTAGATGGCAAAAGAAGCGATCGCCCCCGTAAAATGCGAGACTATCTCGCCATGATTGAAAATCAAGAATTGCCCAGTTCTCCAATTCTTTCCTTAGAGGAGCGATTGTTTGAGACTTTAATGCAGGGTTTACGCTTGGCTGAGGGTCTAGATCTGCAAACCCTGAGCACGGATTTTGGCGAAGAACTATATTCGACTATGCTCCAAATTCTCTCTGACGATCAATTCCAAACCTGGGTACAAATTAGCGATCGCCTACAATTAACTCAACCCCAAGGCTGGCTATTCTCTGACCAGGTGATTACGAAACTATATGAGCTAGTGAATCAAACGGGTATGGGTGCTTCACCTAGCTGAAGCACTTCAAGTTAACGGGTAACCAAAAGGGTCACAGCCTCGCAATAAATTTTGATAATTCTTTTACTACATTTTTTTGAACATCGCAATAACCGCCAAAATTCTTGGTAGAATTTCCAGGTAGATTCTGCTCACTATCAAACCAGGGGTTAGCCCCAACTTCTAGCCCATGATTCTGCATCGCTTTTTGAGTCAGCAGCCTAAATTCTTACTGGTAATCTTAGCATTAATTTTGTTGGGATTTATTGGCTTTTTAGATTTTCAGGTACCGGAAGAAATTGTCCTGTCAATCTACTACTTGATGCCAATTACCCTAGTGACTTGGTTTGTGGGGCGCGGGTTTGGCTTTTTATTTTCCCTGGGGAGCGCGGCCACCATTTTTTTGATCAACAACCCAGAAAGCTGTAGCGGCAGCACTTTGCCCTTTGTCCGCCATTGGAATGCGGCGGTAGCCCTATTGCTGTTTTTGATTGTCAGTGCCACTCTAGCAGAATTGCACTCGGCTTTGATGCGGGAGAATAAGCTATCCCGTACCGATGGTTTGACTGGCATTTCCAATCGGCGAGATTTCCTAGATATTGCCAAGCGGGTGGTGGCAGATGCCACGCGCTATCGCCAACCCCTGACTATTGCCTACATTGATGTGGATAATTTTAAGGATTTGAATGATAATTTTGGGCATAGATACGGCGATCAGGTATTGCAAGCGATCGCGCGGGAGTTAAAAGCTTCCTTGCGGGCTACGGATGGGGCTGGTAGATTAGGTGGCGATGAGTTTGCGATTTTGTTACCCCGAGTCAGCTATGAGCCAGCGATCGGGGTGATCAATCGAGTGCATCAATCCCTCACCCAAGCCATGAAAAAGCAGCAGTTTCAGGTCACTTTTAGTATTGGAGTAGTCAGTTTCAACTCGCCGCCAATTTCGGTAGATGTGCTGATTGAAACGGCAGATAGTTTGATGTATGAGGCTAAGCGCAAGGGTAAGGATCGAATTGAACATACAGTGGTGGAATAGCTTTGAACAGCGCCGCGATTAAACAACAAGCTCTGGAAGTGGGCTTTAGTCATGTGGGCATTGCCAAGGCCGAGTCTGGGATAGAGCGCGATCGCTTACAAGCCTGGCTAGAGTTGGGCTATCAAGCAGATATGCAGTGGATGGCAAACCCCCAGCGCCAAGATATTCAAGCCCTGATGCCCGGCATTAAATCGGTGATTTGTCTGGGCTTAAATTATTACACTCCTGCCCAGCACCAGCCCGATCAAGCTAAAATTTCTCGCTATGGCTGGGGCAGAGATTATCACCGCGTCTTGACTAAGAAATTAAAACTGCTAGATGGTTGGCTGCATCAGCAACAGCCTGAAATTGCTACGCGGTTTTACGTGGATACTGGCCCAGTGAGCGAAAAGGCCTGGGCAGAACGGGCAGGCATCGGCTGGATTGGTAAACATAGTAATTTGATTACCAGAGACTGCGGCTCTTGGCTGTTTTTGGCAGAGATTTTAGTAGACCTAGACCTGGAAGCCGACTCGCCTCATCCCCAATACTGTGGCACCTGTACCCGTTGCCTAACTGCCTGTCCTACGGGCGCGATCGCTCAACCTTTTGTAGTCGATGCCAATCGGTGCATTGCCTATCACACGATCGAAAACCGTGCTCCTGAACTCCCTGAAGCGATCGCTACCAATCTGAATAATTGGGTGGCAGGCTGTGACATTTGCCAGGATGTCTGTCCTTGGAATCAGAAATTTAGCCAAGTGACCACGGAGCCAGACTTTTTCCCTCGCCCTGAAAATCTGCACCCTAGCTTGACCGAGTTAGCCGAAATTAGCGCGGCGGAATATGACCAAAGGTTTACTGGCTCAGCCCTGCGACGAATTAAGCTGCCCCAGCTACAGCGCAACGCCCAGGCGGCTTTGGCAATTAAGGCTCCTGGGAATGATAAAGATTAGAGCGAAATTCTGGCTGGTATGCTTGAACATTCGGCAAAATTCCCCTATGGAGCACTGGAGATCCTGCCATCTGCCCCAAAGCAGGGCTAATCACAAATAAAGTGGTACGCAAAAAGCCGAGATCCTGGGTGGTGGCAGCCAGACTAGCTAGAGGACTAAGCCAAATCTGTTCATCTGGCCAACCCAGGTGATAGCAAATCGCGATCGCCATTTGGGGAGCATAGTGTTGAAGTAATTTCTGCTGGACTAACTGCACCTGTTTGGCGCTCAGATACAGGCATAGGGAAGCGCCATGGGCAGCAAGGCGGCTAAGCTCTTCGGATTTGGGCATAGTAGAGCGACCACTTACCCGACTGAGGATAATGGTTTGAACTAGGCCTGGCACGGTCAGTTCTAAATTGAGTTTGGCGGCAGCTAGTTGATAGGCACTTACGCCTGGCACAAGTTCAAATTCAAGCTGGGCTTGGCGCAGTCCCAATATCTGCTCATAGACTGTGCTATATAAACTCAAATCCCCGTCATGCAACCGCACTACTTTTTGGCGCGATCGCACCCGTTGCTCCATAATCCCTAAGATTTGTTCTAGGGTGAGGGCAGCCGTAGGAATCAACTCCGCTTGGGGCTGACAGATTTGCAGCATGGCAGCAGGAATTAAGGAGTCGGTGTATAGCACCACATCTGCCGATCGCAATAACCGTTCTCCTTTGACGGTAATTAGCTCTGGATCACCTGGCCCAGCACCCACTAGGTAAATTGGATTTCGCTCGGTCATTGTAGGTATGACTAATTATTTAAGCTTAGCTAATTCTTTCATCCAATTGCGCCCCCTGAGCGTAACTCAAGTGAGATCGAGCTAAATTTCTCTGGCAAGGTTAGAATTATTTGCGTCCCAACCTTCCCCTCAGCGCATGGCATCTGTCTATTCTAGCGATCGCTCAGCTAAGCAAGATCTAGATCTCGATTTAGATGCTGCAGTGGCTCTGTTCCACCAAATCAAGCTGGGTAGATCTCAAGCCCTAGCCACCCTCTACGATCGCCACAGTGCCTTGGTATATGGTCTAGCGCTCAGAATCTTACAAAACCGTCAAGAAGCTGAAGACCTCACCCAAGAGATTTTCCTCCAGATCTGGCATAAGCCCAATTATGAGCCTCAACGCGGCACGGTTGCTGCCTACTTAGCAACTATTACCCGTTCCCGCGCCTTAGATAAAATTCGTTCTAGGGGCGTGTTAGCCCGCGCTCAACAAAAAATTGGACAATTTTTGGAGACTACCCATGTGGCCACGCCCCTAGAGCAGACAATTCACCATCACCAAGCCGAAATGGTACAACGCGCCCTCAGTCACCTCACCTCCGATCAACAACAGGTCTTGACCCTAGCCTATTTTGGTGGCATGAGCCAAAGTGCGATCGCTAAACACCTCAATCTGCCCCTGGGTACAGTGAAATCCTGGTGTCGCCAGGGCTTAATCAAACTCCGTCAAGAACTGCAAAATTTGCACAGCTAGCCATGGAAGAACAAGAACTGTACGCAGGTCACGCCCTAGACCAATTGAATGAAGCAGAAACTGCTGCCCTGCTAGCAGCCCTTGCCCAGCAGCCTGAGTTGGAGCAGGAATTAATTGCCTATGAACAGACTTGGGCCGCGATCGCCCTCACTAGCCCCACCCCGCCACCCCCGTACCTCAAGCAACGCATCCTCAGCCAAGCTACCAAACCGGCCAGACAGTTGCGCGCAGTTAGCTTTGTGGGTGTGATCACGGCTGCCATTCTGGGTATTTATAGCTTGAGTTTGCGCCAAGAACTGCAACTGCGCCAAGCGCAAATTGCGGAGCAGAAAAGTATGATTGCCATGTTAGAGCAGCCCAAGCTCAACCTAGTTGCCCTGAAAGGTATGGATAAAGCGCCCCAAGCCACAGCTAACCTAGTCAGTACCCCCGGTGAACCCAAAGCCCTTTTATTTGTGCAGAACCTCCCACCCTTGCCTCCAGGTCAAGCTTATGTGGTTTGGGCAGAAAGCCAGGGCAAAAAAATTGGCTGTGGTAGTTTTCGTCCCAATGCCGACGGTAGAGGCATCGTAGTGATTGCCGTCCCCAATAGCCAGACTGATGCTTTGATCATCACTCAAGAAGCTAGTGAACAGACCACCCAGCCCCAAGGCCCCATGGTAATGAGTAGTAGTATTTAGGGTTAGAGCGCCTGCCGCCAAATTTTGATCGCCGCGATCGCCAAACAAATATTGCCACCCAAGGTCATAGCTGCTTGCAAGGTCACCAACCAACTCAAGCTCAGATCATTGTCAAAAAAATGCCAAGTACAGGCACAGAGCGCACTCACCAGGGCAGGCAACATCGCCAGTGCCAACCAGCGCCAACCAAAATTTTGGGTCAAAGTAGCATAGCGATCAATGTACCAAATCGCGATCGCCCATTCCAACACCGAAGACACATGAATAACCCAAGTGGGCAAAGATAGTACATGCATACATTTATTTCTTAAACCCGATCGCTAGGCTGGGTAAAAAATCCAATTCCCAAACAAATAATTCCGATATTAATCGCCACATCCGCCACATTAAAAATAGGGAACTTCAACCAGGGTAAATCGACAAAATCAATCACATGACCATGGACAAATCGGTCAATGCCATTGCCGATCGCCCCACCTAAAATACTGCCGTAGCCCCATTGCTCCCATTTACTGAGATTTCTCTGCCAAAAGGGTAGGCTGATCAACACCAAGCTCACGCCTAAGGACACCCACTTTAACAGATCCACTGAATTTTTAAATAGGCTAAAAGCTGCCCCTGTGTTGATCGCATAGGTAAGATGGAGCAGATTTGGCAAAAGTGCGATCGACTGCCCCAGTTCCATCTCCCTAATTACTGCTAGTTTAGTCAGACCATCTAGGACTAGCCAAGCGATCGCCGCCAGCCAAAACTTAGTTGGAGTGGAGGTTCCCATTAGGACAGGTTGACTAAGCCCAGCCACACCAGCAGATTTTTACCTGTTGCCACTTCAATTCCCACCATCAGCACAAAGCCAATCATTGCTGCTCGTCCATTCAAGCGTTCGGCATAGGTATTAAACCCAAATTTAGGATCAGTAGCTTGAGGTACTTCAGTTGGTTCAGTCATATTTTTGTCCTTTACTTTATGCTCAGAAATCAGCTAAAACTATGCACTCAGCCTAGCTCAAATTCTGGCTAGATGGCTGAAAATGTTCCCAGATCTAGGCTTAACTGGGTCGGCGCACCGCCCGAAACATCCCAAATCGACATAGCCCTGCGCCAAAAGCCAATCGCATCAACAACAGAGTGGGAACCTCCCGCACCGACTTCCAAAACCCTTGCCAGCCGAATTTATACAGTCCTTGAGGGCGAATTACTCCCTGCCAAATCGAATCCAGCCAAGAGGGTAAGGTTGCCCTTGTCCAATCCCCTGTCACCACTTCTCCTTCGGTGATCCCAGTTGCCGCCAGTAATTCGGCAAACCCCTCAATGCTGGCGAAGGCAGGATGAGACCATTGATCCAACAGTTGACGCATCACCAGTTTCTCCCAGAAATTTAAGGGCACTACTCGGTCATCCCGTTGATTCCAGTCTGCCACCACCAAAATCCCGCCAGGCTTTAGTACCCGCAGCAGTTCCCGCGCAAAAACCTGCTTGTCGGGCATATGGGGGCCTGCCTCAATTGACCATACCAGATCAAAGCTCTGATCGGGAAAAGACAGCGCCATAGCGTCATCCACTAAAAACTGGGCGCTCAGTCCTGGGGGAGTCAACTCCTGGGCGCGTTTTACCTGTTGGGGGCTAATGGTAATGCCTGTAACCTCGAAGCCATAGTCCCGCGCTAGGATGCGACTGCTGCCGCCAATGCCACAGCCCACATCCAACAGGGTAGTGCCTGGGGGTAACTGGTCTAGCCCTGCCCACTTCACCATTTCATGCACAAAGTCTACCTTCGCCTGCAAGAAATCTGTTGTGCCAGGTTGGTAATAACCGAGGTGAATATGCTCCCCCCAATAAAACTCCAGGATGCCATCCTCAGTCCACTGGTCATAGGAGTTGGCTACCGATGAGGCTGATTTATAGGGACGGGCTGCCCGCAAATAAGCAAATATACTTAAAGCGATCGCGGCAAATACACTCAGTGCTGAAATTCTAATGTCCATATTTTCTGTCACATTTGTTTACAATTTTACCTGTACTGCATTCTTTTGAAAATCCCAGTAAGTGCCGCTAACTGTTAAAATTGTGGCAAATTACGCCAAACCACAGGGTTAGCCCATGAGTAAACCGCTCCAGAAGTCTGATCACCGATGTGGAATGTTCGAATAGTGTTGGTAGAGCCCAGTGGCGCCATCAACCTTGGGTCAGTGGCGAGAGTGATGAAAAACATGGGCTTGAATCAACTTTGGCTAGTGAATCCGCGCTGCGATCGCTTAGGAGAGGAAGCATTGCAAATGGCAGTACATGGTCGAGAACTGCTAGAACAGGCGCAGGTGGTGACCGATTTACCCCAGGCTCTAGAGGATTGCCAAAGGATTGTGGCAACGGCAGGTCGAATAGATCCAGGCGATCGCCCTCTAGTACAGCCCACCCAGGGCTTAAAATGGGCAGTGGCAGCTAAGGCAGCGATCGTCTTTGGTACTGAAGATCGGGGTTTATCTAATCAAGAATTGCAATATTGCCAGCAGGTGATCAATATTCCTACTACCCTAGAGTATAGCTCCCTCAATCTGGCGCAAGCGGTAGCGATCTGCTGCTATCACCTGCACTTACTCTGGCTAGAGACTGAAGAGAAGACTCAGCCTCCAGTTGCTGATCTAGCTAGCTTTAGCGCGATCGAGGGATTTTATCAACACCTTGAAACCATCCTAAACCAGGCGGGCTACCTCTACCCCCATACCAGTTTTAGTCGGATGCAAAAGTTGCGCCAGATCTTTGATCGAGCCGAACTTACTAGGGCAGAAGTGGCAATGTTGCGAGGTGTCTGCCGCCAACTGAGTTGGAAAATTGCTCAAGCATCTCCACCTTCAGATCCGCTAGAATACTTGGCGGGTATTTGTGCTGATTTTGTTGACTAGGGTTGGTTGACCAAGAGTAGATCTAGGATTATGAAAAAAAGATCAAATTCACGGGAAACTCCTGAACAGCGCCGTCAGAGATTGCAACAGGAACGCAAGCAGCAAGAAGCCCAGCGCCAAATCAGCGCCCATCTGCCTCCGATCAAGACCAGCATTCCGCAAAATACTAAGCGGGTAATGCTGGTTACCAAAGCCGAACCTGAGCCGATAGATCCATTACCAAAGGTTCAGCCATTGTCTCCCACCTATAAGAAGATGCGGGTGCTCGTGCGGATGTGGGTACTATTTTGGGGAGCCAGTTTGATCATCGGCAGTGCGATCGCTACCTGGAATCACTTCACCCAATCTAAGCCCCCTGCTCCCAAGCAAACTAAAGTTTCCCAACCTAATCCCCTAAATTTTACCCAGGAACTAACCCAAGAACTAGGAACGCTCAAGAGCCAAATTTTAGCGATCGCTAGCCAACAGCCAGAACTAGAGCTACAGCTACTTGCAGCCGATCTAGACACTAAAAGCTTTGTCGCCATTCAGCCCAAACAGGTGTACGCTTCAGCCAGCCTGATCAAACTCCCCCTATTGGTGGCACTCTTACAGGAAGTAGATCAAGGCCGCGTACAACTTGATCAAATGCTGACGATCACGGCAGATGTCCGAGTAGGAGAAGCAGGTGATTTGCAGGATTTACCCCTCGGCAGCCAGGTATCTTTGCTAGATGTAGCTACCAAGATGATTGTGATCAGCGACAACACTGCCACCAACCTGATTATCAAGCGTTTGGGAGGGATCGCCAAATTAAATCAAAAGTTTCAGGCTTGGGGTTTAGTTGCTACGGTATTGCGTAGTCCACTCCCAGATCTTAAAGGTACCAACACTACCAGCACTGAGGATTTGGTCAATCTATTGGCAGGCATAGAATCTGGTAGATGGCTAAAACCCCGTAGTCGCGATCGCTTATTAGACATTATGCGCCGCACTGAAAATGATCAACTGCTGCCCCAAGGAATTCCCAGTAATGCCAGAATTGCCCACAAAACTGGTCAAATTAACCAGGTAATCGGCGATGCAGGCATTGTGGACACTCCTGATGGCAAGCGCTACATCATTGCCGCGATCGTCAAGCGCACCAAAGATGATGCTGCCAGCATGGAACTGATCAGAACTGTGTCTCGTCTGACCTATACTACCCTGACTGGTAAACTCCCTCAAATCCAAGTAGACGCTCGCTCTCACCAACCTCACATCTAAATTGGTGCACAGCCATTCAAAATATACTAAACTGAATCGCCCTTTACCCCCATCCCTATGCACCGCCGCCAACTGTTCAAATTTGGTCGAAACGGCCTGATATTTGCAGCTACCTTCTCTTCGGCAGTCCAAGCCAAGCCTCAAGCACCAGCCGCTCAGCTTAGTCTGCAATGGCTAGGACATATGTCCTTCTTGATCAGTGGCAGTGGCACTCAAATTTTGACCCACCCCTTTCGCTCAGGTGGTTGCACCAGCGGCTTTGCTTTACCCAAACTCAATCCCGACCTAGTTTTGATCAGTTCACGATTGCTGGATGAAGGCTATTTGGCTGCCCTGCCAGCTAATTTTCCCAATCACAAAATTTTAACTGAACCAGGAGCCTATAGCCTCAATGGTATTGGTTTTCAAGGGATTCGCATGGCTCACGATCGCTTGGAAGGAAGGCGGTTTGGCACAAATGTAGCTTGGCTGTGGAATCAAGGAGGGGTAAGAATTTTACACCTAGGCGGTGCAGCCGCTCCCCTCAGCCCTGAGCAAAGGATCTTAATGGGTCGTCCTAATATTTTAATCTTACCCGTGGGCGGCGGAGACAAGGGCTATAATGCAGCCGAAGCCAAAACCGTAGTGGATAGCCTCAACCCCCAATTGGTAATTCCAGTCCACTTTCGCACACCTAAATCCAGCACAACCTGTGAATTAGAGACTGTAGATCAGTTTTTAGGGCTCTACAGCCAAGAGCAGGTCAGGCGTTTAAGTGGCAACCTTTTAGGTGTGAATGCTTTGCCTGCAAGTCTGCAAATTCTACTGTTTAAAACTATGATGCCCTAGAATCATGCGAATTAAAACTTTAGGGATTATTTTAGGCGCAGGCCTAGTGATTAAACTCACAGTAATTGCGATCGCGGCAGTTTTGTTGAATGGTGGCCCCCCCTGGGTTGGTCACATTATTACTGATATTTGGCTGTGGATTGACCCTTGGCGCTTGGGACAGCAGGGCAAGATTCCCTATGTGGACTTCACCCGAGAATATCCGGTAGGTGCAGGTCTGCTCTATTGGATCATGACTCCGTTTATTGATTTGACTGAGGGGAATTGGAAGTCAATTCTGCTTACCCATAGCCTATTTATGGCGATCGCCGATGTGATCAATGGCGGGATTTTGTATTTGATCCTAGCTAAGATTAATCCTGGGCGCGCCTGGTGGTTGAGTTTGCTGTTCTTACTTACTCCTACGGCTCTGTTGCTCACTCCCATGCGCTTTGAATCCTATTTGGTCACTCCTATTCTGTTGGGCTACCTCTGCCATCAACGCCAAAAACCCCTGTGGGCAACCTTTTGGTGGTCTTTGGGTTGTTGGATTAAATTCTTGCCGCTATTTTTCATTCTTGCCCAAGAAATTCGCACCTATCTAATCGAAAAGCGACGGAACCAATGGTACAAAGCGATCGCCATTTTTGTAGGGGTAGCCTTAGTGATCAACCTCCCTTTGATCTGGTTGAGCTTAATTAAAAATGGCAACATCAATAACTGGCTGCATCCCTATAGCTTTTGGGCAAATCGCTCCATTACCTTCGATACAGTTCTGGGTGTGCAGGTGCTGTGGCTAGGCGGCGAGGCGAATATTGGCCTAGCCAATCAAGTAACGGCAATTCTATTGGGAATAAGCTTGGTGCTGCGCCGAGATTTGGGTGTAGCCCCTAAGGGAGTGCTGTTTTGTATTGCCCTATTATTTCTCAATCGCATCTATTCTCCCCAACATAACCTCTGGTTCTATCCCTTTCTGTTGGTGCTAATTGCCGAAGCCGAAGCTAATTTCTATGTGTATTTGGGAATTTATTTAGCGATCGACCTATTAAATATACTAGTTTTCCCCTTCAGTTTTACCTATGCAATTATGGAAATGGGAAAAGATAATCAGAATGCTTTTGAAGCCCTAGCCGCCAAAAATAGAGGTGGGGTTTGGACAAATCTTTTCTCAAGCGCGATCCTGTTACGGGCATCGCTGTTGCTGGGATTAGGGGCTAAAATCTTAAGCGATCGCTTTCCAGCAAAATCCCTTCAACTAGAATTAGATCTGTGAAAACATCGATTATTCTTTCCTGCTACAATGAAATCCGCCATGGCTACTTGGCAGCAATTTTAGAAAATCTAAGCCATCAACAGGGAGAAAGTGAAATTATCGCTGTAGTTAGCCCCAGTCAAGATCAAACTCTAGATCTTTTACAGCAATACCCCCAAGCCCATATTATTACTGCACCCGCCTGTGGCAGAGCCAAACGCTACGATCTAGGTCTCGCCGCTTGCACTGGGGATTTTATCCTACTGCACCATTCAGCTACGCTCTTGCCTCCTCAAATTGCTCTGACGCAAATTGCCCAGGTTTTAGCTAATCCCAATCAAATTTGGGGCGGATTCCATCACAGCTTCGACTACGATCACTGGCTACTGCAGTTCACTTCCTGGTATTCCAATCAGGTGCGCGGCAAGCAAAAGGGCATTCTCTATTTTGATCACTGCATATTTGCCAAACGCCAAACTTTAATTGACCTAGGTGGCATTCCAGACCTCCATATCTTTGCTGATACCCGCCTAAGCGAACAACTCAGACAATTGAGTTATCCCGAATTTTGCCCAGGCAGAGTAATCACCTCGGCGAGGCGATTCCGCACTAGAGGTATCTATGGTCAAGCAATCTTAAACCAGGCATTAAAACTTCTCTATCACTTGGGAATAAGCGATCGCGCACTCAATCGCATTTATGAGCAGAACCAATCGATCAACGTTCCCTACATTCACTCCCGCTAGAAAACCCTACATCTTCAGTTCGGTTGTCACCCATGGTAATCAATCCTAATTCTATCCATAATCTAGATGTGAACTGAATCAGTCACAATTACTAATTCAATCTTGCAACCTAGTCGGAGGAAATTAACTATGATTATTCGTTGGCAACCATTTCAAGAAGTTGAAACTATGCGCAATCAAATTGATCGAGTTTTCCAAAATATGTCTGCCTTGACAGAAGAAGCTGCCAAATCCGAATGGTATCCAGCTACTGAACTATACGAACAAGGAGATCATCTAGTTTTACGGGTAATTGCCCCCGGCGTCAGTTCTGAGAGCTTAGACATTCAAGTGACCAAAGATACGGTAGCGATTTCAGGCGATCGCAACGCATCTCAAGATCAGGAACGTCGCTATTTTTGGAGCGAGATCCGCTACGGTAAATTCCACCGTCTGATTAACCTGCCGATTCCTGTGCAGAACGAAGATGTGCAGGCAGAATATCTCGATGGTGTGCTTAGCCTGACTCTACCTAAAGCTACTGAGGTGAAAGCTTTCAAGGTAAGCGTAAACAAGATCAACCCTGCTGCTTAAGGCTGTTCTACTCCTCCTTGCCAGGGGGAGTTTTTTTATAGGAAGTCATTTTTTTTGCAAAACTTCCCCAGTCAAACTAAGTTAACCTAAGTTAGAAACTACCAGTAGACCTAGCCCAGAGAATACCAGGATGGCGCTAGCTAGGTTATTCCAGAACTGATGATAGCTAGGCATAGTTTTAATTTGGGAGGAGATCGGCTTTAGCTCAGCTAGATCAATAGTTGCTAAGCGATCGCGCCGAAACCAACCCGTTACTACCACGGCTTTACCCACCAGGGTTTCCAGTTTTCTGATTGCCACTTGAGGTTCGGTACATAGGGTCTTGAGATTGGGCAGATAGTCAAGATAAATTAGCCCTGATTGATCGCCCAATTTAATTCCATAGCTGAGGCTGCCGCGCTGTGGTTGACCATGCAGGTAGCCCAAAATTTCTCCGGGAATCTGCACCGGTTGACCGCGTAGAGTGCTAGCGTAAGGGTCTACGAGCAAATTAGCCAGGGTAGTAGCAGCCACCCGATTATAGTTGGGATAGCGGAAACTGCCTCGCCACATGATGCCGATTCCCGCACCTACGCCAGTCAAGGCTAAGGGTAACCAATTGTCGTAGAGCCAGTAGAGGTATTGAGAGGTGATGTATCCGGCGCCAGCTAAGGTGTAGGGCGCAGTTTCTACCATTAGATCGATTAAAAAGTTTTTATAGAGCTTGCGGCGATTGAGACTCTCACCCTGTTTAATCAGTTGATCAAACTCATATTCTGTAGTTAAGCCTAACTGTTTGCAGAATCTAGTCAGTCCGCGCAAGCGATCGCCCAGTAGCGGATGGGTAGAACCGCAGGCTAGCCACTTTGCCCAGGGATTAAACATTTCCCACAAAAATACACCGTAGAGATTGGTACGAAAATCTGGATCTGCCTGACCGCCATGGAGAATTTCAAAGGCAATGCCAGTGGGGTTCAGGGTTTCATAGTCGATCACTGCCAGGCTGCGGCTAAAGGCGAGGACGCGGTTTTCTGTTTGCCCCAAGGTGGCACGGGCGATTTTGGTGAAGGCACGGGCGATCGCATTGGGATTACCGGTCACTGCTGCGCCAAACTGGTCATAGATCGGGGCGCTGGGGCGAGTAGCTAGTCCAACGGGGATCAACGCTACATCCCTGAGGCGCTCTACCACCTTAGCCAACACCTTGCAGGCAAGCTTACCCCGTTTGATTCTAAGGCTGAGGCGTACCAGCCAGGTTTGTAAGCCATAGAGTAGTTGCGCTAAACCTGACCCGTAGGTAGCGATCGCAAAGCTCCAACTGGCAATTTGCCCCAATTGAGCGCCTACTACGGCAGCAATTTCTTCTGGATCGAGCAGTTCGAGTAAGCCACGACTAAGCACCAAACGGCTAGAGTTGGGTAATACGCCGTAGGTGTAAGCGATCGCGCTAGGATCTTCCACTAGGGCAATTTGGGGGATATGGTATTGACGTTGCTGGCAAAACTGCTCGATCAACTCAACCGCTTCGCCACTGTAGTTTTCTAGATCGTTGAGGTTGATCCAGTTTAGTCTTAGCACTTGGCTCTGGACTTGATCGATGATCCAGGGAGACATGAAAAACAGCAATAGGTTCGAGCCTAGGGTCAGTACCAGGGCAACGATTTGCCAGCCAGTGGTAATTACTAGGGTGGGATTGAGGTGGGATACTAGCCAGAACCAAAAAATTGCACTCCAGCCAATTTGGGTAGCGATCGCCAAAACCGCACCAAGGCCATAGGCTAGGCCTTTGATGCCTGGGAGAGTGAGATGGACATTGCCCTTGCGGTAACGATTGGGCTGGGATTTGACCACTTCACTGTGGTGATGGTTACTTGCAGGTGCGCCCTCTAGCTCAAGCTGAAGATTGGTCAGGGTTGTTGCTGCCCATTGTTGCAGAGCCAAATCATTTAACCCTAGTAGTTCTTCGCAAACCGCGATCGCCCGATCAGTCCTGCCCGTCCTTTGGTAGGCATTCACTAACCACATTTGCGCCTGGTGAAAATTTTCACTATGGGGCTGGGGATGATCTTGGCAATAGGATTGCAGTAGAGCGATCGCTTCCGTGTAGTTATGGGCGAGCAGAGCTTGTTTGGCGGCTTGGAGTGACATAGGGGTAACTGCCGATGGGAATCCCTCTAATTATGCCCAAAAGGTCAATTAAATTTCGCCCAAGCTACTTGGTTAAACTCAGTTCTTCTGCCTTGCCTAACAGCCCCTGCGGACGCCAAGCCATGATCAAAATCAGGGTTAGACCAATTAAAATCACCTGAATTGCCTCTAGTCTCCCGCCGCCCAGAGCCTGCTGAAAGGCATTGGGTAAAAACCGCGGCGCATCCACATAGATTTGATAAACTAGCGCCCCCAGCAACACGCCTAAATTGCGACCTGCTCCCCCGATCGCGACAATTGTCCAAGCTCGAAAGGTAAGCAGTGGCACAAAATAATCGGGATAGAGGGTAGTTAATCGCCAAGCAAAAAATACGCCAGCGATCGCCGCAATCATTGCCCCCAGCCCAAAGGCTTGCAATTTGTAGAGCAGCACATTTTTACCTAGGGCTACTGCCACCTCTTGATCTTCGCGAATTGCCTTCAATACCCTACCCCAGGGCGATCGCTCCAACCAAGCCACCGCCGCCAGTACCATTCCCAGGCACAGCATCATCAATAGTAATAATCCCCAGCTATAGCTACTGCGGGGCAGCAAGTTCACCAAGGGTAAAGGATAGTCCTGAATGCCACGAGTACCACGGGTGAGCCATTCTTCATTGGTAGCTACCAAGCGCAAAATTTCTGACAGACCGATCGTCACAATTGCCAGATAATCTTCCCGCAGGCGGAGGGTCAGTAGTCCAACCAAGACCGAGATCGCGCCCGCCAGGATCATGCCAACTAGCAGAGCCAAAACCAAAGGCACTCCCACCTGACTCAGCAATACCGTGGTGTAAGCCCCAACTGCCATAAATCCCACATGACCAAAATTTACTAGCCCTGCCGTGCCCCATTGCAAATTCAGCCCTAAACTGAACAGGGCAAAAATGGTCACAAAGCTGGCAAAGGAAATTAGGTATTCAATCATATTAGGAAGTGCTGGGAAAAGGGAGTTGGAGGAAGGCTTTAGCTTAAGTTTGCAGATGCTAGGAGGGCTCACGCCAGCACCAGCCTACCATTGAGTTTGGGCGAAAGCCTGGTTTTGTGCTGTTTTCTAACTAACTATTGGCTATGATCAAGTAAATCCCAGTCCCTAAAACTTATGCCTGAATTACTTGCCATCTACGAAGTCTTAGCCAAGCGCATTGTTTATGTTGATGATGATTCTAATTTTCAAACTCAAGTGCAGGGCTTTTTGCAACAAAATGGCTACAGCTTAGATCAGGTATTTGACAACCCCGCCACTGGGCTACACGCGATCGCCCTTACTCCCACTCAACCAGGTAAGCCGCCAGTATTGGTATTTCGCGGCATAGATGATCCCCAGGACGATGCCACTGCTGCCGACCCTAGAGGCATAGGTCTGAGTCAGTTTGAAGCCAACCGCGATCAAATCGGTACCTGGCTGACCCAAGCAACCCAAAGGTTTGGGGTATCACCTGACCTGCTCGGTCATAGCTTAGGCGGCACCCTAGCCCAGACTACTGCTGCGGTGTTCACCAGCCAATTCCGTGACCTAGTGACTTTTAATTCTCCTGGGGTTTCCCGCGCGATCGCTAACCAATTTATTGCCAATGGTGGAGCTAGCAAAAACGTCACCCATTACATTGTCAACGGCGATCTGGTGAGCTTGTTTGGCGCGGCTTTTCTAGAAGGGAAAGTGATTTTGCAATCCTATTCCGATGGTAGCCTGCGCCCCGCCGTGGTTTTAGACAAACATAGTCAGTCTGACCTGCTTACTAGTCCGCCATTGGGGTTTAACCAAACTGAAATTACGGCAACAGCTTTGAGTTCACCTAGCTTCAGTTTTGCTGCTGACCCTGACTTTGCTATTTTTTTGGCGGCAGTGCAGGTGCAGTTTCCCCAATACTCAGCAATTCTGGTCAATCGCGGCAATGCTGAGTTTGTGCGGGTAAATAACCAACTTCCCTTTGGCGAGGCTACAGGTTTCCTCAATGACTTTCTCAGCCTAGAGAATGCCAATTTTTTACAGGGTGATGCTAGAGATAACCTAGCGATCGCCCTGGATGGGGACGATACAATTTTGGGTGCTGGCGGCAACGATACTCTCTACGGCAACCTGGGCAATGACACGATCAACGGCGGCGCTGGGAATAACCTGCTATTTGGCGGCAGGGGCAACGATACGCTCACGGGCGGCGATCAGGATGATTTGTTATTTGGTAATATTGATCTAGACCTGCTGGATGGCGGCAATGGTAATGATCAGCTATTTGGTGGTCAAGGTCGTGATACGTTGCGGGGAGGAGCGGGCAATGACACCCTCAGTGGGGATTTGGGCGAAGACACGCTCACGGGTGGGGCTGGGAGCGATCGCTTTATTTTGGCTTTAGACAGGGGCACAGATACGGTTACTGATTTTCTCGCTGGCGCAGATTTGCTAGTTCTACCCCAGGGGATCACCTTTGCCCAACTCAGAATTGAGCAGATCCTCTCAGGCGCTAACAGCGTTACGATCATCAACCTTGCCAGTGATAATCAGCCAATTGCCGCGATCGCGGGATTGGTTGCCCTTGGGGCAGGAGATTTTATCAGCCCTTAACCAACTGCTAACCTTGGAGCTATGCCAAGTGTGGGAGAATCTAGCCAACCTGTGCAATCAAAGTATTTTTCAGTGAGGCTAGATCATGGAACCAATTGCTGGGATTAACCTAACACCCTTTCCGGCGGGGCAAAATGCCGTACTCTTTGGCAACGCTGGCAACGATACCATTACTGGTGATACTGGCAACGACTTACTCTTTGGCCGGGCGGGAGCAGATCGGCTGGCGGGTGGTAGCGGTAATGACACTGTATCTGGTGGTCGTGGTAGTGACACCATCCTAGGTGCAGATGGGAATGACTCTTTAATAGGCGATCGCGACAATGATCTATTAAATGGCGGCAACGGTAACGACACCCTCACTGGGGTAAGCCTAACCTTTACCCGCGAATCAGGTGCTGAAACTGCCGGCAATGGCGAAATTGATACCCTCACTGGTGGTGCAGGTGCAGATTTGTTCGTGCTGGCGGCGCGTATTCCCACCTTTGTCTCTACCAGTACAGGTGTGACTCGTCCAGAACTTGAATATAGTTTTTATAACGACAACACTGGCGGCTTGGGTTTGAATGATTATGCCCTGATCACTGATTTCAATCTTGCCCAAGACAATATTCAACTGCTGAGATCAGCAACCTATCTAGTCGGCGCACTTCCCTCTGGCATTACCGCTCCTAGCAATTTTCCCACTGGTGCAATCCTATTCCTTGACAATGACGGAGTGGCTGGGATCACTGCCAATGATGAAGTAATTGCTGTATTTCAAGGTCTTGGCGTGGGCGATAGTGCCGCGATCGCTGCCCGATTTATCCTGATCTAACTACCAACCTAACTTTGAAATCAAAATCTTATGGATAGAAGAACTTTCCTGGCTACCTCCCTAGCTTCTGGTGTTTTAGTCTGGACAGCCAACCAGATCCCCAGCAAATTTGCCCAATTATTCGCAGTTGAACCTGCGGCGGCGATCGGCACCGACACCTTTCCCCAAAGCGTAGCCTCTGGTGATCCTCAATCGGCTGGGATTACCCTCTGGACTAGAACTGCACCCCAGCCCAATACCGTGCAAGTAGCTTACCAAGTGGCGAGTGATGCTAATTTTACCAATGTAGTATTGAGCGGCGTAGCCAATGTAGAAGCTAGTCGCGACTATACCGTTAAAATCCAACTGAGCGATCGCTCGGAATTGCGCCCCGCTACGGTCTACTACTACCGCTTTATCCTCAATAACAACTCCAGCCCAGTCGGTAGATTTAAGACCCTGCCTGCCGCCAATGCTGACGTGAGCCGGGTGCGATTTGCCTACATTAGCTGCAATGACTTTACCAATGGTTTCTTCAATGCCATGCGGTTCATGGCCGCCGAAGATTTAGATTTTGTCGTACACCTTGGGGATGCCATCTATGAAACCGTAGGTGATCCCACGTTTCAACGGGAAGTTAGACCCTTGAGCTTACCCAGTGGTCAGCCCGCCGCCCAAAGCTTAGAAGATTACCGCTTTCTGCACAAAACCTATACCAGTGATCCTGATTATCAGGCAGTACGGGAGCAATTTGCTTTTATTTACATTTGGGATGACCATGAATTTGCCAATGATGCCTACCAAAGCTTTAACACTGACACCGCGATCGCTAGCCAAAATAACACCCCCAATCGCCGTCAAGTAGCCAGTCAAGCCTGGGCAGAATATACTCCCACTTCGATTAGCTTCAATCCCACTAGCGATCCTCTAAGTTCAATTCAAATCTATCGCGCCTTTGTATTTGGCAACTTGCTAGAACTGGTCATGACTGATGAGCGCCTCTACCGTGATGCGCCTCCCTGCGGATTGGCTGGAGCAGCCCGCAGCCTCACCCCTGGCTGTGCCCAACTAGCAGATCCCAATCGCTCGATGTTAGGCGCTACCCAAAGACAGTGGTTCTTAGACAAAATCCGCAACTCTAGCCGCACTTGGAAAGTCTGGGGTAATGAAGTTAGCACCATGCAACTCCTAGTTTCCAAAGCCGTAGTAGACGCAGCCGCTATTCCCAATCTCACCATTCCGGTAGATTTATTTGTCACCTTGGATCAATGGGATGGCTATCCTGTGGAGCGCGCCCAAATTTTTACCGCTTTGCGTACTGCCAATGTGCGGAACTTTGTGACGATTACGGGAGATTTTCATAGCTTTGCAGCGGGCTACCAGAGAATTAATTACAATGCTCCCTTTGCGCCTGGCACAGTTCCCAGTGACGCGGTAGGGGTTGAATTTCTAGTGGGTTCAGTTAGTGCTTCCAACCTAGCAGAACAGCCCAATCCCTTTGGTTTAGATATTAATACTTCTACCCAGTTGCTGTTGGCGGGCAATCGTCATATCCAGTTCTTTAACTCGGCTACCCATGGCTATAGTATTGTGGAGGCTACTCCTACCGGCTTGACCTGTACCATGCGATCGGTTAGCACTGTACTCACTGCTGGCGGTACGGTCTCTACGCTCAAGACCTTTAGAGTGCCTAGGGATCAGGTATTATTGCAAGAAGTCACGGCTTAGTTATGGATCGAGTTTTACAGTTAAATGCGGTGGTAACGCCCTTAGGCAGCAAGTTTCAGGCTACCTGTGTGCAGATTGATGTAGCAGCAGTGGGAGATGATCCTGGGCAAGCCTTAGATCACCTGAAAGCAGCATTGCAGGAGCTAATTAGTACTACTAGCCCTGCAGAGTTTGAGCAGAAAATAGATCATCATCGGTTTGTGGCTCGTCTGGAGGTGCAGGTCAACTGATCTTTGTCAGATCGCGCTGGGATTGCCGGTCTCAAGGGGGATTGGGAAACTGTCTCCCTTGAAAACCCTAAGAAAGCTTAAATATTTAAGACTGATTGCCTAGGTGATCGGTTCATCCAATTAAACTGGTTTGGCGTAGTTAGTATGAGAGTAGTTTTAACACCTTCCTATGCTTGATACCATTGACTTTCTGCGTATTCTCCATCCAGCGATCGCGGTGATGATCGTTTTCCCCTTGATTGGGATTGTGCTGCATATGGCTTGGCAGACACGGCAACGGCGCTTACAAAGTGCAGCAGGAATAAAAACCAAAATCCCGCCGGTGGTAGGCACTGAGCATGTCAAGATCGGCAAGATTCTGGCTACCGCCGTGGTAGGAATCAGCTTGTTGGGGTTGCTGCATCCCTCGGTGAAATATGTGATCAAAAATGATTTGGTGAACAAAAACCTGTTTGAGGTACTAGCTCTAGGGGCGATGTTTGCTTTGACCATTGGCAGTTTGGTACTGCTCTATCGGGCGGGCAGCAAGTTGTGGATTGGGGTATTTGCCACTTTAACTGGCATGGGAGTAGTGCTAATCGGGATGCAGGATTCTCTCTTTGGTCGCACTGGCTTTGGCGCTATCTTTCGGCGCGACAATGAATGGTATATTTCCCACTTCTATTCGGGAATTTTGGCTACCCTGTTGATGATCTTCTCGTTGGCGATTATCCAAGAGATTTACCGTAATCGCACTTGGCGCAATGCTCATACGATCATTAACTGTGTGGCGGTGCTGCTATTTTTGTTCCAGGGGCTATCAGGAGCCAGAGACCTGTTGGAAATTCCCTTGAGTTGGCAAGAACCATTTGTGTATGGCTGTGATTTTGCCAATAAGACCTGCAACAAGCCAGAACCACCTAAACAATCTAGCTTGCCTGATTTTTCTTTCTATAACTAAGCCCATGAAGCTAAATATTTGGTTGTTCTTGGTAATCTTGATCCTGGGCTTGGGAGTATCTGCCTGTGGTGCGATCGCCAACCCTGCCCTGGATGAGCAACAGCTAGAACAGAAAGTGCTAGAGGTGATTAGAAAAAATCCCCAAGTAATTTTAGAATCGGTGCAGAAATTTCAGCAGCAGCAACAGAATCAGCAATCAAATTTGCGATCGCAGGTTTTAAGTCAAATCAAAGCTAAGCCTAACTTGATCGTGCGAGATTCGCCTGTGCTGGGTGCCAAAGCCCAGAACCTAGTATTGGCGGAGTTTTCTGATTTCCAATGCCCTTTTTGTGCCAAAGCCCATGCCACGGTGAATCAGTTTATGGCTAAGCATGGCGATGAGGTAACTCTTACCTTTAAACATTTTCCTTTGAGTGATATTCATCCCCAGGCAATGGCAGCGGCGCAGGCAGCTTGGGCAGCAGGGCAGCAAAATCAGTTTTGGCAGTACCACGATCGCCTGTTTGAGAATCAAAAGCAGATCTCGCCCCAGTTTTTGGTTGAGGTGGCGGAACAGTTGGGTTTAGATCTGTCCAAGTTTAATCAGGATCGCAATAGTGCCAAGGCTAGTCAAGCGATCGCTGCCGATATGGAACTAGGTAAAAGTTTGGGTCTGAGCGGCACGCCGTTTTTTGTGTTCAATGGCTTGACTTTTTCCGGTGCTCTGGATCTAGCCCAGTTAGAATCAGTCCTGGCTCAAGTAAAAAATAAGTAATCTTGTCTACACTGATCATTAATTTAGCGTTTTTGGCAGAGCGACCTAGTGGCATTTCCAACTACGCCCTGAATTTGCTGCCCCATTTGCAAGATCTCAAGCCTTTAGCTTTATCGCCGCGCCCTCTGTTAAATCTGGATTGCCGCCTGGTGGGAGATCGATTTTCTAGCGATCGCGGTAGTCAAGCCCATTTAGCCCGTTTAGTCTGGACAGAGTTAAGGCTACCAAGCATTTGTGGCTCGAATTTGCTGTTTTCGCCACTGCCGGAAGCTCCCCTCTATCGCGGCTGTCGCTACGTGGTCACCGTCCATGATTTGATTCCCTTGCGGTTTGGGCGATCGCGCTGGTCGGCCTATTTTCGCCATGTTCTGCCCCAGGTGTTAGCTCAAGCTCAGCACATTTTGGTAAATTCCCAGGCTACTGGGGATGAGTTGCTCAAAATTATGCAGGTTCCTAGTAGCAAAATTACAGTCTCGCCCCTCGCCTATGATCAAGCCCACTTTCGCTGGCTGGATTTACCCCGCCAAGATTATCTCCTCTACTTGGGGCGACACGATCGCCATAAAAATCTCCTCGGTTTAATCCAGGCTTTTGCCCAAGTACCTGGAAATTGCCAGTTGTACCTGGCCGGTGCCAGCGATCGCCGCTATACACCTTGCCTCAAGGCGGCGGCTCTGGAATTAGGGGTGGGTGGGCGGGTGCATTTTCTGGATTACGTCCCTTACCAGGATTTACCTAAGTTAATCAATCAAGCGATCGCGCTGGTGTTGCCAAGCCGGTGGGAAGGCTTTGGTCTACCTGCCTTAGAAGCGATGGGCTGTGGTACGCCGGTAATTGCCAGTAGAGTAGGAGCCTTGCCAGAAGTAGTCGGGGATGCTGGCATTTTGGTTAATCCCGATCAGCCAGAAGAACTTGCCCAAGCGATCGCTCAAGTGATTACTCAGGCAGATTTGCGCCAAGATTTACAACGACGGGGGCTAGCCCAAGCCTTAAAATTTAGCTGGACAAATACCGGTGAGATTACCAACTCCTTGCTGCGCCAGTTGCTTTAAGTGCCGCCAGTGATAAGATCAATTAGCCACAATTTTCACCCCTAATGATTGCCCGCAAAAATCTCCTAGAAGATATTCCTCGGTTTTTAGTTGCCCAAGTGGGTATTCTATTTGCCGTAAGCTTGGTAACCATTCAAACTGGGTTGCAATCAGGATTTACTCAATCCACCTCTAAGTTGATTGAACAGGCGCAAGCAGACCTGTGGCTAGCTGATCCAGCCCTAGAGCACATTGGTCTTACTCTGCCTTTTTCCGAAGATCACCTGGCTAAAGTCAAACAGATCAGTGGCGTTGCCCAAGCTGAAGGAATGGTCTTAAGGACTGGCATCTGGCAATCTCTACCTCCAGTCAAAATTGCCGCTGTCACCCTGATCGGCGCTGAGCCCCAAGGTCTCCTCTACCAAGGCTTGATCGCTAAATCGGGTAGTTTCGCTAACCTCAGCCAAGCCAATAGCCTCCTGGTAGATCAGTCCAGTCTCAATGCTCTTAGGCTAAATTCTATTGGCGATCGCGGCAAATTAAATCAAACTTCCATTCAATTAGTGGGAATCGCTACCAAATCCCAAACCATTGTTTTTGACAATATGGTGTTCACCAGTTTAAAGAATGCCCGCACTTACCTGGGGAATTCTATATCCTTCAACTATATTCTGATCAAAGCTCAGCCCAATCAGGATCTAGAGCAACTGCGATCGCGCCTAAGTCAAATCTCACCCAATCTCAAGGTCTTTACTCCTAGGCAGTTAATCAATCTTACTCAAACCTACTGGCAGGAGCGATCGGGCATTGGCTTTATCCTAGGACTGGGAGCGGGAGTAGGCATTGTAGTTGGCATGGTGGTGGTCAGTCAGATTCTCTACGCTTCCGTAGCCGATCACCTCAAACAATTTGCTACTCTCAAAGCCATGGGTGCTTCCGATCAATTTCTCTATCGGATTATTCTAGAACAATCCCTCTGGATGGCTATTTTGGGCTATGTGCCAGGGATGTCTCTATGTGTAGGGCTATCAATTTGGACAGCAGCCAGTCAGGGAATCACTATTCTAATTACGCCTGGCTCAGCGATCGCGGTTTTAGGAATCACCATCATCATGTGTAGCACTTCTGCGCTATTCGCCATTCAAAAAGTAATGCGAGTTGATCCAGCGATCGTGTTTAAGTCCTAAATTCTGGAACAGATTTAGGCGTTGCACAATACCAAGATGATTTTGCCAAACTCAATGTTTAAAACCCATACGGGGGGAGGGTACCCCCACACCCCAATAAATATACAGATTAGGCTAATTCAATTTCCAAACTGGGCATTAATCTTTGCAGATTCTTTAAAGATTTTCCTTGCCATGGAATTGACTTAGATCCATGCACCACGATTTTTACTTCTCCCTTTTGACGCATCTTAATCACAAACTTAGAGAGCATATTAATCCCAGAGCTATTCAAGAACTCTAATTCTTCTAATTTGAGCGCGAGCAAGCTAGGATTATTCGCCGCCGCTAAATCCAACAAATCGATAATTGGTGCATATTCATCCATCCCATTCAACCGTAGCGAACCCTTAAATACAATCATGTTGGGTTCTGGCTCAAATACGATTTCATAGTCATCTGTCTTAATTTGATTCACCTAGAACTTCTCCCCTAAACTATTCTTGACTCAAACTCTTAAACAGCATCAGTCGGCAACTGCACCATAGTGGTAACCAAGTTCACTTTGGCATCGTCCACCTGCAACTGCTCAAACTTCCAACCAAACTCAGCCCCATAATCCATGATCATCGTGATAATTCCCAAACCTGAAGCAGCCTTGCTATCTTCGCTAGCTGAATTTTCTTCCAGCCGCTGCACATACAAATCATTCACATCATTGGTCAGAATCTCTTCGATCAAAGATTTAAAGCCAGATATATGTTTCAACTTAATTCCATTCTGAGTAATAAAAATCAACTTTTCTGGCATTAAATGCAAGGATACCCTAGCTGGTACTGGAGAGCTATCATCTCCATATTTCATGGTGTTTTCCAGCAATTCATTCGCTACAAAACTCACGGCATTCTTGATTCCTGCTTGCGCCGCTCCACCTGGAAAGAAAGTAGCAAAGTAATCTGCCATAAAATCAGCAGAAAGACCATTGTTGCGCCACTTTTGCTTTAGAGAAGTAGAATCTAGCGAAAATTCGAGGGTGAGGAATTCATTGCTTTTCGGTAATTCCTCGTCAAACTTGCCATAGATTTGTGACATTTGAAAACCAGTTAGTGTTTGACCAAAACAATGCAAATTAATTCTGCCATAACTTCACTACAGATGGAGTGCGGGGCTACGTCCTCAAACTTCCTTTTTTTAGTTTGATCAAGTCCAAGATCGGCTGGATGCTTGTTTTTAGGTATGCCTCCATAAACAAAGGTGTGGCAAGACTTACCACACCCAGGATTAGGGTCTTGGGGTTCTCCGCTTTAGGACTTCAGCGCCAAGCCTACTAATTAGTCCATTTGGCAGCTAGACTGCTACTACAGTACGTTGTTTGGGGCTAGAAAGTTCACCCTTGGCATAGCGAGCAGCAAAATCGTCCAAGGACATCACTTTCATCTTACTAGCTTTACCAGCGCTTTCAAAGGCAATGTAGCGATCGCCACATACTTTTTGCATATACTTGATCGAGGGCTTCAAGAAATGACGGGGATCAAACTCAGAGGTATCTTTGGCGAGAGCTTCACGCACGGCAGCAGTAATTGCCAAACGATTGTCCGTGTCAATGTTGACCTTGCGCACGCCGTTTTTAATTCCCTTTTGAATTTCTTCTACTGGCACACCATAGGTTTCCCGAATCGTACCACCGTACTGGTTGATCAGTTGTAGTAGATCTTCAGGCACAGAAGAAGAGCCATGCATTACCAAGTGGGTGTTAGGCAGACGGCGATGAATTTCAGTAATGCGATCCATAGCCAAAACTTCGCCCGTGGGTTTGCGGGTGAACTTGTAAGCGCCGTGGCTAGTACCGATCGCTACTGCTAGTGCATCTACGCCAGTTTGTTCCACAAAATCTACTGCTTGATCGGGGTCAGTCAACAACTGATCGTGGGACAGCACACCTTCAGCGCCGTGACCATCTTCTGCTTCACCCATACCAGTTTCGAGAGAACCTAAACAACCTAGTTCACCTTCCACACTCACGCCTACCGCATGGGCAACTTCTACCACTGCACGGGTGGTTTCCACATTGTATTCATAGCTAGCAGGAGTCTTGGCATCGGCTTCTAGGGAGCCATCCATCATCACACTAGTAAAACCATGCTTAATGGCTGAGTAGCAGGTAGAAGGGCTATTGCCATGGTCTTGGTGCATAGCAATAGGGATGTTGGGATAGGTTTCTACTGCTGCCAAGATCAAGTGTCTTAAGAAATTTTCCCCCGCATATTTACGCGCACCACGGGAGGCCTGCAAGATTACGGGGCTGTCAGTTTCAGCCGCCGCTTGCATAATTGCTTGGATTTGCTCCATGTTGTTGACATTGTAAGCAGGAATACCATAATTGTGCTCTGCTGCATGGTCTAACAACAGCCGCATCGGAACTAATGCCATAAAATTTCTCCTGGAAAGTTAACTTGAGATCAATTTGCCTAAGCCAATCTTAAGACATTATGAAACATTTTTGACTTGGTTTACCCAGAGCTACGGGAATTTCGCGGCTTAGTTCGTGGATTAGTTAAGGAAACTGCCAAGTAAAATCCCCCCGCGATCGCGATGATGCCCAGTACACAACCTAAAAAATAGACAAAACTGCCAATTTGCTGATCCTTGCTCAACCAGCCCAGCCGACCAAATAGGTAAAACCAATCGTGGGTAACTGCTTCACCACCTAGCAAAGGTAAGGCTTGAGTGCGAGCATCCTTCATGTATATGGAAATATCAAACAGGTTGATCGCTACCCAAAAGGTGGTAACCGTAGCGGAATAGCGCTGGCGATGATACCAAAAATAGCCTGTAATCGCGATCGGCACCAACAACTGCATCAGCGTACCGCCCAGGAACATCATAAATTCTCCCAGGAGGCGAAATATGGCATGACCCGCCTCATGAATAATCAGATCAAAGCCATGCACCAACCAGAACTTACTGTAGTCCCTAGCCCCATGGAATCCCCAAATCGCCAGAAATAGGGTAAAACCCGCCTTGAACGGTTGAATATATAAAGTCAGTGGCGATCGCATTTTGCATCTCCTGTATGGGCTCCTTATAAATCCTAAGGCGAAAAATTTTCTAAAACCCTTTTCCTTTTTACAAAACTTCTCAAATCAGACTGGGTAACTCCTGAATTTGTTATCTTGAATAAAGACAACTGCAATTATTTATGACCCAAGCGCCCCCAACCTCTTCCCTGCCATTTCCTGATCTCACCAGCAACCGTCCTGATCACCTTGGGCGATTCGGCAAATTTGGTGGTAAATACGTCCCCGAAACCTTGATGAGTGCCTTAACTGAACTGGAAGAGGCCGCCCAGCGCTTCAGGCTAGACCCAGAATTTGCTGCCGAACTGAATGGCTATCTCAAAGATTTTGTCGGCCGCCCTTCTCCCCTCTACTTAGCTGAGCGGCTCACAGCCCACTACGGTACTGCCACCATCTATCTCAAGCGCGAAGATTTAAATCATACAGGTGCCCACAAAATTAACAACGCCCTTGGCCAAGCCCTGCTAGCGATCCGTATGGGCAAAAGACGCATCATTGCCGAAACTGGAGCAGGTCAGCATGGAGTGGCGACGGCTACAGTCTGTGCCAGATTTGGGCTAGAGTGTGTGGTCTACATGGGGGTTCAAGACATGGAGCGCCAAAGCTTGAACGTCTTTCGCATGCGGTTAATGGGAGCAGAAGTGCGTGGCGTTACTGCTGGCACTGGTACACTCAAGGATGCTACCTCCGAAGCCATTCGCGATTGGGTTACTAATGTGGAAAATACCCACTATATCCTCGGTTCAGTAGCCGGGCCTCACCCCTATCCCATGCTAGTACGAGATTTCCATGCGGTGATTGGTCAAGAAACTCGCCGTCAATGCCAGGAAAAATGGGGTGGGTTGCCAGATGTATTGCTAGCCTGTGTGGGTGGTGGCTCTAACGCCATGGGACTATTCCATGAATTTGTGCATGAATCCCAGGTGCGGCTAATTGGCGTAGAAGCTGCTGGTCACGGCATCGATACTGGAGCCCATGCTGCTACTCTGACCCAGGGCAAAATCGGTGTATTGCATGGGGCAATGAGCTATTTACTCCAAGACGACCAAGGTCAGGTAATTGAACCTCACTCCATCAGTGCAGGTCTAGACTATCCTGGGGTAGGGCCAGAGCATAGCTATTTGAAGGACTTGGGGCGTGGTGAATACTACAGCGTCACCGATCAGCAAGCTTTAACTGCTTTTCAGCAACTTTCCCGCCTAGAGGGCATCATCCCCGCGCTTGAAACTGCCCACGCGATCGCTTACCTAGATACTCTCTGTCCCCAACTAACTTCCAGCCAAAGAATAGTAATCAACTGTTCTGGCCGTGGAGATAAAGATGTGCAAACTGCGATCAAGCACTTGGGCATGGAAAGTTAATTTGTTTAGTTTTTTTAGGTTTTTCAGCTAAATTGAGAGCGTAGATTTTGCCAAGATATATGGATTGGAAGAATGTGACCTACCTCATGTTTGGGCTGTCGGTTGTGAGCGTCTCTGTAGCGATCGCTGCCCCAAACTCCGCCACTGATGATCAAGCCCAGCCTCCCCAGCAGAAACCCTTAAAATCTCGGCAGCAACTAAATCAACAAAATGCCGCCACCCTCAAAAAGATTAACAATGCCCTCAAGCCTGTCGCCAAATACACTGTCTATAAAAGTTGTAATGATCAAGAATTCTTATTTCTGCGCGAAACCACCAAAAAATCTGGCTCCCCCTACTGGCAAGTACGCCGCTCTGACGGAGTAGCTCAACCTAAAGACGTATTGGTAGCTAGTGATATCAGATTTACCCTAGTACAAAACCAAACTCGCCAGTCAGCACCCCTAGTACTCTCTGAAATTCGCAGCTATTCTACTAAAGAGTTAATGAACACAGACTTAAAGTATATGAACTGTCAATAATCATGACCATAGCCTACTTTGACTGTCCTACTGGCATCTCTGGGGATATGTGCCTGGGTGCCCTAGTCTCAGCCGGTGTTCCCCTAGAATACCTGCAGCAAATCATTCAACAGTTGGGGTGTGGCGACCAAATTCAACTTACGCAGCAACTCGTGCATCGCCAGGGGCAAATAGCTACCCAAGTTAAGATAGAGCTAGCTCACGAACATCATCATCGCCATCTGAGCGAAATTGAGCAAATTATCCAAACTGCCAACTTGCCCAGCCAGATTGAAGCTTGGAGCTTAGCCAGTTTTCGTTGTCTAGCCGCCGCCGAAGCAGCAGTGCATGGCATTAGCATCGAAGCAGTTCATTTTCATGAGGTGGGAGCTTTAGATGCGATCGCCGATATTGTTTGCACCTGTGCAGGCCTAGTCTGGCTCGGAGTAGAACAGATTCATAGCTCTAGTCTGCCCACTGGCGGTGGCTATGTCAATTGCGCTCATGGTCGTTTGCCAGTCCCAGCACCCGCTGTCCTCAAACTCTGGGAAACCCATCATATTCCAGTATTTAGCAACGGGATCGCAGCGGAACTAGTTACTCCCACAGGTGCGGCTATTTTGTCAGCCTTAACTACCGAATTTGGCGAAGTACCACCGATGCAGATTGAGACAGTGGGTTTAGGCGCAGGCACTAAAGACTTCAACATCCCCAATATTCTGAGGTTGTGGTTGGGGCAACCACTGGCAGTTAAAAAAAAAGTCCATCCCCATCCCTAGTAGGGATTTTAGAAACCCAAGTAGATGATATGACCGCCCAGGCGATCGCCTATGTCAGTAACCAGCTACTCAAGCATGGAGCCTTAGACGTGTTTAGCCAAGGGATCACCATGAAAAAATCTCGCCTCGGCACCTTAATTACGGTAATTTGCAGCCCCGACCAAATCACAACTTGCGAGCAAATCCTCTGGCAGGAAACCACTACTCTTGGCATCAGGAAGCGCTGGCAGGAAAGAATAGTGATAGACCGAGAACTAATCTGGCTAGATACCAAATATGGCAAAGCCCGAATCAAATTAGCTCATCGCCCAGATCGGCTTACCTATCAACCAGAATACGAAGACTGTGTACTACTAGCTCAGAAACACCAAGTCCCCCTTGCTGAAGTTTATCAAGCTATCCAGACCGCTGCTGAACTGGTGCTCAATTTAGTTCCCTAGGCTTCTCAAAAGATCAAGGTTTACGCAGTCTGATTTCCGAACTGTTATTGCAGTTTGCAAGCTAATGGGTGACAAAAAGGGTCGCAGAGCCCCGTCATCGGTTTTAATGATTTCTGTGCCGCATTCTTTTGAAAATCGCAATATCAAAAGGAGTTTGAGGGTAAAGCCCCACACCCCATTTGTAGTGAAGATTAGGATTTCCCAGCAGCGAACTCAGGTAAGACTCAGCAAAATCCCATTTACCACCTCTGGAACTTCATCTTGGGGGCAATGACCAGCATCTGGAATGGGGATAAAATCTTGCACAGAACTATACTGCTGAAAAGCTCTTCCCAAGGCAATTGGTTCCCACGGGTCTTGCTCTCCCCACAAAATTACCGCCTTACAAGGTAAGATCTCTAGTAACTGCTCTGGTGTAGGGCCATAGGAATAGCTGATAAACGCCACAAATACATCCACCGCATTGGGATCAAAGGCTGGTTTGAGCAGTATGTCTATTAGTTCTGGGGTGATTGCTTGGCTCTGAAAATAAGCCTGTTTGAGAATGTTGCGAATGGCTTGAGGTTGACGAATTTGGTCAAAAAAGATTTGGGCGATCGCGCGATTTTGGAGTAATCTTTGTACCAAACGTGACCCAATGCGTCGATACCAGGGTAGTTCCGCCTGCTTGCTCTGATGTAATAATCGCAGAGAGCAGTTGATTAAAACCACTTTGGTGACTAGCTCAGGTAAATATACAGCCGCTTGCATAGCTACGATCGCTCCAATCGAGTTACCCACTAAAATCACTGGTGCTCCCACAATTTCAGCGCAGAAAGCGGCTATTTGCTGCCCCCAAGTCTCAAAGGTATAGGTCAAATTGGTTGAAGGCTTAGGCTTAGCTGATGCCCCAAAGCCCAACAGGTCGATCGCATAGACCTGATATTTAGTTGCCAGGTCAGGTATATTTTTACGCCAATGCCCTACTGATGCCCCAAAGCCATGGATCAGGAGTATGGCTACACCATCACCGGCCACTTGATAATGGATAGACTGACCTTGCCATTGCCAAACCTGGCTAGAGATCGGGTTCATAGGCATGAATTAGGCGTGAATTAAGCCTGGGAGAACAGTTCAAGCAAACTCTCCTGGTACACCAGTCAAGCTAAAGGGTCTAGCTTCGGTAATTTTGAGGGGTAGAATTTGACCAATTAGCTGGGCTTGGGTCTCTGGTTCACTTTCTGCCAGAAAAGTCAAGCGGTTACCTTCAGTACGTCCCATTAACTGCCCAGAATTTTTCGGATTTACCCCCTCAATCAACACCTGCTCTAAGCGGTGTAAATACCTTTGGGAACGTTCAGCAACTTTCTGGTTTACTAAGTGGTTAAGTCGCTGTAAGCGATCGCTTTTCACTTCTTCTGGCAACTGATCAGGCCAATCTGCAGCAGGTGTACCAGGTCGAGGTGAATAGGCGGCGGTGTTTACTAGGTCAAAGCCAATTTGAGCAACCAAACTCATGGTGTTTTCAAACTCAGCTTCAGTCTCAGTGGGGAAAGCCACAATCGCATCAGCACTAATAGAGGCATCAGGCATTACTGCCCGAATTTGGTCAATAATTCGACAGTAGCGATCGCGACTATAGCCCCTTTGCATTGCCTTCAATACCCGATCATCCCCCGATTGAAACGGAATATGAAAATACTCACACACCTTGGGTAGCTCGGCGCAGGCTTGAATTAACCTGGGGCTAAAATAGCGGGGATGACTGGTAGCAAAACGAATCCGCTCAATGCCAGGAATATCGTGAATGTAGTACAGTAAATCTGTAAAAGTAAGCTTATTACCCACCCCCCCACCCAGGACATGAGCAGGTAAGTCTCGACCATAGGCATCAATATTTTGTCCCAGTAGGGTAATTTCCTTGTAACCCTGGGTAGCTAGGGTTTGAATTTCTTGATAAATAGCTTCGGGCGATCGGGACTGTTCTTGACCGCGCACCCGCGGCACAATGCAATAGGTACAGGTCTCATTGCAACCATAGATGACGTTTACCCAAGCCGTGACCGTGCTATGACGGCGGGGCGTAGTAATATCTTCCTCAATGTGCGCCTGATCAGTAGCTACCACTTGATTGCCTTGCTCAACCCTAGCGAGTAGTTCTGCCAAGCGATTGACATGCTGAGGCCCCATCACCAAGTCTAATTCTGGAACACGACGGAGCAGAGCCTCACCCTGCTGTTGAGCTACACAGCCAGCCACCGCCAAAACTAGATCCGGTTGGTTACGCTTGCGTAATGCTTGGCGCCCCAAGTAGGAATAGACTTTTTGTTCAGCGTTATCTCGAATGCTACAGGTATTGTAGAGAATGAGATTTGCTTCTTCTGGCTCTTCTGTATTTTGGTAACCCAGATGCTCAAGCACCCCAGCCATGCGCTCGGAGTCTGCCTTGTTCATTTGGCAGCCAAAGGTAACTATGTGATACTTGGGCATGGGTTCTCCAGGAGAGGTTAGGCTACAGGTGCAAGTTCAGGCTCAGGAGTTTGGGCGGCATAGACGCTAATTTTCTGGCGAGTTTTGCCAAAGCGTTCAAAGGTAACTACGCCATCAGACAGAGCATAGAGGGTATCATCACAACCGCGACCCACATTATTACCTGGATGAAATTTAGTGCCACGCTGCCGCACAATGATCGTACCAGCTACTACGGTTTGACCGCCGAAGCGCTTTACACCCAGGCGCTTAGCGTTAGAGTCTCTGCCGTTTCTGGTACTGCCTGAACCTTTTTTATGAGCCATGATCGGTTACCTACTAGTTTGATTAATTAGTTTGATTAATAATTGGAAAGATTAAAGCTTCAGCAAGTACTAGGCGGCTGTTGTCACTTCAGGAGTTTTAGCTTGAGCACCACTGTTTAACTCGATGTTTAACTCGATCTTGTCCACCATAATCCGAGTGAGGGGCTGGCGGTGACCGTTTTTCTTGCGGGTTTTCTTTTTGGGCTTCATTTTATAAACTAGCACTTTTTTCGCTTTGAAGTGCTGTCTCACCGTAAAGTGCACCACTGCTCCTGGCACTAGGGGCTGACCGATATGAATATCCTGGTCAAAATTGACAAACAGCACCTGATCAATTGTAAACTGATCGCCTGGCTCGTACTCTAACAGTTCAACATCGTAGAAGCGTCCTTCTTCTACCCGATATTGTTTACCGCCAGTGTGAATAATTGCATAGTTGGCTGCGTAGTTGGCTGTGGAGTTAGTCATGGGAAATTGGGGTTGAGTTTTCTAGCGCTGGCTAGATCTAGACCAAAAATCTAGTGTGCCGTTGGGGTATGAGCTCAGGCTCATTTTTTTACCCGATACGTGCAAAATTGCCAGGTCTTAAATCTTACCACTAAATTCAAAGCTAAATCAAGCAGCGCGTAAATTCTCCACTAGATCATAAAAAGGCTGCCAATTATCCTGCTCGCTGATCTGCTGCCAAACAGCTTCGATTAAGGGTCGCGCCAGAACCATGAGGGGATTATGGCGTTTAAGTTTAGCGGCAACTTTTTCCCACTCTTCTGGGGATTGGGTATTGAGCGCCCTGTGGTATATCAGCCGCCATTGATCTAATAAAGCGATCGCTTCAGGGGAAAGATCTAGCAAGTCTGGCAGAATAGCTTGAGGACTCTGCCACCAACTAGGATTCAAGCCCTGGCGCAACTGCTGAAAAAAGCCATGGTAATTAATTTGACTAACATATAAAAATTCCAATAGTTTGGATACTAGGCTATGGGGATCAATTTCCAGCGATCCGGTCAAACCTAGGCGATTGAGCATACAGTCCAGGTAGGCAGCTTGATAATGATTACCAAACTTGTCCAGCCCCTGTTCTAAATCTTTGGAATCAATCACCATCCTGAGCGGTACTTGCAGCATTTGTAAATTCCACTGACAGGCTGCTGGCTGATTGGCATAGCAATAGCGACCGTAATAGTCAAAATAGGCGGCGGTAAATTTAGGATTATAGGTATCAATCAAACCATAGGGGCCGTAGTCAAAGCTTTCGGCGGTGATGGTCATGTTGTCAGTATTGAGCACAGCATGGCAAAAGCCCACACTCATCCATTGGGCTACTAGGATGGCAACACGGCGCACGAGTTCGCCATAAAAAATAGCATGGAGTTCTGGAGGAGAACCAGCAGTTAATTCAGGATAATAGGTGGCGATTACCCAATTTAATAGCTTTTCCACTAGATCGGATCTGCCAATAAAATGCAGGCGCTCAAAGGTACCAAAGCGAATGTGCGATCGCTGAAACCGCACCATCACCGAGGAGCGCGTAGGTGAAGGCTCATCCCCCCGCCAGAGTTGTTCACCGGTTTCTATTAGACTAAGGCAGCGAGAAGTATTTACCCCTGCCCGTTGTAGCGCTTCGGCGGCGAGTACTTCCCGCACTCCCCCCTTCAGAGTCAAACAGCCATCTGCCGAGCGGGAGTAGGGGGTTTTACCAGAGCCCTTAGTGCCCAGATCGTAGAGTTGACCCTCTATACCCCGTACCTGTCCATAGAGGAAGCCACGACCATCACCCAGGCGGGGGTTATATTCGCCAAACTGGTAGCCATGGTAACGCAGCGCCAACAGGGGACGCACTGACTTAAATTCGCCAAAGGCTTCTAGGAAGTCCTGATCGGTGACCTGAGCCGGATCTAGACCTAAAATGGGCAAGACTTGATTGTTGCGCCAGCGCAAAATCTGAGTCGGAAACTGCGCTGCCGCCACTTGATCGTAGTAGTCGTTGCCGAGGGTCTGTTCAATCTCAGGCTGATAGTCAAGCTGTAAAAATGGGTTCATGGCTAATGGCTGGTAGCCTTGAGTTCAAACAGGCGCTCAATGGTTTCGGCTACTACCCGATCGGGGGTAGAAGCGCCAGAGGTGATCCCCACTTGGATTTCACCTTGGGGTAGCCAGTTGGGGGTCTGGGTAATCGGCTGGTTGAGGGGTTTATGTTCGATGCGCTGTGCAGAAATTAAGCGATCGCTACTGTCGATGTGGTAGGAAACAATCCCTTTTTCTAGGGCAATTTCCTGGAGGTGGGTGGTGTTGGAAGAATTAAATCCGCCAATCACCAGGATTAGATCTAGGGGCTGCTCCACAATTTCAATCATGGCATCCTGGCGTTCCTGGGTGGCATCACAGATGGTATTGAAGGCCAAAAAGTGCTGATTAAGCTGATCTACGCCATACTTCTGCATCATGGTTTTTTCAAATAGCTTGCCGATCGCTTCAGTCTCACCCTTGAGCATGGTGGTTTGGTTGGCAATGCCTACTTGAGTGAGATGTAAGTCGGGATCAAATCCAGCCGAGATCCCTTTGGCGAACTTGGTCAAAAATGCTTGGCGATCGCCCCCGTGGAGGATGTAATTAGCTACATATTCCGCTTCTTGCAGATTGAGCACAATCAGGTAGCGATTGGCATAGGAGCTAGTGGCAATGGTCTCTTCGTGGCTATATTTACCGTGAATGATCGAAGTAAAGTCAGCTTTTTTATGCTTTTCTACCCGATTCCACACCTTCGATACCCAAGGACAGGTAGTATCGACAATTTTGCAATTCAAGCTACTTAAAAGTTGAGTTTCCTGCACACTGGCACCAAAGGCAGGCAGGATTACGACATCTCCAGACTGCACCTGGCTAAAGTCTTTCTTACCCTGGCGATCTACCTGAATAAACTCTACTGCCATCTCTCGCAAACGTTCGTTTACCAGAGGATTGTGAATAATCTCATTGGTGATCCAGATTCGTTCAGTGGGAAATTGCGTGCGAGTTTCATAGGCCATGGCTACCGCCCGCTCTACTCCCCAACAAAAACCAAAGGATTGTGCCAGATGAATAGTCACTTGCCCTTGGCTATACACATAGCCGCGATCGCGAATATGCTGGACTAGAGTGCTGTGATACTCAGTCTTCATGGTGGCTTCGGCTTCGTCACCATGACCAAACCCATGACGGTGATAGTTGTCAGACTTTTGGAGCGATCGGCGCAGAGCTTGAGTATCCAGGGGCTGGGTCATAGGTAGAGCAGTTAGGTGGTTACCCTATTTTAGCGGTTGGTAAATTCGCCCAGTCTTGGGGCTTTAAGAAAGTTTGATAAAGCTCAGCTTCGGGCGTATTGGGTTCGGGATGGTAGTCGTAGTCCCAGCGCACTAGGGGCGGTAAGGACATCAGGATTGACTCGGTTCTGCCGTTAGTCTGTAAGCCGAAAATGGTGCCACGGTCATAGACCAGATTAAACTCCACATAGCGCCCCCGCCGATAGAGCTGCCATTGACGCTGCTGATCGCTGTACTCCATTTGATTGCGGGTTTGGGCGATCGGTACATAGGCGGGCAAAAAAGTAGCCGCACAATCCTGTACAAACTGGAAAATATCTTGCCAAGACCGTTGAGGCACTTCACCAACCTGGTGGCTAATTTGGGCTGCTATCCCCTGCTTGTCACCCCGATAGAGTTGACCCATGCCATCTTGATAGTCAAAGAAAATGCCACCTACACCCCTAGGTTCTTGACGGTGACCCAAGTAAAAATACTCGTCACACCAGGACTTAAATACTGGGTAGTAATGGGGATTGTGGCGATCGCAAGCCTGTTTGAGCGTACTGTGCAAATGGTAAACATCCTCAGCAAAGCCATAGTAGGGAGTGAGATCTAAGCCACCCCCAAACCACCACACTGGGCCTGCTTCCAGATAGCGATAGTTTAAATGTACAGTTGGCACATAGGGATTACGGGGATGAAGTACCATCGAAGTGCCAGTGGCATAGAAGCCATGACCCACGGCATCGGGGCGCTGCTTCAAAATACTGGGTGGCAAGCTGTCGCCATAGACCTCGGAAAAACCCACGCCGCCTTTTTCTAGAACTTTACCCTCAGTCATTACCCGCGATCGCCCGCCGCCACCTTCGGGGCGTTCCCACATATCCTGACGAAACTTGCCCTCGCCATCTAGCTGCTCTAGCCCTTCGGTCACCCGATCTTGAAAATCACGCATAAACTGGCTAACGATCGCGCGCGCATCACTTGGAGCTTGAGGGCAATTTGGGGCGGGAGAAAAATTTGCGACCATAGATTAAATTCACAGACAAAAACTCTAGCCTTTAGCTTACTTGATCCTGAACTAATCAGGCAGCCATAATCTCATAACCCGCATCCACATAGATAATCTGACCAGTAACGCCGCTGGCCAAATCACTTGCTAAGAAAGCTGCCACATTTCCCACTTCTAGCTGGGTAACGGTACGTTTCAGGGGGGCTACCTCTTCCACATGGTGAATCATGTCCAAAATGCCACCCACTGCTGAGGATGCTAGGGTACGAATCGGACCAGCCGAGATCCCATTTACCCGAATTTTCTGCTCCCCCATCTCTTTGGCCAAATAGCGCACGTTCATCTCTAGGGCTGCCTTGGCAATTCCCATCACGTTATAGTTGGGGATCACTTTCACGCCACCAATATAAGTCAAGGTGATCACGCTACCGCCATCAGTCATCAAGGGCTTAGCCCCCCTAGCTAGATGGATCAAAGAGTAAGCGCTCACATCTAGGGCGAGGGCAAAGCCTGCACGGGAAATATTGCTAAAATCACCGCCTAGATCCTCCTTATGGGCAAAAGCCAGACAGTGAATCAGCACATCTAGCTTGCCCCAGATTTTGCTCACTTCGACAAACAAATTATCTACGCTCTGATCGTTCTGGACATCACAGGGCAAGAATAATTCAGGACTGAGCGGCTCTACTAGCTCTGCCACCTTAGTTTTGGTGCGATCGCGGTCATCGGGCAAATAGGTAATCCCCAGTTTGGCACCTGCCTGGGCGAGTTGTTGGGCAATACCCCAAGCGATCGAACGGTTGTTAGCGATGCCAGTTACTAGGGCAGTTTTGCCAGTCAGATCTAGGAGATTAGTCATGTTCTTAAATAAATTGGCAGACCACATCATCCTAAAACTAAATCAAACCAAAACCAACTCTGGCTCTAAATATCTGCTCCAGCAGGCTTAGTTAAAACTGACTGCCATGCTAGCTAATACCCGTTGCAAGAGGCTGAGGCAGATAAAAGCCAAAATTGTCGAAAGATCCAGCCCACCTACTGGCGGAATTAGACCTCGGAACAAATTTAGAAATGGTTCGGTTACTTGGCGCATAGCAGCAAAAGGCTGCTTGTACCAATCAATATTGGGAAACCAAGTTAGCAGTACCGTCACAAATAGCAGGGTGGAATAAATGGTAACGCAGGTTAAAAGGGTGTTGATGATTGTGTATAGAGCCATGGTGGTTTAGTTAATAAATTTGGCGCGGGATATACTTAGCAATATAATTGCAATACTAACTCAAGCTAGGCTAGACCGATCTTAACCCCTAGGGTTTGTGAGCATCAAGATTGTTTCCATTTTCCAAACTGGGCTGCTGTAGCTCGTGGCTGACGGCATCGATCGCTTGATTGAGTTGGACGATTTTCTGCTCCAAGTTTTCCCGCATCGATTCGCCGCCTGGCTCAGCAGGCTCCAGGCTATCTGCCGACGGGAGATCTGCTTGATCTAGCTCAAGCTGCGGACTATTGCTTAAGAGCTTGGTAACGATCGCTGCGGTTGTTCCACCTATAACTGCTCCAAGCAGAAAGCCGCCCCAAAAATTGTCATTCGATTTTTCTGCCATAGGAGAAAGTTCAACTCTGCTACCGATCCATAATTATGTGTTGATCTTCACACATAATCTTGGGACTTTGGCATCAGTTAAGCGAAGATTTAGGATTTAGTGATGGTTGAGTTTAGGGCTGAACCAGTTTAATGCCGCTGGCACTGAGTTGGGCGATTTTGGCAGGAATTTGCTGCACGAACTCTGCGCCTGAGCCAGGGAGTTGATTGTACTCTGCTAATCCAGCTTTGATCATGGCGTTACGCTCTTGCCGCGCAGTTTGATCTTGGGGGTTAGTCGCAAGCCAGGTTTCGTAGGCAGCCAAAGCGTCAAACCAGTAGCCTGAAGCTTGGTAGAGTTTTGCCCGTTCTAGGGAGTTGGTGGCTTTAGCGATCGCTTGAGCTAAGCTAGGATTGGGTTCCAGGCGAATTGCTGCGTTAGTGATCCCAAGATCAGTGCAACTCTCAGTTTGAATGCGTAAATCCCAGCGTTGAGTTTTACCAGGAATGAGTAACTTGGCTGGCAAAGCAAACCGATATAGCCCAGATTGAGTGGCAGTACCATTGGCAGTAAACACCCGCTTAGAACTGTTGGTGTCTTGATCCCGCACAATCACACTCACTGCCATGGTGGGTATCTTGCCTTCCACATACCAAAATAGTTCTGGCTGATCGGATAATACTCTGCTGCCACTCAAGGGACTCAAAATTGCGGTATTAGGGCAGCTATCTATAGCACCAGTTCTGACTGCGCCGCCGATGCCGCTAGTGCGGGGTGTACCCAAGCCAAAGCTAGTTTTTTTGATTTGAGCGATCGCAGGGAAGTAGAAACAACCAAATAGCAATAGGGTAGTAGCTAGCACTTCAAGTTTTGAGATTTTCATGGGTTCTTACCAAATAATCATTAAAGTTTTGTGCTAAAAGTCTGAAATTTAAAAGTCTGAAATTTGGTGGTCAGGGTTCCCCTGCTGTGCTCCTGAATGATCAAGGTTCTAGAGTGAAGCGATCGCGCTTGATCCAGATCCTGAACAATACCTAACTCCTTACCGCCGCCGCGATCGCTTCGGCCATAGCTAAAGTGCCAACTGGAGCTACGCCTGCAGGGGCAAGATCATAGGTGACATGAGTTTGAGCGCCAATTATGCTCTCAACGGCTGCTTGTAATTTGTTAGCAGCTTCTAGTTCACCCAAATAGCGCAGCAGCATTACCCCTGACAAAATCAAAGCGGTGGGGTTAACCTTGTTTTGACCAGCATACTTAGGGGCTGAGCCATGGATCGCTTCAAACACGGCAATTTCTTCACCAAAATTGGCACCAGGAGCCACACCCAAGCCACCGATCATGCCAGCACATAGATCAGAGACTATATCGCCATAGAGGTTGGGCAGCACCAGCACATCGTAGAGTTCAGGTTTTTGCATCAACTGCATACACATATTGTCTACAATCCGATCATCAAACTCAATCTCTGGATATGCTTGAGCTACTTCCCTTGCCACTTCTAAAAACAGGCCATCAGTAAATTTCATGATGTTTGCCTTGTGTACAGCCGTCACTTTCTTGCGGCCGTTGGCCTTGGCATAATCAAAGGCAAATTTGACAATGCGGCGGCTGCCAAACTCCGAAATTGGTTTTACTCCGATCGCCGAACCAGCCCTAATAGTTTTTTTGGAGAGCTTGGTCAAAAACTCCAGAGCTTCCTGGGCTTCAGGCGTACCAGTTGCAAACTCGATGCCAGCGTAGAGATCTTCAGTATTTTCCCTAACCAGCACCAAATCCACGCCACTAAACGCACTTTTGACCCCTAAAATCGACTTGGCTGGGCGCAGATTGGCGTAAAGATCTAACTCTTTGCGAATTGCCACATTCACCGAGCGAAAGCCAGAACCCACTGGCGTAGTGATCGGGCCTTTAATTGCCGCCTTGGTCTTGCGAATTGACTCCAGCACGTGGTCGGGTAAGGGAGTACCGTAGATGGCCATTACATCAACGCCAGCATCAACTTCATGCCAGTCAATTGCCACCCCTGTTGCCGCGATCGCGACTTGAGTCGCCTTTGCCACCTCAGGCCCAATTCCATCCCCGCGCACCAACGTCACTGCATATGCCACCGACTTTTCTCCTTATTCCAAACACTGAATTCCAGGCACTGATAGTTGATTTCCTGTATGAAGTCTTTCAAGTTAGATTCACCTACAAGTTAGATTTACCTATAGGTGAGATCTTGATTTGCAGCAACTTGACAGGAATCTTAATTTAGACCATTCAAGGGATTTTGGCAAAACCTAAAAACTGTATCTTTCAGCAGTATGACCAGCTTAAACTCATCCAGTTGGATGATGCCTACTTGGTCATCGCCAATTTATGGTAGCTAGCTAATTACTTAAGGTCAAATTCCAAGCACTAAATCATTCTTTTAGCACAACCTGAATATGCCATGGCTGCCAGCAGTAGTATGCGATCTAAGATACTACCAATCTGTGAGATTAGTCACAATTAGCTTTCTAGTTTAGATTTTCGGTAATTTTAGATGTGAACCGAGATCAAGCTAATCAAGTCCTGGTAATTAAATGCCCAGAATTTAATTCTGAGCTATGGCTAATCTAAGTGTTTTTACTAAAGTGTTTCTACTAAGCGCTTTTATTTGACTCCCATTCAAATTTAATCTGATCACTTAGTTAATTCTTACTTTAGGGTTTCCCGCCCTTTGATACCTTTGACAATTTCGTTAATGTTGTCATAATATAAGACACAGAAATAATTTCGGGTGATCTTTCAGCATAATCTATGACTTATTAAATCTATTGGGCTTATTTGAGTATATTTACAAAAATTAGGATATACAAAAAAATAATCAAACTAATTGGTGAACCTTCTACCGTGTAAACATCTATAGCTCTAACTTTTGGAGCAGCAAACATTTTTACTGTAGGGATTTTAAGGATTTTTTTAAGGATTTACAGTAGGGAATCTGCTAATGCATTAGGTTAGCCGCATCAAAATTCCTTATCAAAATGCCCTAAGGGTTAAGCCATCCTAGATCTTTAATCTAGGTATTTAATTAAGCCAGTGGTTGACCCAGTAGTCAAGCCGAAAGATGACCAGATAATCACTAACTTAGGAGTAAAACTCAGGAGTAAATGGGAGGTAGCAAAACCTACGCCAGATAGCCATAGATAGCAGTCTGTTTTAGGAAGTGCTGTAAAAGGAAGCTTGAGGGCAAAGCTCCACGCTCCAATTACAGCCTCCAACTAGAGCTAAAGTTTTGGATCGCGCTTGCCTAAGCCTTATAAAATTAACGCTCAAAAGCTAGCGCTTAGGGTGAAGTCAAACAACTTTAACCCACGCTATGGTTATCAGCTAATTATGTTCCCAGCCGAATCTCATGGCTGACTTAAAAATTGATGATCAATTTGCTGATCAATTTATCGATGCTATTGGAGGTTTGGCTGGGTTAAGTATAGTGGTTGGGGTGAGTGAGAAATACCAAGGTAGGAAAGCCAGAATCTAGGGTAATAGTCCTGCAGATGTTCTGGCTGATCCACCAAAGATCTAGTGTTACACAGCAGGATGAATAAGGACTTGAGGCTTGTTGTCCCTGGTTCTAGCCTGTGGGCAACGCCAAAAGTTGAGGTATAGGGAATTCAGTGGAGAGTTAATACCATGTTAAAGCAAAAGCTTCCAAAAGAATTGAATCGCCTGTCTAGCTCAGAAGAACAGCTAGAGGATGAGGCTCTGCCTAAAGTTGGTAAGGCAACCAAGCCGACTCGCTCTAGTGGCATCTCTGCCGATATGGTGCGTACCTACCTGCATGAGATTGGCAAGATTCCTTTGCTCACTAATGAAGAGGAAATTATTTTTGGCAAACAGGTGCGGAGCTTGATTGATTTGCTGGAGACCCAAGAGCATTTCTACGATCAGCGCGATCGCTTACCTACTAGTCAAGAATGGGCTACCGCTGCCAATACTACGCCTGCGGCGCTAGAGGAGACTCTGCGTCAAGGTACGAGAGCCAAGCGTAAGATGATCGAGGCAAACCTGCGGCTGGTGGTATCAGTGGCGAAAAAATACCAGAAACGCAATCTCGAACTTTTAGATCTAGTGCAGGAGGGGACTT
Organism: Pseudanabaenaceae cyanobacterium bins.68; assembly: GCA_033762795.1. Lineage (GTDB taxonomy): Bacteria > Cyanobacteriota > Cyanobacteriia > Pseudanabaenales > Pseudanabaenaceae > JANRLH01. The sequence goes on from JANRLH010000014.1 coordinate 49,790, forward strand.
TAGGGCTAGAGCGGGCAGTGGATAAGTTTGATCCTACCAAGGGCTTTAAGTTTTCTACCTATGCCTACTGGTGGATTCGGCAGGCAATCACCAGAGCGATCGCCCAGCAAGCCCGTACCATTCGGTTACCAGTGCACATTACCGAAAAGCTGAACAAAATCAAAAAGGCGCAACGTCAACTGGCGCAGTCTTTGGGACGAGTAGCTACTACGGCTGAAGTGGCGCAGCTTTTAGAAATTAAGACTGAGCAGGTGCGGGAATGCTTGTCCTTGGCGCGGCAACCAGTATCTTTAGATTTGAGAATTGGGGATAATCAAGATACCGAGTTGGCAGAACTGTTGGAAGATCCAGGGCATTCGCCTGAGACCTATGCCATTAATGAGTCTTTGCGGGATGGCATTCAAGAGCTATTGGCCGAACTCACGCCCAGACAGCGCCAGGTGATGGTGTTGCGCTACGGTTTGGAAGATGGTCAGGAGATGTCGTTGGCTAGCATTAGTAAGCGCATGGATCTAAGTCGGGAGCAGGTACGGCAGTTGGAGCGGCAAGCGATGGATAGCTTGCGGAAGCGCAAGTCCAGGATGCAGGAATACTTGGCTAGCTGATGTTGGGGCAAACGATCGCGGCGATCGCGACTGCCATGGTGCCAGAGCAGGGCAGTGTGGGGATTGTCAGGCTGTCTGGGGATCAAGCGGTAGCGATCGCTCAAGCTTTGTTTGTAACTAGGCAGGCTTGGCAAAGCCATCAAGTGCTTTATGGTCATGTGGTGATCGATGGCAAGATCATCGATCAATGTTTAGTCTTACCAATGCTGGCACCCCGCTCTTACACCCGTGAAGATGTGGTGGAATTTCACTGCCATGGCGGCATCATCCTGGTACAACAGGTGTTAGCAGCCTGTTTAGATCTGGGCGCCAGACTAGCTCAGCCAGGGGAATTCACCCTCAGAGCCTTTTTGCACGGCCGCATTGATCTGACTCAAGCAGAAAGTATTCAAGACCTAGTGGGGGCAAAGTCGGCTCAAGCAGCCGAGATGGCGATCGGACAGTTGCGGGGCAAGCTAGCTCAGCCGATCTCCCAGTTGCGGGCTAAATGTCTGGATCTGCTAGCTGAAATAGAAGCCAGGATTGATTTTGAGGAGGATCTGCCGCCCTTGAATTTGCCAAGTCTGGGGGCAGAAATAGGGCAGGTACTTGCTCAAGCCCAACAGATTTTGGCTACGGCGAAGGGAGGGCAACTACTGCGCCAGGGAATTAAGGTGGCGATTGTAGGTCGGCCAAATGTGGGTAAATCCAGCTTGTTGAATGCCTGGAGTCAGAGCGATCGCGCCATTGTCACTGACTTGCCTGGTACGACCAGAGACATAGTGGATGCCTATTTGGTGGTGGGGGGCTTGCCTGTGCAAGTGCTAGATACGGCAGGAATTAGGGCAACCTCTGACCTGGTGGAGCAGATGGGGGTGCAGCGATCGCGCCAAGCGGCTGAGGATGCCGACCTGGTGCTGTTGGTGGTTGATGCCTTGGCGGGCTGGACTAGGGCTGACCAGGAGATCTTGACTGAGATTAAGGGCGATCGCTTGATTTTTCTGGTGGTAAACAAGATCGATTTGCAGCCCGATCCGGTTTTGCCAGATTTAGAGTTTAATCGAGTAGTGTATGTGGCAGCAGCCAGGGGCGAAGGGATTGACCAGTTGGAGCAGGGGATTTTAGATTCGGTGGCTGGGGCGAGTTTGCGTGCCGCTAATTTAGCGATCGCGATCAACCAAAGACAAGCAGAGTGTTTGCGTCGGGCGATTAGTTCTCTGACTCAAGTACAACACGCCATCGGCGATCGCTTACCCCTAGATTTTTGGACAATTGACCTGAGGGCAGCGATCAGCACCTTAGGAGAAATCACAGGCGAGGGAGTGACTGAAGCGGTGCTAGAGCGAATTTTTAGCCGCTTTTGCATTGGTAAGTAGATCTTTTTCTCGAAAGACGGCTTGGACGTTATACCAGTTTAAGAAAATACGGGCAATTTCGAGCGCAAGTTGAGACTTCCCCGCCTGAATCAGCCAGGCCAGCAGCGGACGCAGCGATCGCTCATTAAGTAAACCACCCAAACTCAGCACCCCCCAAAGTGCTAAATGCAGCCAAGTCATTTGAATCATCAGCTTGACTTCCCAGGTAGAATGCTTTTGGTAGAAGACTACGCCCATGCGCGCCCTTTGTTTTTCCACATCAATCAAGTGGGGCAACTGTTCTAGGCTAAAGGCGGGATGCCAATGGTAGCCCACAGCTTCAGGGCATTTAATTAGTTTAAGCCCCAGTTTTTTGAGGCGCACTCCTAGTTCCAGATCTTCCCAGCCATATTGCCGAAAACTGAGGTCAAAGAGCCCTGCCTGTTCTAGCCAGTGTTTAGCAATCGCCACATTGCCAGTGGCAAAGTAGGCGTTAGAAAAATCCGTGAGTTTGAAGGGCTCAGTGGTGGGCTGGTCAAAATTTGCCGTATTGATCACAGCGCCGTAGGTAAAGGCTTGCTCCTGATTGGCAAGGGCGCGGGCATGACAGGTTAAAAAATTGGGTAGAACCACCAGGTCACTATCAATGAACACAATAATTTCCCCTTGGGCTTGGGCAATGCCAAAGTTGCGAGCAGCGGCAGCCCCGCCATGATTCTGCTGAAAGAGGCGGACATGAGCAAAATCAGCGCGGTGAGTGTTCAGAAAATCGATGGTCTGGTCAGTTGAACCGTCATCTACCACTACGATTTCATAGGGTTGAGCAAAATCTTGAGCCTCTAGGGCAGCCAAACATTTTTGCAAGATCGGTAAGCGGTTGTAGGTGGGAATGACAACAGACCACATAGTTTACGTCCTAAGTTAGGGGCTTTGAGCGAAAAAAACAGCAAGGAGCGCACCTATGAAAATCGCCATCAGCAGACCTAACCCCAGGGGAAATGGTTCGGTTCTAGTGCCAAGAAAGTTAATTACCACACTAGTCTGCCAGTTTTGAAAGCTTAAAGTCAGAGCAAGGAGAACGGCAATGATATTAGCCCAAAGGCGTAAGTTGATGCTCATAAACATTAATTAGTCAGATAAGTGGCGCACCAGTGATCTAATACCAGGATACTCCATTGTCGATACCAGGTTTGAAGGTTGATGCCTGGGAATTGAGGAATTTGACTAAACTCAGTTTTCCATTCGGTTCTAATCCATTCTTTAAACGGAAAAGCAAATCCTTGTTTGGGGCGATCGCGTAAAAAATCTGGTAATTCTGGCACAGCATCAATCAACCGTTGTTTGCCTTGGGCTAGGCGCACTGGTGCAGGAATCTGAGCCACAGTCTCTAGTAAGACTCGATCTACTAAAGGCACGCGCAATTCTAACCCCCATGCCATACTCATCACATCGCTGTCTCGCAGTAATTGATTACGCATATAGCGAGTTAATTCTAAATAACTCACTTGATCTAAAGCAGCTAAGGGCAAATCCTGATCACGAGCTAATTTGGGAGATTCTGCACCATAGATGCGAGCAATTTGGGTGGCTTCGGTATGGGAGAAAACCCCGCGCAAGCTTTGATAAGCACGACCGAAACTAGCTGGCTGAGTCAAGAAATCTCCCAAGCGTTTAGTTTTAGGGGAGTTGCCCCAGCGACTGAAACCATAGCCAATTAGGTTAGAGAATACAGGCAAACTCTGGATTTTTTTGCCTAAATTCACCATTTGCGGAATCTTTTGGAAAGATTGATAACCGCCAAATACTTCATCCCCCCCTAAGCCAGACAATACTACTTTAGCCCCATGGTGATGGGCTAGCTGAGCGACACAGAAAGTATTAAACCCATCGATGGTGGGCTGATCCAGGGCGGCTAAATACTGATTGAGTAAGGGCTTTGCCATGATCGCCGAGATTTCCAATTCCCTATGAGTTGCGCCAAAATGATTGGCAACTTGACGGGCAATATTACCTTCGTTCCATTCAGGTTCGGAGAAGGCAATTGAGTAGGTGTGTAGGTGGGGTGTAAATTTACTGGCGATCGCTAAGATAGCACTAGAATCGATCCCACCACTGAGAAATAGTCCTACGGGTACATCACTCACCAAATGGGATTGAATGGAGTCTTCTAGGGCTTGACGCACTGTAGGAATGGGCTCTGGCTGCTCTGCGGCGCCAAACTTAATTTGCCAATAGGTTTGCACCTTACTCTGCTGGGCTTGCCAGTAGAGCCAACTGCCCGCCGGCAAGATTTCAACTTGATCGATTAAGGTATAGGGCTCGGGCACAGAGCCTTGTAAGAGATAGCCGTATAGACCCTGGGGGCTGAGCTTTTTGGGCACAGAACCTGAAGCTAAAACGGCTCTCAATTCAGAGGCAAACACTAGCTGTTGACCATCTTGCCAATAGTACAAGGGCTTGATGCCTAGGGGATCCCGTGCCAAAAAACAACTCTGCTCTAGGTCATCCCAAATACCAAAGGCAAACATGCCGCGCAAATGGTGCACACAGTCTTTCCCTATTCTCTGGTAGAGCTTGAGCAGCACTTCGGTATCGCTGTGGGAATGGAACTGTTCGCCTGCCTCAATTAACTCCTGGCGCAATGTACCAAAATTATAAATCTCGCCGTTAAAAGTAATGGCATAGCGCTGATCCTGACTAAGCATTGGCTGCTGGCCAGCGCTACTAAGATCTAAAATGGCCAAACGGGTATGGGCGATCGCGGCTTGCTGGTTGGGAGAAATATATACGCCCCTACCGTCAGGGCCTCGATGTTGCAGTCGCGCCTGCATGGCGTGAATAGATTGGGTGGCAGAGGAGCCAATGATGCCAGCAATACCACACATAGTTTATAGACCTGCCTGGGTGAAGTGAGTTTGGAGTTGGTGGGTAAAAGCGGCAAAGCCAAAGTTAGCGATCGCTTGCTGTCGCAGTTGGTTTGGATCATATTGATAGCGATCGGTTAGCACTTGGATAATTGCCTCTGCGAGCAAGTCAGGCTGATCGGGATCAACTAAAATGCCCAATTCACCGCCCTTGAGCGCCGTGACTGAACCATCTTGATTGCCAGCAATCACCGGCTTGCCGCTAGCCAAAGCTTCCAGAAACACAATGCCAAAGCCTTCCCCCTTACTGGGCATGATAAATAAATCACAAAGTTGATAGTGAGCCCCTAAATCCTGATCAGGGACAAAGCCAGCCAGAGTGACCCGATCTTGAACTGCCAAGCTGTGAATTAAAGCTTGAATACGGGCTAGATCATTGCCCTTGCCCACAATTAGATAATGCAAATTCGGAATCTGGCGCAGTAGCTGGGGCATTAGCCTGATCACCTGATCGTAGCCCTTGTATTGTTCGCTTTGGTCGAGCCTTGCCACCGTGAGCATGATCCGCGCTTGGGACGGAATCTGATATTTGGCAAACAGGTGACTGGGCTTAGCCCCTAGGGTGAACCGTTGATGGTCGAAAGTGTTGGTTAAAATCTGCACTTGGGCGGGGTTTAAATTCTGGGCGGCAATCAAGCGATCGCGGGTAAAGTCACTCACGGCCAAGATCTGATCTGCGTAGCGCAGGGCAGTTTTAACCAGAGGGTTAGAGATCTGCCAGGCTTCAATCCCATGGGCAATCAACCAGTAGGGAATGGCTTGGGTGCGCTTTAGACCCAGGGCAACTGGGGCAAAGTTGAGATGAGTGGCAATAATTAGATCAGGGCGCGATCGCCAAGCCCTAGTGATAATTTGGCTGCTGTAGGCGAGGGTGCGCAGTTTTGGCGGAAATGTGCCAGCGAAACTATAGGTGCATTGGGGATGGGGCGCTAGCGCCTGGGTATCATGCTTGAGGCAAACTTGGATTTCAGCCCTAGGATAAATCCGGGCGATCGCTTCTAGCAAAAAACCAGAAAATACCTGAATGCCGCCCTGAGACTGGAACAGTTCTGGAATCAGCAGTTGCAGTTTCAGACCTGGAGCCATAACTAAACTCACCTCCTCCCAATTGACCAGCTAATTTCACATATTGTACCTTTGGGCTGGTTGGGCAAGCGGCGAAATTCTCCCCCTAGTTGCTTAGCCAGTTGCATGGCATGGCTGGTGCCACCTCGCGGCTTGATCGGAGTAGAAGCAGGTAGACCTTTGCCATTGTCTACCACCCGCAGATAAGCCATTTTGCCTTCCTGTTTGCAGACAATTTGCAGTTTAGTGCAGCCCTCCGCGTGCTTGCCCACATTACAGAGCGCTTCATCCAAAAAGCTACAGAGTTCTCGCTTGTGCTTGGGGCTGAGTTGGGAGTCATCTACAGGATGAATATCCCGAATAATATATTTGAGGTTTTGGTAGCCGATAAACTCCCGTTGCAACGCGCGATGGATCACCTCGGAGACCAGCCCATCCAGGGGAGGTAGTTCTTCCTGCTGCATAGAATCAGGGCGCAGGCTTTCATAAACTTGACGCAATTCCCGATCTAGGCTTTCTAGCTGTGTCCCCAATAGGGATAGTTCTAGGCGCTGGGTGCGAGCCTTGCCAATCAGTTCTGCCAGGGAGTGCAGTGGCCCATTGTGCAGGGCATTAAAGGCTTCATCTAGGGTTTGTTGCCGTTGGGCAGAGAGTTCTTGGGTGGTAATGATCAAGGATTCTAAATCTTGAAAATAGCGGGTGACTAGACCAGCGATCGCGCAGGACAATAGCATAGGCACTAGGGGTAACCACCAACTTAAAACTAGCGCCCCGTAGCTGAATAATCCCAAGCCTCCACAAGCGATCGCTAAACTACCAAAAGTCCGCCGCGCCGAAGTTTGCCTGAGCGCAAGGGTAGTGCCAGCTAGCCCCGCGATCGCAATACCCAAATATTCTAGCGCCTCTGGCAGAAAGCTCAAGCTAGAGCGACGATCCAGCACCGTACTCAAGATCTCACTCACACTATGGGCATGAAATTCTACCCCATAGATCGGCTGATCACTAATGGCTGGCACATTCACCATATCCTTGGCACTAAAGGGGGCAATGTAGCCAATCAATACCACCCGATCGCGAATTAATTGGGGATCAAAATTTGGATCGTAGAGGGGCTTGAGGTTGGGGTTAAATCTCTGGTCATAGAGAGAAATGATCGGCAAGCGATCGCTATTGCGCCAATTCACCAGAATCTGATTGCCAAAACTGTCACTGCGCACATAGCCGCCATCATTTGCTTGAAATCGCCTGAGTTCTTTACTGACCTGAGCATTCACAAACTGAAAGGCTGCTTGATCCTGTTTGCCATTTTCCAACTGCCAGCCATCTTTGCCCAAGTAAAGAGCCGCTAACCGAGCCGCCAGGGACAGCCTGCCCCCACCAGCCAGGAGACTGCGCCGAATATTGCCATCCGCATCCAACAAAATATCGGCAAATCCCACTTGGTTGGCGGGTAATTCCTGGGGAGCTTGAATAAAAGTGTTCTGTTCATCCGGTAATACGGATTTTTCAATCACAATTAAGTTCTTGGTAGTTCTGAACAGTTGCCCTAGCTGCCTTCTGCCCGCCGCCACGGGTAAATCGCGAAAAATATCCAAGCCGATCGCTCGCGGTTGAAAACTATTGAGGCGCTTAATCAGCTTGGCTAACTCGGCATCAGAAATCGGAAAACCAGCTTTAGGAATATCTCGCTCAGTCACCCCCACAATTACTAGGCGCTGATCTACTGGCTCTGGGGGACGATAACGCATCATCCGATCAAACAGATACCACTCAAAAACCTGTAAACTGCCAGTCAGGCGTACCAAAATCACCAAAGCGATCGCTCCTGCTCCTGCCACACTAGATTTTGGGTAAAACCGCCGCAGTTGCTGCCAAGTCCCAGTTATGTCTATCTTCATATTGCCTGCCAAATCGGTTAACCATCTGGAAGAATTGCCCAAAGCTCCAGGCATTTACTACATTACCGCCTGCTGGATGGTATTTTATGTGGGCAAATCCCAAAACCTGCGCCGCCGATGGCAGTCTCATCATCGCCTGCGCCAATTTATCGGCTTACAACCCTTTGGTCGGCTGCACTATCGGCTCATGCCCCTAGAGCAAATTCATGCCTATGAGTTGGCGGAAATTGAGCGGCTCAAGCCCGCCTGGAATTATCAGCAGAGCCTGTCCTGGTGGCAAAGCCTCCTACTAATAGTCAAGCTCTGGCTAGTGGCGCTGGGCTGGTTGCTGTGGGCTTTGTTAATCTTTGGTGGCACCATTACCTTGATCTGGGGTTAGTCCGATGTTTGGCTTTTTTCTATCTAAATTTTTACCTCTCCTGGTCTATCCCCTAGGACTAACTTGCTTGCTCCTAATTGCGAGTTTAGTTGTGCGCACCAGAGCTAGCCGCCGCTTCCAGATCGCTGGCTTAATCATTTTATATTTGAGTAGCAATCGGTTCTGTTCTGACCTATTGGTGCGATCGCTAGAAAGACGGTATCTGCCCCCGCAGCCCCTGCCTACTGCCCAAGCGATCGTGGTACTGGGAGGAGGAATTAATCCGCCCATGTCGCCCCGCCCTTGGCTAGAACTGAGTGATGCGGGCGATCGCTTGATCTATGGCTGTAAACTCTATCGGGATCAGAAAGCCCCCTGGCTGATTCTTAGTGGTGGTCGTGTGGCCTGGCGACCGAATAGCAATGATCAACCCGAATCCCAAGATATGGCAACCCTAGCCACCTTTATGGGCGTGCCACCTAGGGCGATTTTGCAAGACCCCACCTCCTTAAATACTCGTCAAAATGCCGAAAATGTTGCTCAAATTCTGCGGAGTCATCAACTCGAATCGATCTTGCTGGTGACTTCGGCTCTGCATATGCCGCGTGCCTATGGTTGGTTTACTAAATTAGGGATTTCCACTATTCCCGCACCAACCGACTATTTAGTGGTCGATCAAGACCAGGACTTCAGTGGGTTTGAATTCGCCCTGGGGCTGTTGCCCGATGTCGGCGCCTTAAATCACACTACCAACACCATCAAAGAATACCTGGGCTTGATCCTGCAAAATTTCTGAGCTTAGACTGAGAGCTTAGGCTGCCCCTGGACGCTTCAACACCACCTGGTCAATCAAGCCATACTCCTTTGCTTCATGGGCGGACATAAAGAAGTCTCTTTCGGTGTCATTAGCAATTCGCTCCAAATCTTGACCGGTATGCTCTGACAGCAACTGGTTCAAGCGATTTTTGTGGTAGAGAATTTCCTTTGCCTGAATCTCAATATCCGTAGCTTGACCTTGAGCGCCACCCAGAGGTTGATGAATCAAGATCCTGGTGTGGGGTAAAGACATGCGCTTGCCCTTGGCGCCACCAGAAAGTAAAAAAGCACCCATACTAGCCGCTAAGCCCACACAGATAGTGGAAATATCGGGGCGCACGTGCTGCATGGTGTCATAGATCGCCATCCCTGAGTTCACAGAACCGCCTGGAGAGTTGATATATAAAAAAATGTCCTTTTCTGGATCTTCAGCTTCCAGAAATAAAAGCTGAGCTACTACCACGTTAGCAACTGTATCGTCAATCGCTTGACCGAGAAAAATGATCCGCTCCCGTAGTAGGCGCGAGAAAATATCAAAGGCGCGTTCGCCTCTGCCAGATTGTTCAATGACCGTGGGAACCATAGTTTTGTTGTCAATTATGCTTGCTGACCTATTCTAGTCTAAGCAGCAGTGGGGTTGATCTGGCAGAATTATGTCAGAATAGACCTATGCTTGGTTTTAGGTTTGCCATGCCACGCTTTCAAAGTAATTTTTTTAATTGGATTGACAGCTCCTTACCCGTGAAATGGGGTAGGCAGGCAAGGCGCTGGCTGGCAATGCAGCAACAGCCTAACCCCACTACTGACTTTAAATTCAATCAAAAGCAGGCGGTGGAATTGGTCACGGGGCTAATCGCTGCCCTCGCTCAAACCCTTACACCTAGGCTAGGAGGTCAGCATTCTGATCAAGCTGCGCCTAAATGGGTAAAATCCAACCCTGTGGGAGACTTTGGCAGTGCCCAAACTCAGCTACCTGGCAACCATTCGCCCAAGCAATTGACTGGAATATCAGGAGCGATCGCTGCCCTAGTCAAAAGAGTAAAAGCTTGGTTGGTTGGCTCTAGACCAGCACCGCCTGACCCCCCATTTACCGATCCTGAACCCGACTATTGGTCGGCAATCCCTACCGCTCAGCCTCAGCAAATTCCTGATTTTTCCCAGATCAAACTCAAGCAGGATCAGCTTGCTACCAATCAGTCCTGGTGGGAAGAAATGCAGAATCTGTTACGGTCAGCGATCGCTTATTTTTTGGCAAAAGATGCCCGCAGCAAGAAACTCTCTGCCATTGACCACCCCCCAGGGGTAGAAGGTGCTGATCCCTCCCTAGCTCTTGGCACTGGCAAAAATTCAGCCATGGCGCACTCAGCCTCTACCCAACTGGATAACTGGCTAGATGATTGGCATGACTATGATCCAGCGCGAGTGGTGCAGCTAGAGCGCAAGTTGCCTTCGAGTGGGGATCTAACCGCTAACTCATCTCCAGGTCAGGTGAATAGCCAGGATAATTCAACTGGGAATTTAACTAAAAGCCGATCGCCCAGCACCACGATCGCCGAATGGACTAACCTAAGCGACTTACAGGAACAAGAGCCTGTAACCAATTCTCCTCTCCATGCTTGGATTGAGACCCGTTCTGAGTTTTTGGGCTATGCCTATGATCCAATGATGGCAGTAGTGCATTGGTGCGATCGCTGGGTAGCAGCCCTGGAGCGATTCTGTCAAAAAATATTCCAGGCTCTGATCTGTTACTGGCGGCGCTTATTTCAGAATCCTCACTAGGCAATTTTTTAACTCGGGGTAAGCAAACTTGAATCCAGCCAATTGAGCCTTTTGGGGCAGGACTTTCTGCCCTTCGAGTGCCAACATGGCGGCTTCTCCCAGGGCGATTTGCAGGACAAAATCTGGCACGGGTAGCAGCGCAGGTCGTTCTAGCACTTCGGCTAAGATCTTGGTAAATTCAGCATTAGTGACGGGCTGAGGTGCAGTGCCATTAAATACGCCGCTCAGATCAGGTTTATCGATCAAAAACTGAATCATTGCCACCAGATCATCCCGATCAATCCAGGAAAACCATTGTTTCCCCGATCCTAGTTGTCCTCCTAGACCCAGCTTAAAGATCGGTAAGAGGCGCTCTAGGATGCCACCTGCACCCAATACCAGGCCCGTGCGCAGTTTGATTACTCTCACTCCCAATTCAGTTGCTCGATCTGCTGCCGTTTCCCAGGCTTGACACACTTGAGCTAAGAAATCCTCACCGCCAAAGCTATACTCATCAAATACTTTAGTCAAACTAGTGCCGTAAAACCCGATCGCGCTGCCATTGATCAAAAACTGGGGGCGGGGTTGAGCATTAGCGATCGCTGCTACTAGGTTTTGAGTAACCTGCACGCGACTGTCTTTAATCTTAGTTTTGACCTGATCGCTCCAAGCAGATCCAGCGATCGGTTCACCCGCCAGATTGATCACCCCGTCTATGCCATCCAGCCCAGGTTGTCCGTTGTCTTCCATACACTGCACCCTTGGAAAAAAAGCAGCAGGAAAAAGCCGTTCCGCCCGGCGGCGATCGCGCACCAATAGCAGCAGGCTATGCCCATCTCGATGCAAAGCCTCCACCAACCTGCGGCCAATAAAGCCAGTTGCACCAGCGATCGCAATTTTCATAATTCTGCCCTCAACTTTCAGCAAGTCATTTTAACAGGGATTTAGGCAGTTCCGCGCAGGGAGTGATCTTGCCTGGGAGTGCGGTTTAACTTCTGCTCTACCAGAGCAACTAGGTTTTGCCAGGTGACCTGTTCATGCTCAAGGATGGTACTTAAGGCAGCGATCGCTTGGTTTTGTTCCGCTTGAATGGCAGCGATCGGCGAAGGCGACACCTGGCGGAGAGGCGCATTACACACCCGCATAATTGCTTCCCGTACCTTTTGGTTAATAGTTTCTACCATTTCAGTCTTAACTTTATAGCGGCAAAACTTCAGCCCAAACTCGGTAGTGGCATACATGGGCGGGAGCAGATTGAGCGCACAGGTCACCACATCACTCAGCTTAATCTTCGCCTGCAATCCCATCCGTACCGTCTTCACCATACTGCGAGCCGCCAAGGTCACCACTTCTTCCATCACATTGATATAGCCTACACGCGCCGCCGCCATATACAGTTGCTTAGCTTCAGACTCAGGATGAGCAGATTCAGGCGCAGGCTTAGGCTGTTCCGAGGTCAGCCAGGTTTTGGAGCGCTCAGGATCTTGCTCTTTGACATGAGAGCGTTGGAGATAGCCCTTGATTGAGGTCACCAAAGCCCGATTAGAACTGCTGGTAAATCGACTGGCTGGATCAGAAGTAGGGCGGGGGGTGAGCTTGGGAGAAGTCTGGAGAGTAGTAAGATCAGCGATCGCTTGGCGAGTGACAGCAGGTACCTGCGCCCATTCTAGGTAAGGTTGATTCAAGATCTGACCAAGTTGATGGAGAACGTAGGGCGGCTTAGTTAGAACCTGATGGGGTAAAGGGGAGCGATCGCGGGCAGGACTACCCTCACGAATACGATTTCGATCATTGGTAATAATGTTACGAATTGCCCAATACACTACATTCTCCAGGTTGCTGGTCATCTCTGTCGTAATTTTACGGTGCTGAAAATCCCAGCCCTGGGCACTATTGGCATACATACAGGGAAGACAATTAAGACTGTAGGCCACCACATCTTTAAGGTGCAGCAAAGCGCGATCACCCTCAGGCAACCTCGCCAACTGACGATTTGCCTCTTTGATCACTGCGGTTTCGGTCAAGTTCACCAAGCCTTCCATACTGATTGCCACGAGTCAGCCTTTACTATACTAGGCGCGCCCCTAGGTTTTTACCATCAGAAAATGTGGGAGAATGTGGGAAACTTCTACGCTCAGTCATGAATGCCGAAGCAGCCCTCGCCCTTGTAAATCAACTTTTAGCTGCTGAGTCCAAGCACCTTAATCGTACCCAAGAACAAATTCTACTACTCTCCTGGGAAGAGCAGACCTATCAGCAAATTGCCGACCAAATTGGCTACGACAGCGACTATATCCGTGAACTAGGAGCCGAAATCTGGCAAACCCTCTCAACTAGCCTAGGCGTGCGCGTGAGTAAAAAAAATCTAGTCTCAGTATTGCGCCGTTACCACCAGAATCTGCCGGTCAAAACCCCAGTGCGCCATGATTGGGGCGATGCCGAAGATGTCTCCATCTTTTTTGGCCGCCTGCAAGAGCTCACCCAACTAGAAGCCTGGATTTTGGCTGATCGAGTGCGCGCGATCGCGATTCTAGGCATGGAAGGCATTGGCAAAACCGCCTTTGCGATCACCCTTGCAGAAGAGATTCAAACCAACTTTGAACAGATTATTTGGCGGCGACTCAATCCTGACCCCAACTCGACCCTGGCAGATTTAATCCACAGCCTTGGGATCAGCAGCCCCAGTCCCAGCCAAAATTTAGCCCTGATCATCGATTACCTGCGCCGCCATCGTTGCTTAATTATCTTTGATCAAGTAGAAGCTGGTAACCGCGACCATGAAGAGATCTTTCGCCGCCTCGCCAGTACCCAACATCAAAGCTGCCTGATTGTGGTCAGTCGGGTGCAACCCCAAGCATTTGTTTTACTGGAAGGCGAAAAAGTGCGATCGCTATTTTTACCTGAACTAGCACCAGCCGACTGCCGTGAACTATTTAATGCGCGGGGCGACTTTCAGGCTAGCGAAGCTGAATGGCAAGCCCTATTTGAGCTTTATGGTGGCAATCCCCTAATTTTGAACCTGGTTGCCTCCAGTGCCAAGCAATTATTTAATGGCGCGATCGCCCCCCTATTGCAGCTATATCAACAACAAGCTTGGCTACCCAATGCCGTCTGCCAAATATTAATGCCACACCTCAATCAGCTATCCAACCCAGAGCGCCAAGTAATTGCCTGGATTAGTACGCAGACCAGGCTAGATCAAGATTTACCCAACCTCCTTGGTATCACTTCAGTCAACCAAGTGTTGGGAATTCTAGAAGTATTGCAACAACGGGGGCTGATCTATCGCACCCCAAACTATTGGTACTTACCACCGATTATCCACGCCTACTTGCAGCATGAGGATTGCCAAAAATCAGAATCTACCCAAATCAGCCTGGGTAAGCCCTGATCATGTCAAGATAAATTTCTACTTCCCTAAATCTCCATGCAAATTATCCCTACCTCTATTCCTGATTTGGTGATTCTCCAACCCAAAATTTTCAGCGATCAGCGCGGTTTTTTTTATGAGAGCTTTAACCAAAAGCTATTCAACCAACTCACCAACACCAACTATCAGTTTGTCCAAGATAATCACTCCTGCTCCCAGCAAAACGTGCTGCGAGGGCTACACTACCAAATCCAGCAACCCCAAGGCAAACTGGTACGAGTGATCGCTGGGGCGGTTTTAGATGTAGCCGTAGATTTACGGCGCAGCTCTCCCAGCTTTGGTCAGGCAGTCACCGTAGAACTCAGCGTCGAGAATAGACAAATGTTTTGGCTCCCCCCTGGTTTTGCCCATGGGTTTTTGGTGTTATCTAAATCGGCTGAATTCCTCTACAAGACCACAGACTACTACGCGCCTGAGTTTGAACGTACCCTGTTGTGGAATGATCCAGATCTCAACTTGAATTGGCCGATCGCTCAGCCCTTACTGTCAACCAAAGATCAACAAGGGCTGCCTTTACACCAGGCAGAAGTGTATGAATAGTGCAGTCATAGCAAATCACTATGGCTAAACTACAGGTTATCAGGATTTCCGAAAGGATGCAGTACAGAAATGATTAAAACCCATTGCGGGGCTGCGGGATCATTTGCCATCCCCAGTTTAGATCTGCCTACCTACTCAGCCACTAAAGAAAAATTCTCATGTCCATTTTTTTGTGCTACATTAACAAAGCTGGATTATTCAATGCGTTGAAATCAATTCCCATGGGTCGATGCCCGAGTGGTTAATGGGGGCGGACTGTAAATCCGCTGGCTACGCCTACGCTGGTTCAAATCCAGCTCGGCCCATACTTTACTAGTTTAATAGTTAGTAATCTTTTTTAGCTGACCTAGTGAACTGCAGACAAGGCTTTGAAGCTCCTTTTCCTTAAACTTTCTCAGGACTTATGCCGTTTGATAGAGGAGGTGTTGGCAAATTAAAAGGGGCTGATTTTGCTGAACTTTCTTTTTGTAGACTGAGAAATTAGCCGAACCCAGAACTTTGATTGGTTGGGCTATAATAAAGCACTATTTCAATCAGGATCTATGCTTCCAAATCAGTCTAGCGAAAATTTTGAATATAAGGACACCCTGAATTTGCCGCAAACTGACTTTTCCATGCGGGCAAATGCAGCTATGCGTGAACCAGAGATTCAAAGGTTTTGGCAAGAGCAGGGGATTTACGAAGACTTAAGCGCCAACAATAAGGGTGATATTTTTACGCTCCATGATGGGCCTCCCTATGCTAACGGCACATTACACATGGGTCATGCCTTGGGCAAGTCCTTAAAAGATATTATTAATCGCTATCAACTTTTGCGCGGACGCAAAGCCCGCTATGTACTTGGCTGGGACTGCCATGGTTTGCCGATTGAGCTTAAGGTTCTACAGAATATCAAACCAGAAGAAAGGGTTAAGCTCACACCGCTGGAGTTGCGGCAAAGGGCCAAGGAATTTGCATTGCAAACCATTGAGGAACAAGCGGCAGTTTTTAAGCGCCTGGGGGTTTGGGGCGACTATGACAACGCCTATTACACCCTCAAGCCCGAATACGAAGCTGCCCAAATTGGTGTATTCGGCAAAATTGCACTTAAAGGTTATATCTATCGTGGTTTGAAGCCAGTCTATTGGTCGCCTAGTTCCCATACGGCTCTGGCAGAAGCAGAATTAGAATATCCCGAAAATCATATTTCGCGCAGTATCTATGTGGCTTTCCCTGTGACTAAAAGGAGTGAAAAGTTGGCGGCGATCGCTGCTCTTGATCATCTCCATGCGGTAATCTGGACAACGACTCCTTGGACTATCCCTGCTAACTTGGGCATTAGTGCTAACCCCCATCTTAGCTACAGCATTGTGGCGACTGGTGATCAAAATTACATCGTGGCAACCGAACTGATTGAGAAGTTAGCGACTACTTTTGAGCAAGCTTTGGCAGTGAAATCCACTTTCAAAGGTGATGTGCTTGAAGGCACGATTTGTCACCATCCCTACTGCGATCGCTCTAGCCCCATTATCTTAGGAGATCACGTCACTGCCGAATCAGGTACAGGACTGGTACATACGGCGCCGAACCATGGTCAGGACGACTTTGTGGTGGGTAGGCAATATGGTCTGGGCATGATCGACCTGGTGGATGATCGCGGCATTTTCAATCAAAATGCTGGTGTAGAGTTGGCAGGATTGAATGTGCTCAAAGAAGGCAATGCTAAGGTCGTGGAAATCTTAACTGCGAATGGAACTTTAATCAAAGAAGAAGCCTATAAACACAAATATCCCTACGACTGGCGCACTAAGAAGCCAGTAATTGTGAGGGCGACTGAGCAATGGTTTGCTTCCGTTGATGGCTTCCGTGATCAAGCTTTGAAATCGATTAAATCAGTTAATTGGATTCCTGGGGGGGGGGAGAATCGGATTACGGCAATGGTACAGGAGCGATCAGATTGGTGTATTTCCCGCCAGCGCACTTGGGGTGTACCAATTCCCGTGTTCTATGACCAAGAAACTAATGAGCCTTTGCTGACCGAAGAAACTATCAGTCATATCCAAGAACTGGTTCGCGCATATGGCTCGGATGTGTGGTGGCAAAAGGAGGTAGAAGATTTACTGCCTGAGCCCTATCGCCATAATGGTCGTAAGTATCGCAAAGGCACAGACACAATGGATGTCTGGTTTGACTCTGGCTCTTCCTGGGCGGCCGTACTTGGTGGCGAGAACCATGACTCCCATCTAGTTCCATACGAGCTAAACTATCCTGCGGATATCTATCTCGAAGGTTCCGATCAGCACCGTGGCTGGTTTCAGTCTTCATTGCTTACCAGTGTGGCAACCAATGGCTATGCCCCTTACAAGACGGTACTAACCCATGGCTTTTTGCTAGATGAGCAGGGACAAAAGATGAGTAAATCCCTTGGCAATATTGTTGATCCGATGGTGGTGATCAATGGCGGCAAAGACCAAAAGAAGGAGCCACCCTATGGTGCGGATGTGATTCGGTTATGGGCGGCAAGCGTGGATTATAGCAGTGATGTGCCTGTGGGTAAGACTATCCTAGCCCAGATTTCCGACGTGTCCCGCAAGATTCGGAATACCGCGAGATTCTTACTCAGCAACCTGTTTGACTTTAAACCTGCCGAGCATCTAGTACCCTATGCTGATCTGTCAGAGAGCGATCGCTATATTTTGCATCGTCTCGCTGAAGTCACTAGAGATGTCACTGAGGCATACGACAAGTTTCAATTCTCCCGCTTCTTCCAAATCATTCAAAATTTCTGCACAGTAGATTTGTCTAATTTCTACCTAGATATTGCTAAAGATCGACTCTATGTCAGTGGAGCAAATAATCCCCGCCGCCGCAGTTGTCAAACCGTGTTGATGTACTGTGTTGAAGCAATTGCCAAAGCGATCGCCCCTGTCCTCTGCCACACCGCCGAAGATATCTGGCAATACCTGCCCTATTCTGCGCCAACCAAATCTATATTCCAATCGGGTTGGTTGATTTTAGATCCTGAATGGTACAAGCCTGAACTCTCAGCTAAATGGGAATACCTGCGGGAAGTGCGTTCTGAGGTCAATAAGGTGCTAGAGTCAGCCAGAACTGGCAAACTGATTGGCGCTCCCTTAGAAGCAAAAGTCTTGCTATCTGTGTCTGATCCAACCCAAAAAGACTATTTAGTTTCTCTTGGTGAAGAATTGCGTTATCTCTTCATCGTTTCTCAAGCTGAGTTAGTCGATAGTTTAGCTGCTACTGACTTCACAGGTGAAGCTGACAATCTCAAAATTGCAGTGATTAAAGCTGATGGTGAAAAATGTCCTCGTTGCTGGAATTACTCTATCCACATCGGTGAGTCAATTGAGCATCCCCATATTTGCGATCGCTGTGTAGGGGCATTAGCAGGTACTTTTTAGTATTGCCCTATGATTAACCTTGAAGGCTCAATAGGTGATTCAGGGAGGTGAAAGATGAAACATAACTTGCAACGCTCACTTTGACGACCTAACCGACACAATATTTGCAGGACACCATCAACCACTACGGATATGGATATTGTGTCTGTACTTGATGGGATTAAATCTGTCGAATCGACAAATTGCCCAAGAGCTAGACTTAGACAAGGACGTGGTGCAAGATATGACCACCCAATTGCGAGAGAGTATTGAGGCAAGCAAGCCCAAAGTAAATTTGTCTGGTGCGTGATGAAGTGTATGTGACAGCAGGACATATAGCAAAGAAAGGGAGAATCAGGACATAATATTAAGATAGGAGAGAGAAAAAGGAACGAAATAGATTTACGGCAGAAAGCAGTATCAGCAGTTGATCGAGGAGAAAAAAAGAGTCACATCTGTCCAACCTTGAACATCAGCAGAAATACACTAGATCAGTGGCTAAAACGCAGAGAAGAGAAAGGCAACTTAGCTACCCAAGAATATCGACGAGAACCGAAACCAAAAATCGATGACCTAGAACCATTCCGAACTTTTGCCAAAGCCAATGGGCATTTGACTCAAAAAGAAATGGCTGAGAAATAGGACAAACCAGTCAGTGCAGTGCTGATTAGGC
>JANRLH010000015.1:0-30292 GCA_033762795.1 Pseudanabaenaceae cyanobacterium bins.68
CATATTTTGGTGCCGCCGCTGAATTGGGCGAAAAAAGCATTAATTTTTTCAGGAGAAGCCATTCTTTCCTACTCTTTGGGTGGGATGGCTCTAGCTGGATTTGTAGCCGCCTGGCGAACAAGATCGGTTTATTTTTTGGTACACAGACTGGAAACACTGAATCCCAGGCAGAAGCGATCGCTAAACTATTGGGAAATGTGGATGTCTACGATATTGCCAAAGCTGAACCCCAGGATTTGCAAGCTTATGGATGTTTAATTATTGGCTGTCCCACCTGGAATGTGGGAGAAATGGTGGCAGATTGGGATGGCTTCTATCCGGATTTGGCTCAAGTTGATTTTTCAGGTAAAAAAGTAGCCTATTTTGGTTGCGGTGATCAGGTTGGCTATGCAGATAATTTCATGGATGCTGTTGGTATTCTGGAAGAACGGATCTCAGAGTTAGGAGGACAAACCGTAGGTTACTGGCCGATCGCTGGCTATGAATTTAACCAATCCCGCGCCGTGCGAGGAGAGCAGTTTGTGGGACTAGCGATCGATGAAGATAACCAGTCGAAACTGACCGATCAAAGGGTGAAAGGGTGGGTAAAACAACTGCAGGTGGAATTCGGCGTTTAGTTTTCTGCTGCCAGTTTGCATCACAGCCCTGGGGTTTAGAACTATGTCTGTGGTGCGCTAATCATCAAATTTTACATTCCTTTACGTTCAAACTTAACTTCCCTGGCGCTTGCCATATTCACCTTCCTGCTGTAACATACACACAAGTAGTGTCTGGAGCCAAAGCTAATTTTATGAGTCTTCTGCAAAACCTCTCTAAAATTGCCTCTCAAATAAGCTGGGTAGGCAAAGCTGTAGCTAGCACTATAGTCACATCCCTAGCGGCATCCACTCCTTTCGTGCTGGCTGATCAAGCTTATGGGGTTAATTTTAACCAACCTATAGACACTTTTTCTAGCCCCCTCTTGATTACTGGCTACACTACACCAACTGTAATTAACCAATCTGGTACTAACATCTACGAAGGGCAAAGAGACATCCTAATTACTCCTGATACAACTATCAACAATGCTGTAGCTGGTATAGGTCAGAGTAGCGGTCAAGATTTCTACTTGCTGGGTGTAGGTAGCACTATATCGGGCAACACAATCGCTAGAAGTAGCATTCTTTATGATGGCACTACTGCAACTGCGAATCCTCTGACCTCAACACCTGCTAGCTTCTCTGGGTCTTTGAATTTGACGACTGATGGAGTTAACCCAATTAATGGGCTGAGGCTTCGGATATTTAGTACGAATGATGCAAAGTCTGGTAGCCAAGTAAGTTTCACAGTTTTTAGTGGTTCTAATTCCAGTACCCTAACTCAGCCTTTGACCCTTGGTAACACGACAGCCTATGATTTAGACTTCCTATACTCAGGCTTTACAGGCACTGCAGACTTTACAAATGTAACTGCAATCAGGTTTGATGCTACCCTAGTTGCAGATAATTTTGAGCCTGCTACGGTAAGATTCAATTTTGTTGACGCAGTTCCCTTTGAATATTCTCAAGAACTTGGTTTAGTAGCTGTGGCTGGTCTATTCGGGGCTTACAAGTTCAAGAAGGCTCAAGTCAAACAATCTACTCAGCCAGAGTCTAAGTCTGAATAAGCTTCAACTCTGCTCAGACTAACTACTAAATTTTTCCAAACCTCTAGCTTTTACTTATAGCTTACGGGTCTCAAAAGCTAGATTTTCTATTGCCCTTTAGCCATAGCCCAAAAGAATGACTGGTTTAGCAAGACCTAGTTTAATGCCCTACCATTTGCAGCCAGACTCATAACCCTGTGGGCGATCGCGTTAATTGCTAAAGTCAAAACCATTAACACTAAAGTGGCATACATCAGCGCTGAGGCTTGAAGCCCTGTAGCTTCCTGGTACTGATTGGCAAGTAGAGAAGCGATTGTACTGCCTGGGGCAAAAATGCTCAAATCTAGGCGCGGCGAGTTACCAATTAGCATAGTCACTGCCATAGTTTCACCCATGGCTCTGCTCCAGGCTAGCAGCACTGCGCTGAAAATGCTAAACATAGCAGCAGGGATCTGGATCCCCAGCAGACTTTGCCATCGACTTGCCCCTAAACTATGGGCAGCGAGACGTAATTCTGGCGATAGTGCCGTCAGCCCTTGGCGACAGCCCGTAACTATGTTGGGCAAGATCATGATTGCTAAAACCAGGCTAGCTGGCAGTAGCCCCCGATCTTGAAAGCCCCATTCGATCGCCCATCCGCGTAACCACGGCACCAGCACAAAAATCCCCCAAAATCCATAGACCACACTAGGAATGGCAGCAAGTAATTCAATTAGATTGATCAGCAAATTTTGGATTAACTGGGGAAAGTAAGTCCAGGTTTCACTCAGTCCGATGGCGGCAAATAGACCTAAAGGCACAGCGATCGCTAGGGCTAGACCAGAAGATGCGAGCGTGCCATAGATCTGTGGCCATAGTCCAAATTCCCCCCTAGGAGGATTCCAAGCCCTACCCACCCAAAATCCTAAACCAAATTTAGCGATCGCGGGGGCAGCCTGCCAGATCAAAACAGCTAGAATGACCAAAACTAAAGCCACCAAAAATAGCCCGGTAAATTTGCTGATTCTACTCATAGGGTCTTTTTGGGCTCATAATCTGGAGATCAGGCAAACTTCCTGGTGAAGTCCTGATATGATCAGAAATCATATTTAAGTTCCTTATACATGCTACAAGAACAAACCACTACCAAGATCACTGCTGCCGAAGGACTGATGCTCTACGAAGACATGGTATTGGGGCGCACCTTTGAGGACAAGTGTGCAGAGATGTACTATCGCGGCAAGATGTTTGGTTTTGTGCATCTATACAATGGGCAAGAGGCGGTAGCCACTGGAATCATTAAGGCAATGCGTGCCGACGACTATGTGTGCAGCACCTATCGAGATCACGTTCATGCCCTCAGTGCTGGCGTGCCAGCCAATCAAGTAATGGCAGAACTGTTTGGCAAAGAAACCGGCTGTAGCAAAGGTAGGGGCGGCTCTATGCATATGTTCTCTGCTGCCCATAATTTTTTGGGGGGCTTTGCTTTTGTGGCTGAAGGCATTCCCGTAGCTGCCGGTGCCGCCTTTCGCACTAAGTATCTCAGGGAAGTGCTGGGCAACTCTAACGCCGATCAAGTCACCGCTTGCTTCTTTGGTGATGGGGCTACCAATAACGGGCAGTTTTTTGAAACCCTAAACATGGCTGCCCTCTGGAAATTACCGATTTTATTTGTGGTGGAGAATAACAAATGGGCGATCGGCATGGAGCATGTGCGGGCGACCTCGGATATTGCTATTCATAAAAAAGCGGCGGTATTTGGTATGCCTGGCTATGAGGTGGATGGCATGGATGTGTTGGCGGTGCGCCAGTATGCTGAAGTCGCGATCGCGCGAGCACGGGCAGGTGAAGGCCCTACTCTACTAGAATGCATGACCTACAGGTTTAGGGGACATTCCCTCGCCGATCCAGATGAACTGCGTCCTAAGCCCGAAAAAGATGAATGGTTTGGGCGTGACCCGATTAAAATTTTGGCTAGCCATCTCATAGCCGAAAACCTTGCTACCCCTGCACAATTAAAAGAAATCGAGCAAAAAATTAGAGCTGTGGTAGAAGAATCGGTACGTTTTGGTGAGGCTTCGCCTGAGCCTAGACCCGAAGATCTCTACCGCTACCAGTTTGCTGAAGATGAGTAAGCCCAAGTGACTGAGCTACCAGCAGAAATCCAAGCAGTTGCAGCAGAGCTAGAATCGAGCTTAGAACAGCCCGGTTTCCCAGGGAGCATCCCCCAACTATGCGGTAGGCTAGAACAACTGCTGCCCCATTTGGCTGAGAATCCTCTGCTTTTGCCCTATAGTGTGGAAATTCATAAGCAGTTACGCCTGATCGGCTCAGATTTGAGTTTTTGGCAGGTTGCTAGGCAGGCTCAGGGGCGATCGCAACGCCAAGATCAGATCTCTCAACGGCTTAAGCTCCTCTTCGGCTATTGTGAATCTATGATCGAGCAACTTTCACCACCGCAATAATTATGGAATGGCATCGCGCCGATTTGCAAAACCTAGCGATTATTGATCAGCAGATTGGCGATCACCAATTTTCGGCTGCTGAATACGAAATTGTGCGACAAGTGATTCAAGCGACAGCTGATTACGAATATCAGAAAGTCTTGCAGTTCTCGGATCTGGCGTTGCAATCAGGGGCGGGCGCGATCGCTAACCGTTTGCCGATTATAGTTGATACTCCTACGGTGATGGCAGGAATTATGCCCACCCTCTTGGCAACCTTTGCTAATCCGGTATTTTGTGCCACAGAAACCCTCACTCGCCCGCAACAACACCGTTCCAACATTGCTTGGGGGATGGAAGCTTTACTGAAGCGCTACCCAGAAGCGATCGCGGTAGTGGGAGAATCCCATGCTGCCCTCGAAACTACCCTTAGCCTGGTAGATGCGGCTGAAATTGCACCTAGCCTGATTGTTGGTGTGCCTAGCAGCTTTCATCCTAGCCAGCAGGGTAAAGCTAAACTCGGCAAAAGTCTAACTGAACATATTTTCACCCAAGGAATCAAGGGCAATGCCCTAGTAGCGATCGCGATCGTCAATGTATTAGTGAGTTTAGCCTGGGAAGCTCAGGGTATTTATAAGCTAAACTAAGCTCGTTCTCCTCATTTGCCCCCACCATGATTGAGCTATTTTATTGGCCTACCCCCAACGGTCACAAGGTCGCCATCTTTTTGGAAGAAGTAGGCTTAGATTACCAAATTGTGCCAGTAGACATTAGCGCCGGCGATCAGTTCAAACCAGATTTTCTCAAAATCGCCCCCAACAATCGTATCCCAGCAATCATTGACCATGCCCCCCTAGATGGCGGTGAACCAATCTCGGTATTTGAATCTGGGGCAATCTTGGTATATCTGGCAGAAAAGACCGGGAAGTTTTTGGCTAGTCAGGGGCGCGAGCGCAAAGCCACTCTAGAATGGCTGTTTTGGCAAATGGCAGGGCTAGGACCAATGGCAGGTCAGAATCATCATTTTGTCCAGTATGCCCCAGAAAAAATTCCTTACGCGATCAATCGCTATGTAGCTGAAACCAATCGCCTCTATGGGGTGCTAGATCTGCGGCTAGAACAGCATGAGTACCTGGCTGACAGCTATTCAATTGCGGATATGGCGTGTTATCCCTGGATTGTGCTACATGAACGCCAGCAGCAAAACCTGGCAGATTTCCCTAGTTTGCAACGCTGGTATCAGGCTATCCAGTCACGTCCTGCGGTAGAACGCGCCTACGAGAAAGGCAAGCCCCTCAAAACTCGCCCTACTGTGACGGAAGAGGGCAAAAAGATTTTATTCGGTCAAACGGCAGCTAGCCTAAAGCCAACCGCCCGTTCCTAGAAAATTATGGAATTACTGGAAATCATTAAACAGGACTATGCCAGGTTCCCTCAAGCCCAAACCTATGGGGTCTATCATCCTCAAGTCTACTTTCAAGATCCGGTATATCAATTTCGCGGACTGAAACGCTACCAGGAGATGATTGCCTTTATTACCTTCTGGTTTAAGAATCTACGCCTAGAATTGCATGAGATTGAACTGGGTGAAGGGATGATTCTTACCCGTTGGACAATGAGTTGGAATGCTCCCTTACCCTGGCAGCCACGGGTATCTGTATCTGGCAGAAGCGAATTGGAATTTGATCAGGCTCAGTTAATTACTGCCCATCGAGATTTTTGGGACTGCTCCCGTTGGGACTTGATTAAACAGCATTTTCGATTCTAAGTAGGTAGGCAAAGGGTCGCAGGGCACAGCCCGGCCACCGGTTTTAGAAAAATTTTCGACATTTGCTTGACTGAGGGAATGTTGGTAAGCTGCTAAGAAAGCTATCCTGGTATTCTTACCCATAGGGATTTGGTACTCCAGGGTAGAATTAGGTCGTAGATAAATTTACAAGGCACAGCCCCATCCATTTGCTGACTAGGGGCGTAATTTAAATTAAGTGTGTGTCTAGACAAAACTATGCCCCATTCTCCCCAGCCTGCTGTTGATCCGCGCCTAGTGCTTAGGCCTCAAACTGCCACCCTGGTAATGTTTGGCCTAGTGGGAATTTGTGGCTTGGTGGTAGCTGCCTGGTTCGCGGGCGAAGGCCATATCGGGCGAATTTTTGCTCAGCTTCAAACCTTTCAGGATGCGCCGCCTACTTGGTTAGAGGTGCCGATCGCTGCTAGCCCTGTGCTGGTGGCTTGGACGATATTGTTTACTTTTTTAGTTTACTTGATTACTAAAGTCTACCCCCAGCCCCAAACTTGGTCGCGGTTTGTGGTGGTAGCAATCTTGATCATTTTGATTGGTCGCTATGTGATTTGGCGCACTTTTTCTACCCTGAATTTGACCGATCCCTGGAATGGCTTATTTAGCTTAGGTTTATACCTGCTGGAAATGCTGACTGTGTTTAATGGCTTACTGCAATTATTTTTATTGGTGCAAAGTCGCGATCGCCGCCCCGAAGCTGACCGTTTAGCTGAGGCAGTAATTGCGGGTGAATTTTGCCCCACGGTGGATATTTTGATTCCTACCTATAATGAGCCTAGTTTCATTCTGCGCCGCACAGTGATTGGCTGCCAAGCTTTGGACTACTCGGCCAAAACCATCTACCTGCTAGATGACCAAAATCGCCCCCAGGTACAGGCATTAGCAGCAGAGTTGGGCTGTGAATATTTAGCTAGACCCGAACATCGACACGCCAAGGCGGGTAACTTAAATTATGCGATCGCTCGTACCCACGGGGATTTAATCGTTTGCTTTGATGCAGATTTTATTCCCACCCGCAATTTTTTAACTCGGACAGTGGGCTTCTTTCAGGATCAACAGATAGCTTTAGTGCAAACCCCCCAGAGCTTTTATAGCGCCGACCCGATCACCCGCAATTTAGGTCTAGAAAATATCCTAGTGCCAGAGCAGGAGGTATTTTATCGCCAGATTCAACCAGTGCGGGATGGTACTGAGAGTGTGGTGTGCGCAGGCACTTCTTTTGTGATGCGCCGCCAGGCTTTACAGGCAGCAGGTGGGGAGTTTGTCACTAGCTCTTTGAGCGAAGATTACTTCACTTCGGTGCGTCTGTCAGGTCAGGGCTATCGCTTGGTCTATTTGGATGAAAAGCTGAGCGCAGGGGCGGCTCCCGATGATATGGGTTCCCAGGCTACCCAAAGATTACGCTGGGCAAGGGGAACTTTGCAGGCATTTTTTATTGCCGAAAATCCCCTCACGATTCCAGGCTTAAGCCTGATGCAAAGGGTGGCACACTTTACTGGCATCTTGCATTGGTTTACCAGCTTGTCACGGGTAGGCTTCTTGCTGATCCCCTTGGCCTATTCCTTTTTGGGAATTGTGGCGGTGCAGGCGAATATGGCAGAAATTTTATTTTACTTTTTACCCCAGTATCTAGTGCATCTGGCAGTGTTTGGCTGGTTGAGCGATCGCAGTCGTTCAGCTTTTTTGTCAGATATTTATGATGTGGTGTTGTGTTTTCCTTTGGCACTGACCGTGATTCAAACTTTACTCAATCCCTTTGCCAAAGGCTTTAAAGTCACGCCTAAGGGGGGGCAACGCGATCGCTACAGTTTTAACTGGGGATTGGCGGCTCCTTTGATTGGACTGTTTATGCTGACGGCAGTCAGTCTCTGGCGAAATCTGGGCAATTGTTTGATGCTGTCAGGTGGCGCGACTCATACCAAAGGCTTAGAACTAGGCTGGATTTGGAGTGCCTATAACCTAGTATTGCTGAGCATTGCTTTGCTGGTAATGCTGGACTTGCCTAAGCCCGATCTCTACGAATGGTTTGAGTTGGCACGCACAGTGCGGATTAGCTACGAGCAAGCGGGACAGACTAGAGTATTTTGGGGCAGGACTTCGACCATTTCCGAAGTCGGCGCGATCGCTGCCCTCACCCAAGCGGGATTGCCGATAGTGAGCCCCAGTCAGCCCCTAACCGTCAACTTGCAGATTGTCGAAGACAACATTGAACTCACTGCTCAAATTAGCCACAAACACCTAATCAATGGCTTCCCTACCGTGCGCCTAGAGTTTGCCCCACCCCCCCTCCCCCAACATCGCCGCTTGGTAGAGATGTTATTTTGCCGTCCAGGGCAATGGCGGCGGCAGTGTGCTCCTGGCGAACTGGCTTCCATTTGGTTGTTGTTGCGTAGTTTACTTGCACCCAGAGCCTTATTTGGGCGTAAAATAGAGACGCTTTCTGTCCCTAGCGCGATCGCCCTGACCCAGGGATAGTTTTGATGAAACGCTTAGCCTATTTTGTCTCCCATCCGATTCAATACCAAGCTCCCCTGTTACGCCTGCTTGCTGCTGAACCCGATCTGGAAATCAAAGTATTTTTTTATAGCGATTTTTCGGTCAAGGGCTATCTTGATCCCGGCTTTCAACAGTTGGTGGAGTGGGATGTTCCCCTCACTCAGGGCTACGATCATCATTTTTTGCAGACCTGGGGTGCTAAACAACCCACTGACACTTGGCGGCAAGCGATCGCTCTAGACATTTACGCTCAACTTAAGCAAGGACAGTTTGATGCGGTTTGGGTGCATGGCTGGTCACAGATTTGCAGTTTGCAAGCAATTCTCGCCGCTAATCGGTTAGATCTGCCCGTACTGATGCGGGGCGAGTCTAACGGCTTAAACTCCAGGCAGGGTTGGAAAAGCTTGCTCAAAGCTCAATTCTTTAAGTGGTTACTACCAAGAATTGCTAAATTTCTCTACATCGGCACGCTCAATCGTCAGTTCTATCAAACCCTTGGCATTACCAGCGATCGCCTCTATCCTGTGCCCTATGCCGTAGACAATGACTTCTTTTTTAGTCTCAGCCAACAGGCGCAAACCCACAGAAATCAACTGCGCCAGTCGCTCAATCTCCAACCAAATCGACCAATCATCCTCTATGCTGCCAAGCTAGTAGATTGGAAGCGTCCCCAAGACCTGATCGCTGCCCATAGACTGCTTCCTGAGCATCCCAAACCCTATTTACTATTTGTGGGGGATGGAGAGATGAGAACAGCCCTAGAAACCCTGACTAGTGGTGACGATTCCATTCGCTTTTTGGGCTTTCGCAATCAGTCCCAAATGCCCGCCATCTATGATCTTTGTGATCTGTTTGTCTTACCTTCTAGCTTTGAACCTTGGGGTCTAGCGATCAATGAGGTGATGAACGCTGGTAAAGCCGTGGTGGTGAGTGATGCGGTCGGTTGCGCCCCTGACCTAGTTAAAGATCAAGAGAATGGTAAAATTTTTGCCACGGGTAACATTGAGCAACTGCAAGCTAGCCTGGCATGGGCGATCGCTAATTCTGCTAATGCAGGAGCGCAAAGCCATGGGATCATCCGTAATTGGAGTTTTAGGACAGATATTGAGGGCATCAGAGCCAGCTTAGCACTATGAATATGAATTTTTCTGGTATTTCCAATCAATCTCTGCTGGGCAAACTGTTGAGAAAACCCCTAGAGTTGCTACCGCCAAACCTAGAAGTACCCATCTTGCAGGGCAGATTAAAGTCGAAAAAATGGATTGTCGGTGCTAGCAACCATGGCTGTTGGTTGGGCAGCTATGAATACGAAAAACAACTATTATTTCAGCAAACCATCAAGTCTGGAGATGTGGTGTTTGATATTGGTGCAAATGTGGGATTCTATTCCCTGTTGGCCTCGGTAATTGTCGGCAATCAAGGACAGGTATTTGCCTTTGAGCCTCTACCACGCAATCTTACTTATTTGCGAACTCATCTGGCGCTTAATCACTGCGAGAATGTGAGGGTATTTCCCGTGGCAGTAGCGGATTTTAGCGGCAAGATTCAATTTGACCAGTCCGAAAATCACTGCATCGGTCATATTTCGACCACAGGAGAATTGGAAGTAGATGCTACTAGCTTGGATGATCTATATGCTCAAGCCCAAATCAGCCTACCCAATCATCTGAAAATTGATGTGGAGGGGGCAGAATTAGCGGTTTTGAAAGGAGCTAGCCAAGTGATTAACCGAGCTTTTCCTACCATTTTTCTGGCTACTCATGGCGCTGAGGTGCATCAAGCCTGTTGCGCTCTGCTCAAATCCTGGGGCTATGAGCTAAAATCTCTCACGGCTGCCGATCTCGATCAAACTGATGAATTAATTGCTGCCAAGCCTAATTAAATATGCGAATTCTGTTTGTCGCTGAGTTGAGCAGCCATGCCAGAGCTAAACAAAGATTAGAAGCCCTCCGAGATCTGGGCTACGCCGTTACTGAAATTTCTACTGTGTCTGAGCAGGGCGATCGCCCTAGTCTGATCCAGAGATTGCGCTGGAAATTAGGCTATCCTGCTGATCTAGTTAAGCTTAGGCAAACCCTGCCAGAACTCGCCCAAGAATTTGCCCCCGATCTGATCTGGATTGAGAAGGTACTCACTCTGCCGCCTTCTACCTATCACCAGTTACGCCAGATTCTGCCTCAAGTAAAGATCATTTTTTACTCGGAAGATGACATTTTCCTGCGGCACAATCGCTCGGTTTATCTCAAGCGATCGCTACCTTTGTTTGATCTAGTATTTACCACCAAGCCCCGTAACCTGGAAGAATTACCCAAATTGGGGGCGCAAAAAGTATTTTGCATCTATCAAGCCTACGATCGCTATCTGCATACCCCCCCACCCACCCCGCCCCAGTGGCAAGCAGATGTCAGCTTTGTGGGCAGTTTTGAACGCGATCGCGCCCAGAGTATGCTGTACCTGGCAAAGCAAGGGATTAAGGTCAAAATTTGGGGGTCAGAGTGGCACAGATGGCGAAACTCCCATCCCAACTTGGATATTCAATACCAGGCAATCTATGGTTCTGAGTTTGTTGCCGCAATTTGGACAAGTAAGATTAATCTTAATTTTTTACGCCAGCTCAATCGCGATCGCCACACCAGCAGAAGCCTAGAAATTCCTGCTTGCAGCGGCTTTATGCTCACAGAGCGCACCGACGAGCATCAGGCGTTATTTATTGAAGGCAAAGAGGCGGAATTTTTTGCTTCCCCGGCGGAGCTATTAGCCAAAACCAAGTATTATCTCGCCAATGATTCCTTGCGTGAAGCGATCGCCCAAGCCGGACGTAGTCGATGCGTTACTAGTGGTTATAGCCACCATGATCGCCTGCAAGTGATGCTAGCGCAGCTTAGCTAAGCCTATTTACCCAAGCCATCAGCCACCAAATGGGCACAGGCAAACCCTGAAAACGCCACCGCATTCAAGCCCTGTCCAGGGAAAGTGCTATCACCTACACAATATAAATTAGCGATCGCGGTACGATTAAAGGGCATGGTCAATAAACCTGGCAACTTAAACCTGGGGATCGGGCCATAGGTGCCATCCACTCTGCCCAAAAAACGACGATGGGTACGGGGCGTACCAACCTCTTGATAATCCAGCCCTGCGCTCAAACCCGGAAAAATCTGCTCCAGGCGATCAATAATTTGGTTAGCGGCTTCCTCCTTATGGCTTTGGTATTCTTGTTCGGTCAGGTTACTCCAATCACTTAACCAACTAGGAGAAAAGGCATGGACAATGTGGTAGCCTGCAGGAGCTAAGTCTGGATCAAGCAGAGTCGGAATCGACACAAAGATGGTACCGTGGGATTTTTGCAGATCTTGCCAATTTTCCAGCAACACATGATGGCAGTCACTACCGACTGGAATCACCTCAGCCTTCACCCCCAAATGTAAACTCAAAAAGCTAGGAGACTTTTGATAGCGCCGTTGCCACGTCTGTTCAGCCTGGGGGAGTTGGTGGGGGGCTAATAGCTGTTCAAATAGATCCCATCGAGTGGTATTCGCCACTAGACGCTTAGCGCTCAGGATCTCGCCATTAGCCAGCTTAACTTTGATCCTCTTGCCTCCTGGGATTACCTGGCTCACTCGACTGCCATAGGAAATTTTGCCGCCCTTTGCCAGCAAGCCTTCTACTAACTTCTCCGCAATTTTACCTACGCCACCCTTGGGGTAATTAATTCCACCGTAGTGGCGATCGCTAAACACCATCCCCGCATTGATCATCGGTGTTTGGTCAGCCGGTACCACCGACCAGATATAGCATTCCATGTCGATAAACCTAAGCAACTCTGGGTCAGAGATATACCGCCGGGCGATCGCACCCACATTTTGGGGCAAATATTTCACCAAACCCAAGCAGGCCAGGGGATTTTGCCAAAACACCCTAAATAAGTATTTGTACTCTTCCAAGGATAAAAGTTCAATCCCATTCAAGCAATTAAATACTTGCCAACAGGTGTCGTAGAAGCGGCGAATGCCAATTTTTTCCTGGGGGAAGCGATCGCTCAAGGTTTGGATAAATTGCTCATAATCTCGATCTACCCTGATTTCTAAGCCCTGGGGCAGATGGTAATGAACTTGGGACTGATCAGGAATAGTTTCTAGTTCTACATCTACTGCCGCCAAAGCACGGGTAAGCAGATTAGTAGTACCTTGCTGGCCAAAGCCAAAAATCATGGAAGCGCCCACATCAAAGCGGTAGCCATTACGCTCAAAGTAGCCAGCACTGCCACCCGGAATCAGGTATTTTTCTAGCACTAGTACCTGAATCCCCTTAGCCGCAAGTTGAGTAGCAGTGACTAAGCCACCGATGCCTGCGCCAATTACGATTACATCAAAATCTTCGGTCATTCAACTACTTCTGAATCTGTACCCCTTTCCAAAATGCCACATAGCCACGAATGTTCTTAGCAGCTTCCTTAGCTTCTGGGTAATACCAAGCTGCATCACGGTTAGTCTCGCCATTGACCTCTAGGGTGTAGTAGCTGGCGACCCCCTTCCAGCCACAGGTAGTATGGGTATTACTAGGCTTAAAATACTCCGACTTGATCGCCTCTGGCGGAAAATAGGCGTTACCTTCTACGGTTTCGCAGCGATCGCTCTCAGCCACTACTACCCCATTCCAAATTGCTTTCATAATTCACCTAATTAATTATTATGACCATTCTAACCTGTGCTTAAACAGATACTTAGATAGATACTTACGCAAAGGTGATCTAAAACCCTGGCTTTAAGTGGGGTGTGGGCTTTGCCCTCAAACTCCCTTTTTCCAACAGTTCCCAAATTAGGCTGTGTAAGTCCTGACTTAGATAGATACTTACGCAAAATCCTCAAGCAAACACCTAGGCAGATTCAGGCTTAGAGAGCGGTAACACCAATAGCTCTGCGGTAGATAGCTTTTCTACCATCTCCTTGGTAATCACACACTTGGTCACATCACTGCGAGAAGGTAACTCATACATCACATCTAGCATCAACTGTTCGACAATCCCCCGCAACGCCCTGGCACCCGTGCGGCGGCGATAGGCTTCCTTAGCGATCGCTTTAATTGCCTCAGGCTCAAACTCTAGCTCCACCTTGTCCATGCGCAATAGTTTTTGGTATTGCTTCACTAGGGCATTGCGCGGCTCGGTCAAAATACACATCAGAGTTTCTTCATCTAGGGGATCAACTACCGCAGTTACAGGCACGCGACCAATGAACTCAGGGATCATGCCAAATTTGACCAAATCCTCTGGCTGTAAGTGCTTGAGCATATCAGCCGTACGCTTTTCCTTCGGCAAGTTCTCACCCTGTTGGATAAAGCCCATAGATTTTCTGCCCGTGCGTTGCTCGATCGCTTTGTCTAATCCTACAAATGCACCGCCACAGATAAACAGAATATTTTTGGTGTCAATTTGAATACAGTCCTGGTAGGGATGCTTCCGCCCGCCCTGGGGTGGCACATTAGCGATCGTACCTTCCAACATTTTGAGTAGAGCTTGCTGCACACCCTCACCCGAAACATCCCGCGTGATTGAAGTATTTTCACTCTTGCGAGCAATCTTATCGATTTCATCAATGTAAATGATTCCCTGCTGGGCTTCTTCTACATCTAGGTCGGCCACCTGCAACAGCCGCAGTAGGATATTTTCCACATCTTCACCCACATAGCCCGCCTCAGTTAAGGTAGTTGCATCGGCTACTGCAAAGGGTACATCTAGCATTTCTGCCAGGGTCTGAGCCAGTAAGGTTTTGCCACAGCCAGTAGGCCCTATGAGCAAAATATTAGACTTTTGCAGTTCTACGCCATCCTCAAAGTCTGCATCTAACACTGAGTCCTCTGGCTGCTTCAGAAAACTCAGCCGCTTGTAGTGGTTATATACTGCCACCGACAACACCTTCTTGGCATCATCTTGACCAATCACATTCTCATCCAGATACTCTTTAATTTTTCTGGGCTTCGGAATCTGATTTAAGCGAATTTCAGTCTTAGGTTTGCGTTTTTCAGCAGGTGCGTCGCGGCGGGGCGGGTGAATAGGGGGAGTGCTAAAAATTTCTTCATCTAGAATTTCATTACAGAGATCCACACACTCATCACAGATATATACCCCAGGCCCAGCAATTAGCTTGCGAACTTGCTCCTGGGACTTGCCGCAAAAAGAACATTTGAGGTGGGCATCATACTTGCTTGGCATAGGAAGGAAACTAGGCTAGAGAAGATTTTTTGTGGACAACTTGATCAACTAAACCATACTGCTGGGCTTCGATCGCAGACATAAAGAAATCTCGATCTGTATCCCGCTCAATCACTTCAAGGGACTGCCCCGTATGTTCAGCTAGGAGTTGGTTTAAAACCTGCTTGTGATAGAGAATTTCTTTGGCTTGAATCTCAATGTCCACCGCTTGCCCCCTTGCGCCGCCTAGGGGTTGATGGATCATAATTCTGGCATTGGGCAAACACAGGCGCTTACCCTTAGCTCCGCCTGAAAGCAAAAAAGCCCCCATGCTGGCAGCAATGCCCATGCAGATAGTGGAAACATCAGGACGCACATGCTGCATGGTATCGTAAATTGCCATCCCCGCCGTTACCGAACCACCTGGAGAGTTGATATAGAGGTAAATATCTTTTTCGGGATCTTCAGCTTCTAAAAACAGTAGTTGAGACATGATCAGGTTGGCCAATTCATCTGTCACCTGTGTGCCCAGAAAGATAATCCGTTCCCGCAGCAGGCGAGAGTAAA
The DNA here is from genome assembly GCA_033762795.1 of Pseudanabaenaceae cyanobacterium bins.68. Taxonomy (GTDB): domain Bacteria; phylum Cyanobacteriota; class Cyanobacteriia; order Pseudanabaenales; family Pseudanabaenaceae; genus JANRLH01. The sequence goes on from JANRLH010000015.1 coordinate 15,099, forward strand.
TATCAAACGCCCGTTCACCTCTACCAGATTGTTCCACCACCATCGGCACGATTTCGGCGATCGGGTAAGGGGAATTAGTCAACTGAGGAAAGTCCTGCATAGCTCTGTTAGATTTGGAAGATGTGAGCCTATTATGCCTCAAATATACTAGAGCTTAACCATTTGACTTGGGGGATTTCTTGGATTTTGCGGTCTTGGGGGCTGGGGTGGGTTGGGTCTCTAGTTCGGCAGCGGCTTCAAGTACAGGCTCAACCGCCGGGGTGGATTCCCTGGGGGTTTCAAGTACAGGCTCAACCACTTCTTGGGCAATACTCTCAACTGTAGCTTCAGCAGCTATTAGCTCTTGAGCTTCATCTTCAAGCGTACCCTCAGGTACAAGTTTTACCCGATTGTTTTCCTGCAAAAACTGGTACACCTTTTTATTGACCAGACCCATATGCACTAACTCTTTGATCTCTTCGGGATCAGCGTTCTTGGCATCTTCCATTTCTGCCAGAGCTTGCGCTAGCTCCTGTTCTAACTCGACCGGATCTGGCTCGATCTTTTCGATTTTGGCAATCTGATCCAGAGCAAAAGAGCGGCGAATACGAGCGATAGCTTCAGGTAGGTTGGTTTCTCGAATTTGAGGTAGGTTCTCGCGGGTGAATACCTGGTTGAGCATGGGGCGCAGTTCTGGCTTTTGGCTCAAGAAGTCAATTTGCTGTCTAATCAAGTTATTTACTTCTTGGTCAAGCATCACCTGGGGAATGTCCACTTCTAGCTGTGCTAGCACGGCGCTCATAATTGCATCATTGGTATTTAGTTGAGTTTTGCTGGCGGCTTCTTCCTGGGTGCGCTCTTCTAGGTATTGACGCAACTCTGCCATGGTTTGTTTTTCGCTGATTGCCTGGGCAAATTCGTCATCTAGCTCTGGTAGTTCTCTGACCTTAAGCTCGTTGAGGGTAATCCTAAACACTACAGTTTTGCCCGCCATTGGCTGATCCCATTCCTCTGGGTCAAGGAAAAATTCAAGGTCTTTAGTTTCAGCGATCGCCATCCCAGGCACTGCTGCGATAATTTCGGGGAGCTCGTCGATTTCATCTTGATCATCTGCTTCTGCAGAGGGCAGCGTAAAAGTGGAGTTTTCCACGGTCTGCTCTGCAAAAATTAAACCACTGTCTTTGTCTGCCATCGTGTAGCTAATTGAAACCACGTCATCAGCTTGGGCAGGGCGATCCTCCACTGGCACCAGGGTACTGCGGCGGATCTGAAAGCTCCTCAGGAGGCGATCAACTTCCTCCAACTTTGGTTCTACCTGTTCTGCCTTGACTTCTAGCCCAGTATATTGACCTAGCTTAGGTTCAGGCATTACATCTACTTTGGCTTTCAGCGTGAATGGCTGCCCAATCTCAAAGCTGGCAAACACTTCTTCTTTCTGGTCTAATTCAAACTGACCAATTACTTTGATTTGATCCTGGTAATCCTTGACTGCCTGGGTGAGACATTCTTCAATTAAATCTTCTAGCACATTCGCCTTGAGTTGAGTTTTGCCAAACTGATTCAAGATCAATTGCTTGGGTGCTTTACCTTTGCGAAATCCAGGAATCTCAGCATTTTTGATGATTTTTTGCACCGTGCGATCATAAACGGCTTGGGATTTGCTGCCGTCAATTTCAATTTCAAAACCAACTTGGCTAGCGGGGAGTTGTTCGATGGTAACTTTCATGCTGTCTGGAAATCGCGACTGAATAAATTTTGACAAGGGTAGCTTAAAACTATAGCATTTGAGCTTTGGGTAATGTTAATCAATTTGATTAGCGGCGGCGGTGATGGCAAAGTTTTGCATGATTTCAGGCTTTTCCCCTGGGACAATATTCATGAGGACTTACGCAAAGGTGATCTAAAACCCCAGCTTTAAGTGGGGTGTGGGGCTATGCCCTCAGGCTCCCTTTTGTCAACACTTCCTAAATCAGACTGCGTAAGTCCTGATTCATGTAATTACACGCTGACAGTAGTTCTAGAACTGGCAAACCTTATTTTTTTGGGAGCATGGTCGGATGGCAAACTCTTTTTCTGGTAACGGCAAACTTAATTTGATCTTTGGTGCAGGTGGAAATCTAGCGATCGCTTCTGTGGTCACCCTGGGCTTGATTAGCGGCATGTTAGTTAGCCTATTTTTAAGCATCAGTCTAATTATTGATAGCGATCGACCTTGGCTGGGTTTAGGAATCGCGATCGCTGGCACCTTAGTCTTCAACCTAGTCTTTTTCTTCCTAGCTCCGTTTCTGCTCGATCTTTCCCAGAACTGGCTCTACAAAACTAAATGGATTAGTCTGGGTGAGTTAGCCAAACTTAGCCCCACTGCTGCTGAACTATTGACGCGAGTTTGTGCTGAGCAGAAAATTAAACAGCCCCGATTAGGCTTAATTGACGACCAGAACCCTACCGCCTTTACCTATGGCAGCCTGCGAGATCAGTCTCGCCTAGTAGTTAGCGCCGGACTATTTACCTACCTAGAAGACGAGGAAATTGCTACCGTCTATGCCCATGAACTCGGTCATATTGTGCATTGGGACTTTGCGGTTATGACCCTGGCATCTACCCTAGTGCAGATTATGTACCTGATCTATGTGTTTGCCCGCCGAGTTCGTGGGGGTAAATCCAAGGACGCTGCCCAAACTGCTGCTCTAGTGGCGTATATATTCTATTGGGTCGGCACATACCTACTACTTTACCTTTCCCGCACTCGAGAATATTTTGCCGACAAATTTGCGGCGGAAACCACTTCTAATCCCAATGCTCTGGCTAGAGCCTTAGTGAAAATCGCCTATGGTATTTTGACAGAACGGGAGCGCAGTGGTGAAGTTAGTCAGTTGACTGAGGGTACCAGAGCCTTGGGTATCTATGATCCTAAAGCCGCCGCCGCCACTGGCAATGCCTATCGTATCTCTACTGATCAAGCACAGGTTAGCCGAGTGTTTTTATGGGATTTATTCAATCCTTGGGCAACCTTGCTAGAGCTCAACTCTACCCATCCACTTACGGGCAAACGGATTAGGGCTTTGAGTAACTATGCGGAACAACTCGATCAGCCAGTAGAGTTTGCGATCGCGCCAATCATTGCCTTAGGTAAAAACCTAGATCGTAAGCGTCTGTATGGCAACTTTGTCTTAGATCTTGCAGTCAACTTTGCTCCCCTGTTAGGCATGGTGATTGGCCTGGTTGCAGGTGCTTTGATCCCCGCTGGCACCATCCTATCTGGCGGTCTAGTTGGCTTTGGCATCGGCTCCCTATTAAAAACCTGGGTGCAGTTCCCTGATTATGACTTTGCCAAACTCAATGACATTTTAAGCCTGATGGCTGATCCCTATGCCAGCCCCTTGCGCGGTCAACCCACTAGATTAACAGGAGAACTGATTGGTCGGGGCGATGCAGGTAATCAACTGGGTTCCGATCTCAAGCTTAAAGATGATACTGGCATGATCTATCTGCGCTATGTTTCACGCTTTGGCTCCCTGGGCAATGTCTGGTTCGGCATGACCCGCGTCAATAGTCTAGTAGGCGCAGAAGTAAAAAGCTTAGGGTGGTTTCGCCGTGGTGTAGCGCCTTGGGTTGATTTGGTACAGATCAAAAGCACTAGCGGCACAGTGATTAATAGCTATCCCCGTATGTGGTCTTACTTAATCGCGATCGGGTTCTGTGTGGCAGGCGTAGTTGTGTGGCTAATTTTTCAATAAAACCAGAACTTGTTGCAGTTTGCCAGTTAATGGGTGATAAAAAGGGGGCAGCCGCGTAATAGGTTTTAATGACTTTTATGCCCCATTCTTTTGAAAATCCCAATAATTCAGGACTTACGCATTCTGATTTTGGCAGTGTTGACAAAAGGGAGTTTGAGGGCAGAGTCCCACACCCCACTTAGAGCCAGAGTTTTAGATCACCTTTGCGTAAGTCCCAACTGAATTAAATTTAGTAGAGGTTTTCTTCTTGGTGGGTTTGAATTACCAAGTCAGAAGCAGGGTAGGCCACACAGGTCAATACATAGCCAGCTTCAATTTGCTCATCATCCAAGAAAGACTGATCCGCTTGATCAACTTCGCCACTGGTGATTTTGCCAGCGCAAGAAGAGCAAGCACCTGCACGGCAGGAATAGGGTAGATCAATACCGGCTGCTTCAGCAACATCGAGAATATACTCATCGCCAGCAACTTCAATGGTGGTGTCGAGGTTTTCAGCAGGATTAACTAAACGAACTTTGAACTTAGCCATGGTTGTCCTCAAAAATGGGGGAAGTTGTAAAAATGCACTAGCCTTGAAGGCATATTTTGCATCATAGTCTGTCTGACTGGCTTAGGTAATAGCTAGGCAGATCTTTTTGACCTGATTGATAATTAGCTAAAATTCTTGTTGTTTTGGTGACTAAATGTTAAAAGCCTCTTCTAGTGAAGCTTTCAGCCAAAATATTTGGCAATAAAACTATGAGTTTTTGTTTTGCTTAATAGTCAACACATAATATTTACTTATATTATAAACCAAGCTAATAGGTAGGTTCTCCTAGCACTAAAAGAATAATCACTTTAGCCACCTAAAGACTCTAATGGGGCAAAGCCTTGGCGCTGGGTATTCTCGGTAATTACCCTAGGCTCAAGGAATTGCAGCAGGTAATCTCGACCGCCGGCTTTAGAGCCGATGCCACTGAGTTTGAAGCCGCCAAAGGGCTGGCGGTCTACTAGGGCACCAGTAATACCGCGATTGATGTACAGATTCCCTACTTCAAATTCGGTATAGGCGCGTTGAATATGGGAAGGGGTGCGCGAATATAGACCGCCAGTGAGAGCATAGTCGGTGTTGTTGGCGATCGCTAGGGCTTGATCAAAGTCTGGGGCAGTTAAAACCGCTAGTATAGGAGCAAAAATTTCTTCTTGAGCGATCGCTCCTTGAGGATCAAGATCTGTGACTATAGTGGGGCTAATATAGTAGCCGTGATCGGGTACGGGTATGGTGAGGGCAATTTGGCCAGTCTGAACGGCCAATTTGATATATTCCAGGGTTTTAGCCTGGGCAGCTTGGTCAATTACTGGCCCTACCTTGGTAGCAGGCAAACTGGGATCACCTACTACCAGCGATCGGGTAGCCTCTACTAATCTGGCTAAAAAAGTCTCATAGATTCCGCCTACTACTACGACTCGCGAACAGGCAGAGCATTTTTGACCGGCATAGCCAAAGGCGGACTGCACCACTCCCACTACAGCTTGATCCAGGTCGGCGCTCTGATCGACGATGATCGTATTTTTGCCGCCCATTTCGGCAATTACGCGCTTGAGATGCTTTTGCCCAGGGCGCAATTCGGCGGCGGCACGGTAAATGTCACAGCCTACGGTCTGGGAACCAGTAAAAGCAATCAGATGGACTTGGGGATGCTTGACTAGGTAGTCGCCTACTACCGAGCCTTTGCCTGGCAGGTAATTGAATACGCCCGCTGGTATGCCCGCCGCCTCTACCATGGCCATAATCTTGGCACCAATTACCGAGGATTGAGCCGCCGGTTTGAGAATTACGGTATTGCCAGCAGCTAGGGCAGCAACACTCATGCCCAGGGCGATCGCTAAAGGAAAATTCCAGGGGGAGATCACTAGGCTAATGCCGCGAGGTTGATACACATAGGTATTATCTTCACCTGGCAAAGAGCGATCGCTCACTGGTTGAAATAGCCTTTCGGCTTCCTTGGCGTAGTAACGACAAAAGTCAATGGCTTCGGAAACTTCAGCGTCAGCTTCGCGGATCGGTTTACCCACTTCAGCCAGAATCCAGGCGGTCAGCTCTAGGCGGCGCTGCTCGAGGAGATCCGCCAAACGGCGGAGATAATTACCCCTAGCTTGAGAAGTTAGAGATTTCCAACCTTTAAATGCAGTCTGGGCAGCAGCGATCGCTTGATCCGCTTGGGCAAGGTTAGCCAAGCCAATCTTGCCGACAATCTCTTGGCAGTTAGCTGGATTAACCGAATCTAACCAAGCATCTACAGGCTGGGGTTGACCATTGATCACTGGTACATAGGACTGACCAAACTGGCTGCGCACTTGAGCGATCGCTGCTAGTTGCGCTTGCCGCGCCGCATCCTGGGCAAAGTCTAGGTCTGGGGCATTGGTAAAGCCGTCAAAATAAACTTGAGTCTGGGTGCCATCCCTGGTTTCTAGCTGGGGTGCGGCCAATAGTTCACCAATGGGAGCATTGGTGCTCAAGCGTAAAAATGAACTGTTGGCGGTATTTTCTAGCAGCCTTCTAATCAGATAAGACATGCCTGGGATCAGTTCACCAAAGGGACAATAGACCCGCACCCGATAGCCTAAATCGGCGATCGCTTTCAAAAATTGATCCCCCATGCCATAGAGCGCCTGAATTTCAAAATTGCGCTGGGGAACTTTCAAGCGCTGGACGATCGCGATCGCCTTTGCCAAAGAACGCACATTATGGCTAGCGATCGCAGCATAGAGATACTGATGATTTTCTAACAAGATCTGGGTGAGGCGTTCATAGTTAAAATCCGTAGAACTCTTCTGGCTAAACACTGGCTGCGGCCATCCCATTTGATGGGCTTTGATCGTCTCTTGATCCCAGTAAGCCCCCTTCACTAGGCGGACAGTAATCGGTGTCCCGCGCTGCTTCGCCCAGGCAATGATCTGCTCTAAATCCCTCTGACTATCCCGCAAATAGCCCTGCAAGGTAATACCCACATCAGTGCGATCGCGAAACTCCGGCTCCAGCAAAATCTGTTGCAGAATTTTCAAGGTCAAAGACTTATAGGCATACTGCTCCATGTCGAAATGGATACCGCATTGCTGTTCCTTAGCAGTGCGCAATAGCACCCGCACCGGCTCGCTTACTTTCAAGCTGGTAGTTTCAGGATCAAGGGGATCAAACTGGGAATAGAGCGCACTCAATTTCACCGAAACCTGCACCCTGGGTAAAATTTCGCCATCAGCCCGATCAACCTGAGCAACCTCTGACCAGGTTTTGGCCTTGGCGCTCAGGTCAGTCATGATCTGGAGATAGCGCTGCAAATAGTCCTGGGCTTCTACCTGGCTAATGACCGCTTCGCCCAACAGATCCAAAGTGAATCCATAGCGATCGCGCCGTAATTTCTCGATTGACTTCACCGCTTCCCCCAGATTAGAGCCGCAAATATAGCGCCGTGCCAAACTGGACACCGCCGTAGACAGAGCAGTTGCCGCTAGCCCCTGGGAATTGTCCAAGCCAAAATTTAATAAAGACTTGAAACCAGGCAGATCAACTCCCTTGATCCCGCCCAAATATTCCTGCATATGCCTAGCGATCTGGGTTTGCCCTTGCAGGGCCGGCAAACAATCAATTAAGCGAAACATTTGCACCCGTAGTTGCTCATTTGCCATCGCCCAAGCCACAATCTTGTCATCTAGGCGAATTTCCTGCTGCCATCTTTGCCAGATACCGCCTTTACTGGCAGCTAAAATCTGTTCGCCAATTACCTGAGTCTGAGCTTCATCTACGGCGATCGCTTGACTAAAATTTTGAGTTAGCACTTGGTTGGTCATAATTGTGAATTACCCTATACTCTCCCAGGCAATTGAGAATCGGTCTAGACTTCCACAAATCTTCCGAATCTACTGGTAATAACCAAGAAACGTCACCTATAATCTGTATATTGAGCTACACAATTTTGGAATTGAATACATACATTCAAACCTATGGTTACCCTAAGTTATCCCTCCAGTTGCCCGCCTGGATATTCTAGCTACTCCATTGACCTGATCCGTGATGAAGCCCGCCACTTGGTAGAAAGCGGGACTTTAAGCACTCAACACTCCATCGCCTCAATCTGCCGATTCTTTCCTGAGCGTGAACGTCCCCAAATTGAGCATGAACTCGAACTCAATCAATACCTCTTGCGCGATCGCCTCTGCGACTTGATCACCGATCCCCGTTGGGATAATGATTAGGATTGCCAGCAAAATAGCAAAATCTTTTCAAGCTACCAAATAGTTGCCAAATTAAACACTTTTGAGCTTAGTCTGCTAGTATATTCAACCTGTATAGTTAAATCGAAAGTTGCATCATTTTAATCAGGAATGTCTCCATTAGTTAAAGCTGGAATAATGGTTATTGGCGGGGGCGAAGACAAAGTTCAAGACCGCAAAATATTAAAAGCTTTTGTGGAGCAATCTGGTGGTAGTTCTGCACGCATAGCTATAATCCCATCTGCCTCCCGTGAGCCAGATATCATTGGCGCGATCTATCAGCAAATTTTTACTGACCTGAGAGCCAGCGTGGTAGAAACCCTGGATATTCGAGAACGCAACAGCGCAATCGCTGCCCATGGGCATATCCGCGAATTTACTGGCATATTCATGACTGGTGGTGACCAACTAAGACTCTGTGGGCTGATCGGTGATACTCCTCTAGCAATCACCATGCGAGAATTAGCTCAGCAGGGGCGAGTTGTCTTGGCAGGAACTAGCGCTGGTGCTGCAGCCATGGGACATGAAATGATCTCTGGTGGTGGCAGTGGCGAAGCCCCCCATCGGGAAATTGTGCAGATGAACATTGGCTTAGGAATCTTGCCAGAAATTATTGTGGATCAGCACTTTCATAACCGCAATCGCATGGCTAGACTGATGACCGCGATCGCTGCCTTTCCCGACAAAATTGGGGTAGGTATTGATGAAGATACTGTAGCTATTTTCGAGAGCGATCGCACCCTTAGAGTCATGGGTCGCGGCACGGTGACCGTAATTGATCCAGGCGAAATCTCTTACAGCAACCAAGCCTGGGTAAGTGGCACTACTCCCTTAGATCTACATAACCTGCGCGTGCATATTCTGAGTGAAGGTAGCAGATATCACCTAATCAAGCGCATTCCGATCAGCCCGATGATTTGAATAAAGACAAGACCTTGATTATTAATATCCTAATCAAGCGCATTCCCAATTTTCCCCGCACTCCAAAACTCTCACCTACTGTAGAGGAGAACAAAATCAGCACGGAGGCTTTCACCCCTGTTACCCGTTTCTGTAATTGCTATTCCAGGAAAGGGCTGTATTTGATCCAAAATAATATCAGGACTTACGCAGCCTAAGTTGGGAACTTTAGTTGGGAACTTTTGTAAAAAGGGAGTTTGAGGGCGTAGCCCCACACCTCACTTAAAGCCAGGGTTTTAGATCACCTTTGCGTAAGTTCTATCACTGTTTAGAATGATCTGGTGCTCCTAACAATCGTCATTGTCTAAAGGTGGTAATCAAATTCACCAACGTCCGCACTGGGTAGCCAGTACCTCCAGGATTGTGGTAGCTATTCTCCTTGTCAGACCATACTGGCCCGGCAATATCTAGGTGCGCCCACGCTGGAGTGTTTGCCACAAACTGCTTGAGAAATAGGGCGCCAGTAATTGCTCCTCCAGAGCGGGAGCCAGTATTTTTGTAATCGGCTACCACCGACTTCAGTTGATCCATGTAGCTATCTTCAAGGGGCATCTGCCAGATTTTTTCACCCGCCTTTGCCGCCGCTTGGCAAATAGCCTGGGCAAACTCCCCATTGGTAGACCAGAGACCACCGATGCTTTCACCTAGAGCCACAATGCAAGCGCCAGTCAGGGTAGCCAAATCTACGATCGCATCTAACTGTAGTTGATCGGCATAGACCAGAGCATCAGCCAAAGTCAACCTCCCTTCTGCATCGGTATTATTCACCTCAATGGTTTTGCCATTACTAGCAGTGAGAATATCGCCAGGGTGCATAGCCTTGGCACTGATCATATTTTCACAGGCCGCCACAATAAAATGCACTTCAATCCCTGGAGGCTGAATTTGACCGATCACTTTAGCCGCACCTAGGGTGGCTGCACTACCAGCCATGTCGATTTTCATCAATTCAATGCTGCTACCTGCACCAGCTTTGATATTCAAACCACCGGAGTCAAAGGTGAGTCCCTTGCCAACGATCGCGATTTTGTGTTGCGGTGTCTCCCTAGGGTGATAGGTGAGATGGATAAACTTGGGTAGCAGATCTGAGGCTTGAGATACGCCCAAGAATGCTCCCATACCCAGTTGCTCACAGTCCTGCTGCTCTAAAATCTTCACACTAAACCGCTCTCCATACTCGGCAGCGATCGCGCTAGCAGTTTCGGCTAGGGTGCTAGGTGTAACCAAATTAGCAGGGGCAGATACTAACTCTCTGGCTAAAATCACGCCACTAACCACCTGGTTAGCCAGGGTAAGACTGGGGGCAGCGATCTCAGGCGCACAGCCCAGTAGGGTAATATCCGTCAAGTTAATCTGGGGTTCAGGTTGGCTAGCTTTAGACTTAAAGCGTTCGTCCTTGTGACTGGTGAGCAGGATGCCTTCAGCGATCGCACCGATTGCCTCTAGATCTTGATTGAGGGGAAAATCAATTGCCAGGGTGGCACATCTTTGATGAGTAGCCCATTTAGTTGCTGCTGCCGCCGCTTTCCGCCAGGTCTCTAGGCTCAGTTGTTCAGGCTTACCTAAACCAATCAAAATTACTTTCCGAATCGCTGCTTGGCCGCCGATTCTAGCCTGTACCGAGCTATTGGCTTCGCCCTTGAACCGAGCCTCTGTGATCAGTTCCTGGAGTGTCCCGCCTAGGGCTGTTTGATCTAAGCTCTGGAGGTGGTCGGGCAAATTAACTTCTGTCTGCTCAAAGATCGCGATCGCTAAACCATCACCCTGCCAATCTGCTGCCGCAGCCCCAGATGCTTTAATATTTATGCTCATGTTCAATGTCTATTTTTAATCTCTATAATTAATGCTCTATTTCTCTGAGCCTATTCCCGAACAGGTAACAGCCGTTGGTATTCCTCTCTTCGCAGCATTACAACGCGCGACCGAAGTTGGTGTTAGCACTGATACCTTCTATGTATGCTGCGAAGACTATCAAGCTCTTTGGGATGCTTGTCTCTTGGCAGTAAAGTGGAAAACTTTTCCCCAGTACCGATTTCGTCTCTATCGCGAGAGGAGCGCATATGATGGCACGGAAACCTGTGGTGTTACCTTTTACCGAGATTAGCTATTTAATCTAAGAAGCCCATCAGTACAGGTGCATTGTCGATCAGGTTAGAGGCGACCGGGCGCTTGTTACCCATGGACACAAAATAATCGGTAATCTCTAACTCTGAGGAAACCACGGGGCGCTCTCCTGCCATGTAGAAAGTAGCAATGATTTCGCGACTAGCAGCCATGATCGGGTGATCGGCACCGCCTTCGCGAAAGCTCTCTACCCGTTCGGCTTTTACCCCTGGCTGATGGAGTTGGATGGCAGATTCAGAGGTGGATTCGGGCGCAGGTTTGGGAGCTTTGGCCGATTTGGTGGGCGCGATCGCATTTTCAGGGTTAGTCATAATTTATTCAAACATTTATATACTTAGGCTTTTTTCAATATACCAGGGAGTAGGGCTGAAATAACCAGAGGACTCAGGAAGTCAAACTCTCTACAGGCTGTTGATCGCCAAATACCACTCGCAACAGAGGTGGAGCTAAGAATGTAGTCAGGATCACCATAATGATGATTGCTGCCTGGAGTGGTTTATCTAACACGCCACTAGCTGAGCCGATGCCCGCAAATACCAGCCCCACTTCACCGCGCGGAATCATGCCGATCCCGATCGCTAGGCGATTAACCCCAGGAATGCCAAACACCACCCAACCAGTGACCACCTTGCCAATCAGCGCCACTCCGATTAAAAAACTGGCAATAATTAACCCAGGTCGATTCTCTGGCACTAGGGGATTAAGCACGCCAATGTCAGCCCTAGCCCCCACACTCACAAAGAAAATCGGCACCAATAGATCAGCGATCGGCTTCACCAGTTCATCTAGTTCAGAGCGCGCGTCACTTTCATCTAAAACCAGACCCGCCGCAAACGCACCCAAGATTGCCTCCAGGTGAATTGCATTGCCTAAAAATGCCATAAAATAGGCAAATACAAAAGCTGGGATCACCACATTACCCCTGGTTTTGAGTTTACTCACGATCCAGGTAAAGCTCTGATTAAAGATGCCACCCAGCAGCACCGAGCCAAACAGAAAGGCAGTCGCACTCAGGATCAGGTAGACCACATTCAGCACATCGACTTCCCCCGTCTTGGCTAAACTAGCCACCACTGCCAGCACAATAATCCCCAACACATCATCGATAATCGCTGCCCCGACGATGATTTGCCCTTCTTTCGACTTCAGTTGTCCTAGCTCAGATAACACCTTGGAAGTGATGCCGATGCTGGTAGCCGTGAGTGCTGCCCCCGCGAAAATTGCGGGAATGGCGGCCAGATGAAAAATCAGCATTAGTCCCGCCGTGCCAGCCGCAAAGGGAACTGCTACTCCCACAAACGCCACCACAAAGGCCTGAATTCCTACCGACTTGAGTTGGCGCAGGTCTGATTCTAGACCGATTTCAAATAACAACACGATTACCCCTAGCTCGGCAATCACTGAGATTACTTCACTCTGTTCGGCAAAAATACTGGCGATCGCTTCAGGAGAGAGCGAATTAGAGATTTGCAATAAGCTCATGATCATCGAGTCATTGGCAGTGATCCCATTTTCAGGAAAGACTACTAGGTGCAGGGCAGAAATTCCCACTACTACGCCTGCCAATAGCTCACCCAAGACTGGGGGGAAGTCTAACTTTTTGGATAACTCAGCGCCAATTTTGCTAGCAGTGTAGATCACTACTAAACTGAGCAGCACGGCCGACAATACCAATGGCGCATTTTCCGCCGCCGCCGTAGCAATTAAAGGATGAACAATCATAGGCTTAAATTTTTCTAGTTAAAGAACAGAAATTCCAGACTTACGCAGTCTGACTTGGAAACTGCTGGCAAAAGGAGGCTGAGAGCAGAGCCCTCAACCCTGCTCAGAGCTAAGGTTTTAGCTACCCTTGCGTAAGTCTTAAAGTTGAGACTGATCCTGGCATTAATTGGATAACCCAATTGTCTGCTTCAAACTAATTGAGCGCGATCGCTTGAATTAGTATGCCCTGAAAGCTGCCGTTTTTGAGGCTAATCGAACTATAGCTACCATAAAATTCCTGACATTGCTGCCGAAACAATAGGATACCCTGCCCTTCGGATTTAACTGGCTGCTGCTCTGCCTGTTCCTGCCAATCAAAATTCAAAACGTCATAGTCTAGCCGCCCATTGATTTTGCTCGAAACTCGGCCGCGCCTGATGTTGTAATAGCTAAAATTAGCTTTAATTCCTGTAGAGGATTCCTGCAATTGAATTTCCCCCAAATTGGTTTGCCAGCGTCCATTGATCTTGCCGCGACAGTTGAGAGTGTTGATACTGGGTTGAGTAATGCCATAGTAGGACAAGCCCGCCAGCCCGAAGATACTTAGCACTGATAGCCCCGCCACGGATGGTAGGCGAGGTTTTCGCCAAGACAGCTTGATTTTGGGCTTAATTTGAGTGTGGATCTTGGGCTGAGACTGTAGATTCACCTGAAGTTGTTCAAACCACTTGAGCAACTTGAGCAGTCCAATCACTAACGCCCTAAGCGATCGCCGTAAAATTTCAATTAGCAGGAGAATGATCAGCCTCTGCCAAAGCCAGATGTTACGCTTAAGTTGATCGAGCCGCCGTTTGCCGTATTTGGCTGCCCGATACTTTAATTTTTTTTTGTGAGTGGCAGATTTAGGCACCTGAAGTTTAAAATCTCACGTTTGCTAGCCCGTTCGCCTATTTTACTCTCCTAGCGCCTGATCCTATGGCAGAAATTCAACAACTTTTTAATCGCATTGCCCCCAACTACGATCGCTTGAATCAATGGCTAAGTTTGGGGCAGCATCGTCTCTGGAAAAAACTGGCAGTACGCTGGTGTGATCCTCAACCTGGCGATCTGTTCCTGGATCTCTGCTGCGGTACTGGCGATCTAGCTTTGCTGTTAGCTCCTTATCTCCATCCTAGCGGGCAGGTAATTGGCGTAGATTTTGCCGACCAACTGTTAGCGATCGCTGCTACCAAGGCTCAACTTTTACCTGCCAAATATCAGGCTTTGATTAGCTGGCATCAGGGAGATGTCTTAAATCTCAACCTGCCTAGCCATCGCTTTGATGGGGCAGTAATTTCCTACGGCTTGCGTAATGTGGTAGATATTCCTGGCTGTTTAGCCGAACTCCATCGCTTGCTTAAACCTGGCGCGATCGCTACTATCTTAGACTTTCACCGCCCTAGCCCTGGTGCGATCGCTGATTTTCAAGCCTGGTATTTAGCCAACCTGGTAGTACCTTTGGCTGATCAGTTGGGGTTGAAATCTGATTATGCCTATATCTTTCCCAGCCTAGAAAAGTTCCCTAACGGCAAAGGCCAAGAACAACTAGCGATCGCAGCGGGATTTGCCCAAGCTGAACATTTCCAATTAGCAGGTGGAATGATGGGAATTTTAAAGTTACAGGCTTAAGTTAGCAGGACTTCAGATTTTGTAGGGGTGCGGGGCTTTACCCTCAAACTATCTTTTTACAACACTTCCTAGATCAGACCGCGTAAGTCCTGGTTAGATCAGGATTTACCCAGTCCGATTCGGGAAAACGAATAGGATTATGTTTAAGTGGAACAGGAGTAGCTATCTTGGAGAATTATCTTAATCAGGCTCTCCACCAGTCGATCGCAGTCCATCGGCATAATCTCCTGACCATGCATTACTTCGTTAGAAATGATATACAAGACCAAAGTACCCATAAATATGCGAGCAGTAACTTCTGGATCAGGCAGTTTTAGGAAGGAGAAATATTTAGTTAGGGCATCAATCATCGGCTTATCCAGATGCCTGACACAGGCTTTACCCAACTCTGGAAAGCGGCCTGACTCTCCAACCACCAATCGATAAAAAGTATTCATGGTTGAAGGCTCTTTACAGCTATTCAGCATCTCATTGGCAATACCTCTAAGCACAACTGGCGCAGATTCGCAGGGTGATTCCAGTAAAACTAGACACTTTGACCATTCTTTTTCCTTAGCCAATTTTTCCATTAGGGAATTAAATAGATGCTCTTTATCTTGGAAATGATTATAGATTGTGGGCTTGGAGACTCCTGCCACGGCTGCAATTCGATCCATGGTAGTGCCAGCATAGCCCTCAGCTAGGAAGATTTGCATTGCTCCATCTAGAATAGCCGCAGTTTTTTCAGGCGATAGTGAGCGGGCAGATTTAACAGATTCCATTGGTTGAAGTATT
>JANRLH010000016.1:0-56497 GCA_033762795.1 Pseudanabaenaceae cyanobacterium bins.68
TCTTGTCATTGTTCTGTGCTCGCTAGCGCTTTAGTCCTCGGCTCGCTGGCCTCGTTTTCGGCGCTTTATCAATATACCTATCCCACCCCCTCCTGTCAATACCTAAATCCAATTTATTTCCAAATACCCCCCATCCACTGATCTTGCGGATGTCCGCAGTGGCGACAGTAATCAAGGTGTTTGTAGGTAAGACCATGGCAGTTAGGGCACTCTACTTGTTGATAGTAGCCGCAGTGGGGACAGTAGTTATCAAAGGGTTGGATTTTGCGATTGCATTGAACACAGCAACCTTTTTGAATGCGATTGCTGGCTTGGAGTTTGAGGTTGAAGGGAGTACGGTTCTGAAATAGTTTGATCAGCCCGAAGCCAACCACTGGAATCAGCAAAATGTAGAAGTAGCTGATTAGGAAGAGGAGGCTACCGAAGATGGTGGAGATCAGGTTGAAGACTAGACTGGCGATGGCGCCAAATTGCAAAATCTCGAAGATTTTGATGATTAGGGGGATGAATAGGATTACCAGGGCGTGCCAGGAGAGTAAGGCGACTAGGGGAGATTGACGGCTCTGGGCAGTGTTGTAGATGGTGGTGGCGATCGCGATTAGGGGTAGTAAAAAGAGAGCCTGGAGGCTGGTCTGAATGGTGGGGTACCAGAAGCTGGCGGTTTGATAGCCTTGGTCGAGGGTCTGAAATCTGTTGGGGTTTTGGAGAAGTTGCAGGAAAGCCTGACTGTCGAGATTTTGGCTGATTTGGGTTTGAGCTTGGTCGATCTGTTGCTCTAGGCTGGCGATTTCGGCTTGATTTTTGCTGAGCTCGGCTTTGGCGGCGGCGGCAGGGGTTTGGTTGATTGATTGATCAAGATCTTGCTGGGCAATTTTTTCGAGCAGGGTGGAGTCGTATTGGGCGCGAATTTTTTGATTGGTGCTTTCTAGCTTGCTGATCTGACGGCGGGTAAGGTTGATCTGAGCGAACGCCTGTTGGTTACTGGGGTTTTTGACTTTGAGTTGGAGTGACTGGTATTCCTGGCAAAGGGGAGAGATTTCGCCTAGTTGCCCTGGGTCGATTTGGGGATAAAATTCTTGCTCTAGGGTGGTTTGGAGGATGTTCTGATCTCTGGGGCGGGTGGGTGGGCTGTTTTGATAGGCTTGCCATTGATTGTGGCAGAAGAAGGCTTGGCTGGGGCTACGGTGCCATTGGCTGATTGTGGCTAGGCCACTGAAGACGTTGAGCAGTATGAATAGGTCAACGATGATTAGGATGATCAGGCTAATGCGGTTGAGGGGCTGCTGCTTGAGGGTGGTGGTGCGGTGAAATACTTGATTGAATAGGCGTTTTAGGAGTTTAAACATGATGTTAGGGGGAGCTTTGGTTAAGATTTGAGCATGGTTTGGGGAAATTGATTAAAAATCTAAGCTAATATTTGGGTTGGTACTTTGGTTCTAATGGGGATCAGCCATTGGAAATTGTGCTTGACTAAAGTAATTTTTAGGTGATTTTAGTTGGGGTCAATTGGGGAAAGTGTGGTGTGAATCCACCGCTGTCCCGCAACTGTGAAGAGGTAGAGTTTGCTCCTCAAGTCAGGATGCCCGCCAAGGATATTAGGTTAGTTGGTCAATTTAGTCTGCTCGCGCGGTACGAGCAAGGTTTATGTTTAAGAAATATAGAGTTGTAGCGCTAGTCGCAGGGCTGGCTCTGGGTGGTTTGGCTCTGACTGATCTGGCTATGGCACATCATGCGATGGGGGGAAAGACTCCCCAGGATTGGGTGGGGGGATTGCTATCTGGGCTGGCGCATCCACTAATTGGCTTGGATCATTTGAGTTTTGTGGTGGCAATTGGACTGGTGAGTGTGGGGCAGTGGCGGGGGTTTTTACTGCCAGTTGCTTTTAGTTTGGGAGCGATCGTTGGTACTGGGGGATATTTGCAAGGTTGGGACTTGCCAGGGGCGGAGGTGATGATCTCGGCTTCGGTGGTGGTGTTTGGTTTGATTTTGGCGATTAAGTATCGACTGGACGATCTAGTTAATTCTGGGCTTGGTACAGGAATTTTGGCGGCGATGGGCGCGATCGCGGGGCTGTGTCATGGCTATGCTTATGGGGAGGCGATCGTGGGGGCGGGAATGATGCCTCTGGTTGCTTATTTGCTGGGCTTTAGTGTGACGCAGTTGGCGATCGCTCTGGGGGTGTATGGGTTGGTGGCTAGGCTGGGCGGCTTGTCTAGGTGGCTGGGTCTGGCTGGCTTGGCGATCGCTGGACTGGGTGTGTCTTTTGTATGGCAGGCGGTGACAGGAGCGTGAAGTCCCATTTTATTTATGTCTGTACTACCTGTGCAAGTGTGTGGCAGGACGGTAAGCGCCAGGGTGTTAGTGGTGGTGAGAAGCTTTTAGCACAATTGACTGGGGATGCGGCTCGATTTGAGGTGACTCAGAGTTATCAAATTCGACCCGTAGCCTGTATGAGTGCCTGCGATCGCGCTTGTGTAGTGGGGTTTGCGGCTGAGCAGAAGTTCACCTATCTGTTTGGCGATCTGGCTAGGGAGAGCGAGAACTTGCCCCAGGTAAGTGAGGCTATTTTTGCCTGTGCGGAGTTGTATTTACAAAGTAAGACTGGCAATTTGGCTTGGCAGAGTCGGCCGCCGCTTTTGAAGTCGGGGATTTTGGCAAAGGTGCCGCCGTTAGTTGAGCTAGAGCAGGTGTTGGCTAGCTAACTTTAATCAGAAGGCAGTCAGAAGTAAAAGGCATTGGGCTTCGCCCCAAACCCCTAATCAGGGGACATGGATGCGTGCCCCGAACCCCCTCCATAAGTAATTAATCCAGGACTTACACAGCCTAATTTGGGAACTGTTGGAAAAAGGGAGTTTGAGAGCACTCAAGTGGGGTGTGGGGCTATGCCCCACTTAAAGCCAGGGTTTTAGATCACCTTTGCGCAAGTCCTAATAGTTTTTGGGGAAAGTTATCAAAAATAATGGAGTTATTAGGGTGCATAGAATTCCAGTGACGGTAATTACCGGTTTTTTGGGTAGCGGTAAAACTACTTTGATCCGATCGCAGTTGCAAAATAATCAGGGGCGACGGATTGCGGTGTTGGTGAATGAGTTTGGCGAGATCGGGATTGATGGGGAACTGCTGCGGAGTTGTCGGGTTTGTGATCAAGAGGGCAATGAGATTGTGCCAAACATTGTGGAACTGAATAATGGTTGCCTCTGCTGTACGGTGCAGGAGGATTTTTTGCCCACCATGCAGGAGTTGATCAAGCGCCGTGATCAGTTGGATTGCATCTTGATTGAGACTTCGGGCTTAGCCTTGCCGAAACCCCTAGTCCAGGCCTTTCGCTGGCAAGAAATTCGGGCGGCAGCAACGGTTGATAGTGTGGTGACGGTAGTGGATGGGAGAGCGATCGCTTCAGGTAAGTTGATTGGCAATCTCGCAGACCTAGAACGGCAGCGCCAGGCAGACCCAAGTTTGAGCCATGAGACCGAGTTGGAGGAATTATTAGAAGAGCAGTTAGCCTGTGCGGATTTAGTGTTGTTAAATAAAGTAGATCTATTGACCGATCAAGATATTCAGCAAGTAACTAGCTGGCTAGAGACTCAGGTGCGATCGGGCGTGAAAATTCTGCCCTGCCAGGACGGCGAGGTGGATAGCGAGGTTTTATTGGGTTTCAACGCGGCGGTCGAGGATGATCTGGCGGCGCGTCCGAGTCACCATGATGGTGAGCATGAGCATGATGACCAGATTAATTCGGTGCCTATTGTAACTGAACAGGGGTTTGAGCCAGACGAGTTGCTGCTACAGGTGCGATCGCTGCTTGAAAACTATAAAATTTATCGGGTAAAGGGCTTTGTCAGCGTACCTGGCAAGTCGATGCGTTTGGTATTTCAGGGAGTGGGCGATCGCTTGGCAAGTTTTTACGATCGGCTTTGGCGACTAGATGAGCCCAAATTGACTCGACTGGTGTTTATTGGTGAAGGGTTAGAGCGGCAGCAGATCATGGCAGGCTTGGGGCTATGAGTGCCTGTCCTGGGCTATTTGCGCCGGTGGTGGCTAAAGATGGTAATTTATCTCGGCTGCGGATTCCAGGCGGGAGATTAAATGTTAGCCAAATTCAGGTGATCGCCCAGTTGACTGGTCAGATCCAGATTACTAATCGGGCAAATTTGCAAATTCGAGGCCAAGAAATTAGCTGGACTAGGCAGCAGCATTTACAGGAACTGGGCTTGGCACACCCCCAATTAGATCATCTCCGCAATTTGATGGTCAGTCCCATGGCTGGGCTTGACCCGCAAGCAATTTTTGACCCCTGGGCATTAGTTTTAGCTTGGCAGGACTTTACTCAAGCTCAGCCTGAGTTGGCACAGGTCTCCCCTAAATTCTCGGTTGGGTTTGATGGGGGAGAGCAAATGGCGATTACAGGCTTTACCAATGATTTGTTATTGAGCGCGGAAATTCTCCATCGGCAAGTTTATCTGCGGCTGTATATTTGCGGCGTGGATGGCGAAATAGTGATCTTACCTAGTCAAGCGATCGCTACCCTAGCAGCCTTTACCCAGGTGTATGGGGAATATTGCCAGGCTCATAGATCCCACAAGACTCCCCGACTTAGGGACTTGATTGACCATTGGGGTTTAGGCAAATATTTGGGAAAAGTGAACCAGAGGCTAGATTTGGAGTGGGCGGCGGCAAAGCGGCAACCCTTGGCTTTGATTCCTGGCCCTCAGCCTGTGGGGATATATGTGCAAAAAGACGGTAACTATGCGATCGGAGTAGGGGCAACCTTGGGCAATTTATCTGGATCACAATTTTTAGGGATAGGTGCGATCGCTGCCACCTATGGCACTGGGGAAATTAGGCTCACCCCTTGGCAGAATTTGCTAGTTCCTGGTTTGGGAGAGGAAAACTTACCATTAGTCCAGCAAGAATTAGCAAGATTAGAGCTAAGCTATGATCCCCAAGCGATCGCTCATAGGATTAGTGCCTGTGTTGGCAGTCAAGGTTGCAGTGCCGCCCTGAGTGATACCTGGGCAGATGCTCAACTTTTGATCAAAAACCTAGAAGATCAATCTAGCTTTCGGGATCTAACTATTCACCTGAGCGGCTGCCATAAACTCTGTGGTCGAAATTCGCCCAAGCATCTTACCCTAGTTGCCACCGGCCAGGGGCAGTATCAAGCTGAATTGAATCAACTAGATTAGTCCTAGCGATCGCCGCCGATAGTTAAGCTCTAGTAAAAACTCTAAAATTTCTAGATGCCGCCTTGCCTCGAACAGATTTTTGCCCCAGGCATACAAGCCATGCCCCGCTAGCAAGATTCCAGGGGCAATATGGGGCTGGTGGGTGAGCAAATCCCTCACTACTACTGCTAGGGCAGGCATATCTTGGGAATTGGGCAAAATCGGTAAGCTGAGACTCTGATCATGACTGGTAATACCTGCTAAGCCCTTTAGCATTTCATGGTTGGTAAACTCAATCGCCCCTCTAGCAGCATATAGCTCAGACATGAGCGTATTAAAAATCGAATGGGTATGCAGAATAGCACCGGCTCCTAGGGTAGAAGCGATCGCTAAATGCAAAAAAGTCTCGGCTGAGGCTTTGCCATTCCCCTCTAGCACTTGAGCCTGACTGTCCACTTTAATTAGCTGCTCTGGCTGGACTAAGCCTTTATCTACGCCGCTAGGAGCCATTAACAGCACTAGGGGATCTCGCTCTAGCACTAGGCTAAAATTACCACCCGTGCCAGTTGCCCACCCTTTGCCATGAATATTCGCGATCGCCCAGGCTAAGGCAACCCTCGGGTCAGGAGAATTCAGCATGTTTTAAGGATATTTTCGGAACACTAAGCTGACATTGTGACCACCAAAGCCGAAGGAGTTAGAAACCACCACATCAATCGGCATTGCTCTAGCTGCATTAGGGACATAATCTAAATCACATTCTGGATCAGGCTGTTCTAGATTGATAGTCGGCGGAGCAGTTTGATGCTCTATTGCCAGCACCGCGGCGACGGCTTCGATCCCACCCGAGCCACCCAGCAGGTGACCAGTCATGGACTTAGTAGAACTCACTGCCACACGGTAGGCATGATCTCCCAACACTCGCTTAATCGCCTTAGATTCAGTACTGTCATTGGCTGGCGTACTAGTGCCATGGGCATTGATATAGCTCACTTGCTCAGGGGAAATATTGCCATCCTGGAGGGCTAAACTAATTGCCCGCGCTGCCCCCTCACCCTCTGGCGTAGGTGCAGTAATGTGGTAAGCATCACAGGTAGCACCATAGCCGACGATTTCGCCGTAGATTTTAGCTCCCCGCGCGATCGCCTGCTCTAGCTCTTCTAAAACTAAAATGCCGGCTCCCTCTCCTAGCACAAAACCATCCCGATTCAAGTCAAAGGGACGAGAAGCATGGGCTGGATCGTGATTCCGCTTAGTCATGGCGCGACAGGCGACAAAGCCCGCCACTGATAAAGGGGTGATTGCCGCTTCAGTGCCACCACATACCATCACCTTGGCATAGCCACGCTGTACCAACCGAAAGGCATCCCCGATCGCGTTTGCCCCCGCTGAACAGGCAGTTACCGTACAGGAGCAGGGCCCTTTAGCGCCTAGTTGGATAGCCGTTAGTCCGGCTGCCATGTTACCAATCATCATCGGGATCATAAAAGGACTACAACGATCTGGCCCCTTAGTGCGGAGGATCTCGTGCTGATCTTCTAACACCTTGAGCCCACCGATACCGCTACCAATTAAAACTCCTACCTGCTCGGCATTGGCTGGAGTAATTTCTAGGTTGGCATCAGCGATCGCTTGCAGACTAGCACAGACGGCAAACTGACAGAATCGATCCATGCGCTTGGCTTCCTTGGCAGAAATGTAAGCCTGGGGATCAAAGTCTTTAACTTCGCCAGCAATGCGACAACCGTAGTCACTGGCATCAAACAGGGTAATTGCACCGATCCCATTTTTGCCAGAACTTAGCCCCTGCCAATATTGAGACGGGTTATTGCCAATAGGGGTAATTGCCCCTAGGCCAGTGATCACTACACGGGAGAAATTACGATTTGGAGGATTTTGCCCTTGCATAGGTCTTATCAGGGTTAGGCAGCTTTCTTTTGGTCGATGTAGTTCACTGCATCTTGAACTGTAGCAATTGCGCTAGCATCTTCATCGGGAATGTCAATCTCAAAAGCTTCTTCTAGCGCCATCACTAATTCCACCGTATCGAGCGAATCAGCGCCCAAGTCATCTTGAAAGCTAGCTTCTGGTTTTACTTCTTCCACCTGACGGCTCAACTGCTTAGCCACCACTTCTTGGACTTTGCTCAAGGTGTCACTCATATTTTTTGGGTAAAGATAAATTTTGCGTCCCTCCATCTTAGCGAAGAAGGGTAATCAAGTTTACAGGATTTGTCAGGTCAACCGACTATTTTTTGACTATGATCAAGGGGTAGCTCAACTATTGCCATGTCACCTTTGCTTGAGATTCGCGGCATCACCAAGAGCTTCGGCGATCGCCAAATTTTAAAAGGGATCGATCTCCAGGTAGAAAATAATGAAGCGATCGCAATTATTGGCCCTTCTGGCACAGGCAAGTCTACCATTCTAAAAATTATTAGCGGTCTGCTAGCCCCCGATCAAGGTCAGGTTTGGCTAGATGGTCAGGAGGCCACCCAAGCAGGTGGAGATGGTACGGGTGTGCGCATTGGCATGGTATTTCAAAATGCTGCCCTGTTTGACTCCCTGAATGTGTTTGAAAATGTGGGCTTTTCCCTGTTTGAGCGATCGCGCCTCTCCCGCAACCAAATTTGCCAGCTAGTAGAGCAGAACCTCCGCCTAGTTGGGCTCCCTAATATTGGCGATCGCTACCCCAGTGAACTATCGGGCGGAATGCGGAAACGAGTCAGTTTTGCTCGGGCTGTGATTGAAGACCCCAATTTAGTAGAACAGACTCCCACCAAAAAAATCCTGCTCTACGATGAGCCGACCGCCGGGCTAGATCCAGTGGCTTCTACTGTAATTGAAGATCTGATCCGCAACCTCAAGGACGTGCAGCAGGTCTGTGATAGCTATTTAATCGTTACCCACCAGGACAGCACCATCCGCCGCACCGCTGATCGAGTAGTGATGCTATACGATGGGGCGATTCAATGGCAGGGAGCCGTTAGTGAGATAGACCAGTGCGATAATCCCTACGTGCGTCAGTTTTTTAGCGCTAGCACGCAAGGGCCAATTCAAATGCTGACCAATTAAAAATTAAATTAGACCAGCCCTGGCTTAACTTGCTGCCGAGTTGACCACCCCATGCAGAAAAATATCCGAAATTCCTTCAGCCATCTGCTGCAATTCAAAGGGAGAACCGCCTTTAGATAGGGTTTCATTACTAAACCCAGCCACGGCAAACATGCCTACAAACACTTTGGCAACCACTTTAGGATCTAAGCTAGAACGATATACACCTTTAGCGATCGCTTCCGAAAAGTAAATCTCCGCCGTCTCGGTCATTTTATCAATCACCTTAGCTTGGACTTCTTCCCGCAATTCTGGATGAAACTGCACTTCCATAAAGCACACCCGCATCACATCCATATTTTCCCGCATGCTACCCATGCGCCGCCGCATTACCTGGGCGATCGCTTTATAGCTACCCATTTCACATAGTTCCGCCAAGAGATCAGTCAAAATTTGATTCCAACCATCTGTTGCCACTTCAATCAAAATCGCCTTCTTATTGGTAAAGTGACGAAATAGGGTGCCTTCAGCTACACCAGCATCAGTCGCTAAATCCTTGGTGGTCGTACCATCAAAGCCTTGGCGTGAGAACAACTTTTGGGCAGACTGCAAAATTTTGCTGCGAGTATCGATCTCAGGTTTAGTTGACTGATTAAAAAGCTTCATGGCTATGGTGGCTAAGTTGATTATCCATTCTGCCCCAGCCAGATTAGATTTACTTATATATGCACATTTTCTTTAGCTTAGGGATTTGTGCTCCAGAATGGGTAAACTGATCCAAACTCCCTCAATTGCTATCCATGTCCAACCTCAAAGCGATCGCCAACCTGGTGATTTTTCTGTTTCTTGTCACCTTCATTGGCTTTGAACTCTTCAGCCTAGGTGCTCACCTAATCGAAAAATTCCTATGAAACAAGTCATGTTCGTCTGTAAAAAAAACTCTCGCCGTTCCCAAATGGCCGAGGGATTTGCCCGCGCCCTAGCTCCAGATCAAATTCAGGTGGCAAGTTCAGGCCTGACTGCCAGCACAGTTGACCCGATCGCCGTAACCGTCATGGCAGAGGTTGGCATAGACATTAGCCAGCAAGTCTCTAAAGCCCTAGATAGCTTCAGTCCTGACCACTTTGATGCCGTGATCTCCCTCTGCGGTTGTGGAGTCAATCTGCCCGCTGCCTGGGTAGCCCGACCTATATTTGAGGATTGGCAGCTAGATGATCCTGAAGGTCATGATCTGGAGAAGTTTCGGGAAATTAGAGATCAGGTAAAGCATCGAGTTGAGCAGCTAATTCAATCCCTAGCTTGACTAGCTAACCCCGCACTAAAGGGCGGATAAATAATCCCCTTTTCGGTGATAATGCCGGAAATGTAAGCGGCAGGAGTGACATCAAAAGCAGGATTATAAACTGGAGTATGCGGTGGCGCGATCGCTACGCCCTGGATGTGAGTCACTTCAGTCCCACTGCGCTCTTCAATTTCAATCTCCGCCCCTGTAGGCAGACTCAAGTCGATCGAACTGAGGGGACAGGCTACATAAAAAGGTACTCCGTGGGCTTGAGCAGCGATCGCTAGACCATAGGTGCCAATTTTATTCGCCACATCCCCATTGGCAGCCACCCGATCGCAACCCACCAAACACAGGTCGATCTGGCGAGTTTGCATCACATGAGCCGCCGCCCCATCTACAATTAAAGTATGGGGTACACCATAGGCTTGCAACTCATAGGCAGATAGTCCAGCCCCCTGAAGTCGTGGCCGAGTTTCATCCAAATAGGCGTGGATCTGCTTGCCCCGCTCATGGGCGATCCGAATAATCCCTAAAGCTGTACCATAGTCCACCGTAGCCAATGCCCCAGTGTTGCAGTGGTGAATCACCTGCGCCTGATCTGGCACCACCGCTTGACCATGTTCGCCAATGCGCCGATTAATCTCAATATCTTCTAGATAAATTTGATTAGCTTCCGCCAGCAGGACTGCCACTAGTCCCTCAGCAGGGTCTGCCCAGATTTTGCTCATGCGCTTAACTGCCCAAGCCAAGTTCACGGCTGTAGGCCTAGCTGCCAGCAGTTGTTCAGCCGCTAAATTTAAGCTGGCAATCAGATTAGGGGAATTCTGCTCAGCCTGGGCTGCCAATACCAAACCAAATGCTGCTGCCACCCCGATCGCCGGCGCACCTCTAACCACCATGGTAGCGATCGCTTCTACCACATCCAGATAATCTTCATACTGCCGATAGACGGTCTGGTGCGGCAGCATGGTTTGATCCAGTAGAACCAACTTTTGATCCCGCCAAGTCACACTCTGAAAAGAAGTCATGGTCAATCCCAAATGGTAAAATTTGCTTGCCGAAACCCACCCAGCCTAGGTTGAATGCCTATGTTCAATGCCACTCAAATTATTCTTACCCACTTCATCGAACAACTAAAGCAAGGCTATGAACGCACCTACGGTGGGATGCAAAGCCACAATGCCGAAATTATTGCCTGGGCGGCAAACATGTCCCTAGAGACGATCGCTAACAGCAATGCCCTCTACCACAACATTGAGCATACAGTTTTGGTGACCCTAGTAGGGCAAGAAATTTTGCGGGGTAAACATTTGCGAGCAGGCGGTATTACTCCCCAAGACTGGCTTCATTGCCTAATTTCTCTACTGTGCCATGACATTGGCTATGTGCGGGGCATTTGCCGCCAGGATCAAGGTAACCAATGTGCCACTGGCGTTGCCCAACAGATCGTACAGCTTCCCCCAGGTGCTTCTGATGCCAGCCTTACGCCCTACCATGTTGATCGCGCCAAGCTCTTTATTCGCGAACGCTTCAGCCAAAATCAACATATCCAAGTAGAGATTGTCTGTCAAAATATCGAACTAACTCGCTTTCCTGTACCCAAAACTGGCGATCACGCAGATACGGAAAATTTTCCAGGTTTGATCAGAGCGGCAGATCTAATCGGACAGCTTAGTGATCCAAACTACCTCAGAAAAATCAATGCCCTCTACCACGAGTTTGTTGAAACTGGCGTAGCCCAGGCTCTGGGCTATGATCATGCGGGGGATTTGCGCCGCGACTATGCCAAGTTTTTTTGGACTCAAGTTCATCCTTATATCCAGCCAGCTTTAACTTACCTTTCCCTAACACAAGAGGGTAAGGAATACGTAGCCCATCTCTATGCCAATGTATTTATGGTTGAGCATGAAAGCTTGAGTCTTTAGCCCTGGCGAGCCTTAAATTTAGGATTAGACTTGCAGATCACGTACACTTTGCCGCGCCGACGTACCACTTTGCAGTCCTTGTGGCGAGTTTTAGCTGATTTGAGGGAACTGACGACTTTCATGGCTTTATGAATAATTTAGAAAATAGATTGCTTGATTTAGGTACTAAAATTGCACAGGGCTTACTACTCTAGCACGATTAGTTAGTTTGTTAAAATTAATCAGATTTTTAGGAGTGAGAAGGAGTAATGAAGCGACTAGGTTTGATTGGATTCGCCCTGTTAGGTTTTGCGTTCCAAAGTCCAGCGATCGCTCAGGATGCAGGTTGCTATATGGTCACCAGTTCTGGACAATACTTAGATCTAGGCGGATTGTGCCGCAAAAATCCTACGGTGAAGCGGATAGTCAAGCGCCCAAAACCAACCCCCACAGTGCTGGCAAGAGCGAACCTCAATCGCCGCCCCTCTAGTGGTAATTTCCCCGTCTCGTCCAACAATTTGGCTGCTTTCCTCCAGGTGATTCGCTATGCCGAAGGGACTGCTGCCAGTGACGGTTACCGCATTCAATACACAGGGGTAAGATTTTCTAGCTTTGGTGATCATCCACGGCGGGTAATTTGTGCCGGTATTCGGGGCAGTAGGGTATGCTCTTCCGCAGCAGGCGCTTACCAGTTTTTGGAGACTACTTGGGATGATGTGGCAAATGCGATCGGCGCCAGCGACTTTAGCCCTGATTGGCAAGACCGTGGGGCGATCGAACTGATCCGCCGTGCTAACGCCCTTGAAGATATTGAGGCTGGCAGAATCGAAGAAGCGATCGCTAAGGTTTCACCAATCTGGGCGAGTTTTCCAAGATGGCGCGGCGACTACAATGGTCACTACAGCCAATCCGTAGTTTCAATGGAAGAACTCCTAGCGGAATTTAGCTATCGCCTGAATAATCTCGGAGGCAGCAATACCCTAGTTAGTGATCCCAGCTCCCGTTATTTGCGCCTAGAGCGTCGCAGCTAGATATTAAGATTTAGTATATTTAGATAACTTTAGATCGCTGGACTTTTGATAGAATTGTTTCAAACTTGAGTAATCATCTACTTAATTAATACTTTAGTCTTTGGCTCAGTCCAGCAATCTATCACCTGCCCAAAGCCCACTTGCCTAAAGTATGTGTTTAAGTGTAATTTATGTGTGTTTAGAGGAGTGAATCATCATGAAAAAATCAACCAAAAATTTGAGACAGTATTCAGATAGCAACCTAGATAGCCAGCGCCTAGATAGAAAGCTACTGGCGATCAGCACCATTCTTGCCGCCTGTGTTATTCCTACGGGTGCTGCCCTAGCCGAAACTAACACGGTTAAGGTCATGGGTCAGTTGAATGAGTTAGGTCAACTCCCCTCTCAAAACTCTACTCTGCAAAACATTCAAAACCTCAACCAAAGCCTCACCAATGAAATTGCTGCGGATGAAGTGGCTCAAGTAACCTCCGTATCTCAGCTTAGTGACGTTAAACCCACTGACTGGGCGTTTACCGCCCTCCAATCTTTGGTAGAGCGCTACGGTTGTATTGCTGGCTACAATGAGCGCGCCCTTACTACCCCTGCTGCCCCCGTGAGAGGCTTGGGACAAAAAAACATCTCCCAGGGTGGAGAAATCAGTGTCTATCGGGGTCAGCGCTCCTTAACTCGCTATGAGTTTGCTGCCGGCGTTAATGCCTGTTTGGACAAGATCAATGAACTGCTCTCTGCTGGCCTAGCAGACAAGGTGAGCCAAGCTGACCTAGCAGCCTTGCAACGTCTCCAAGAGGAGTTTGCCACTGAACTAGCTGCCCTGAAGGAGCGCGTCACTGGGATCGAGGGTAAGGTAGCCAAGCTCGAAGCCCAGCAGTTCTCTACTACCACTAAGCTAGCTGGTCAGGCAATCTTTGCAGTTTCTGGCGGCGGTGGCAGTACTGGTGGCGTGTTTGGTCCTAATGTCACCAGAGGCAACGGCTTGACCGGCGCTTTGATTAGTGATAGCGGTACCCTTAACACTACTGTTAATAGCCGTATCCGCCTAGACCTAAACACCAGCTTTACTGGTAGCGACCTATTGGTTACCCGTCTAGAAGCTGGCAATGGCGGCGGATCTATCCCTGGCACCTTGGGCGTAGCTCCAAACGGCAACTTAGGTAACGTTGGCTTTGGTTCTTCTGGGCTAGACTACGCTGGCGTAGGCAACACTGTGACCCTGGCAAAACTGCGCTACGACTTTGACCTGCTCAAGGATCTTAGAGTGTCTTTGGGTACGGTAATGCATGCCTATGACCATATAGACAAGAACAGCTTTGCCAATGATGAAGGTATTGATTTTTCTACTACCTTTTTCATCAATAATCCCTTGATCGTGGTGATCAACCCTCTGGCAGGTGCAGGTGGTGCAGCATTAAACTGGAATCCTGGTCAAGGCGCATTCAGTTTCAGAGCTCTGTATTTGGCCGCTAGCTCTGCTGCGCCAACTAGTTCAACTAATGCACCTTTGCGCGCAATTAACCAAGGCTTAACTGGTGACCCATACCAAGGCACCTTTGAACTAGAATTTGCTCCTAAGTCGGCTGATGGCGAAAAAGGGCCTCTGGCAGTACGCTTGCAGTACACTAATGCTTCAGTCAATAATCTCACCTACAACACTGGTGGCGTGAATGTGGAATGGGCATTCTCCAAGAACATCGCCCTGTTTGGTCGCTACGGCTTTGGTACGATTGATGGTCGTTTGGGTGTAATCAGCAATAACCCTGCGCTCAATAACTTTGTGAATGTAGACTCTACTGGTACTAGCCTCAGCCCTCAAACCTGGATGGCTGGAATTGCCTTCCCTGATCTGTTCAGACCAGGAGCTTTGGCAGCGATCGCAGTGGGTCAGCCTTTCATCGAGAGCAAAGTAGGAAACAGCACCCAAACCAATTTAGAACTGTTCTATAACTTCCCAATCACTAAAAACATCAGCATCACTCCTGATCTGTTGTTCATTTTTAACGCTAACAACAATAGCTCTAACGGTACGATTACGGTGGGTACTCTGCGCACTGTATTCACTTTCTAGGCATTGGTTCTAGTAAGCTGACTTAAGGGGGGACACCCCCTTATTTTTTTAGGTTTTTTAGGTCAGGACTTACATAGTCCAATTTAGGAAGTGTTGTAAAAAGGGAGTTTGAGGGCAAAGCCCCACACCTCAACAAAAGCTGAGGTTTTAAGTCACGTTTGTGTAAGTCCTGTAGGTATCGTTTGCCGTAAACTCTTTCATCTCCCTGAGGTGTAATGCTGTGAAAACTCAATCCCAAGTAGATCCAATCGCTTCCTTAAAATATCGGGCGGCGATTTTAGTCTTGGTGGCTGCTACTGTAGGCGGGGGAATAGCTACGGTTTTACACTGGTTTCAGGCGGATCATAATCTACTCTCTCGGGTGATTCCGCCCTTGAGCGTGGGGGTGACTCTAACTCTACTAGTTTATTTAC
Organism: Pseudanabaenaceae cyanobacterium bins.68; assembly: GCA_033762795.1. Lineage (GTDB taxonomy): Bacteria > Cyanobacteriota > Cyanobacteriia > Pseudanabaenales > Pseudanabaenaceae > JANRLH01. The sequence continues at coordinate 14,917 of JANRLH010000016.1, forward strand.
TCAGACAGCCTGAGCGGGTTTATCAGGTAACGCGGCTGATGGTGATCTGGGGCAGTTTTATTTTTCTGTTTCCAGTTTATTTTTATGCGATCGAAGCAGTAATTGATCCGCCTAAGCGTCTGATCGATTCGTTCCCGCCTATTTCTTCGGCATTTTTTTTGCTGACTACCTGCGTGGTAGTGTTTTTGCGGCCAGGGGAGCTAGTCAAAACTGCGCTGTTGTTGTGGGCAGCGATCGCTGCGCCCGTCTTGGTTTATATGGCTATTTATCCTGAAGAGGCAATCACTCCTAGGGGGCTAGATCTGATTATTGCTATTTTTCCTGCCATGGGGGTAAATCTCTCTCTCACCTGGTTTTATGTGCGGCTGGAAGATATGAGCAAAAATTTATACCTAGAACGCGCCTATTTACAGGATCTTTCCGAACGAGATGCTTTAACCGGAGCGTTTAATCGAGGCACGGGGGAAAGAATGCTGCGGCAGTTGTTGATCCAAGGGCAAGTGGGCATCATTCTCTGTGATATTGATCATTTTAAGCAGGTAAATGATCGGTACGGCCATCAGATGGGCGATCAGGTATTGCAGATTGTTTGTCAAACCTGCCAAGCTCAGTTACGCAAGGCGGATCTATTTGTGCGCTGGGGGGGAGAAGAATTTATGGTGGTGGTAGAGGGGGGTGATCAGGGGGAACTTGGCGAGTTAGCAGAGCGGCTCCGAGCAGCGATCGCTAACCAGAAAATTCCAGATTTGGGTAAGGTAACGGCTTCCTTTGGCGTGGCGGTGGGGGAGGGAGATTTGTCTACCCTGTTTGCACGGGCGGATCAGGCCCTATACCAGGCAAAAAAATCTGGTCGCGATCGGGTGGTTTTAGGCTAGGAGCGGTGACCAGCTTGACGAATTTGCTGAATAAAAAATTCTTCTAGCGTGGGGCGAGCCTCTTGTAGATGGGTGAGGTGACCCGAAGTGTGGCTGAGGGCAGCAATGAAGGCTTGGGGTTCACCAGTCAGTTCGCCTCGCCAGGTGTCGGCTGCAAAGGTGAGGTTGCTGATCCAGGGCTGTAGTTGCTCAGGATTGCTACCTTTCCCTTGTACCTGATAGGTTTGGCTAGTGCCTAAAAGTTGATCGAGGGAGCCAAGGCAAATCAGTTCGCCGCGATTGAGGATGCCGATCCGATCGCAGACAATTTCTACATCCGAGAGAATATGAGTGTTAAAAAATACGGTTTTTTGCTGCTGTTTTAACTTCAAGATAATCTCTCGGATTTGATAGCGCCCAACTGGGTCTAAGCCTGACATGGGTTCATCCAAAAAGATCAATTCAGGGTCATTGATCAGGGCCTGAGCTACGCCGATGCGCTGCACCATGCCTTTAGAATATTGGCGAATTTGCTTTTTGCGGGCGGCAGATTGGGGTAAGCCCACTAGATCTAACAACTCAGCAATGCGCTGGCGGCGTTGTACGGGTTCTATTTGGAACAGGCTACCAAGAAAATCTAATAGTTCCCAACCAGTAAGGTAGTCGTAGTAGTAGGCATTTTCAGGCAGATAGCCAATTTTTTGTTTGGTGGCGCGATCTCCTAGGGCTTGACCAAGAATAGTGCCGCTGCCAGCAGTGGGGCGAATGATGCCGAGCAGAATCTTGAGCAGAGTAGTTTTGCCTGCGCCATTGGCTCCGAGAATGCCAAAAGTTTCACCCCGATTGACCGTCAGGCTACAGTTTTGCAGGGAACTGACACTTTGATTTAGCCAAAAGCCGGTGCGATAGGTTTTGCCCAGCCCTTCAGCGATAATTACGGGCGATGACAATGAATAATCTGCTTTACTCACAGGTTGATGCAGAGCTACACGACAATCTATTGTGCCATAGGTTCAGGGCAGAAATACTTTGATCCAAGCGCCATTGGTTTCCGGATGATTGGAGATGTGAATTTCCCCATGGTGCGCCTTGATAATTTGGGCAACGATCGCTAGTCCTAGACCACTACCGCCCTGTTCCAAACTGGTGCGAGAGCGGGAACGGTCTTTACGATAGAAGCGCTCAAATTCGTAGGGCAGAGATTCTGGAGGAAAACCCTCACCCGAATCAATTACTTCTAGTTGCCAGCGATCGCTGTAGTTGAGCTTCACCAGAATAATTTGTAAATTGGGGCTGTGCTTGATCGCATTATCCAAAAGATTGAGCATGAGGCGATAGATGCGGGACTGATCCCCTTGGATTTCCGCCTGTTCTGAGCCTTCGTAGACTAGGCGTACTTTTTTGCGCTGAGCTTGGGGTTCTAGGGTCTGCCAAGCCTCATGGATAGTTTGCGCTAGGTCAAACCTCACAGCATTGAGGGTGAGGTCTCCTTCCAGACGGCTAAGATCTAGTAAGTCTTCCACTAGGTTGCTCAGACGCAACACCTCTTTGAGTAAGCGATCGATCCATTCCCGTTCAGACCGCTCCAGCTTGTATTGCAGGGTCTCTGCTAGGAGGCGAATGGAAGTGAGGGGCGTTTTTAGTTCATGGGCCAGGTCAGATGTCCAGCGATCGCGCTGTTGGGTAAGGAGAAATTCTTGGGTGTAGTTTTGAATATAGATGCCAATGTGATGATTTTCTAACCAGAGACTATGTCCCCTGAGGGGTAGGTCGGCCGTGGGAGTGGGAAAGAGGGGATCGGGGTTTACCCGCCGAAAAATCCATTCTTTGACTAGCGATCGCCGTTGTTGTCTAGTCTGCTCAATTAACTGATCTAATTCGTAGGAGCGGACTAGTTGTAACAATAGCTTTGGTTCTCTGGCGTGATCTGGCCAATTATTCAGGCTGAGCAGTTCCTGCAATTTTTGATTACACCAGTAAAGCCGATTATCCGCATCTACTTCCAGGTATCCAATCGGGGCTAAGTTGAGAATGTTTTGCCAGCCAGTTGCAGTGTAGCTCAGGGGTTTTGGGTGATTGATCGCACGGCGAGAGGTGATTTTAGAGCGCCGTTTAGCTGGTTTGGGCTTAAGGGAAAAGTTGGGCGAAAATATGCGAGATACCCAAAAGCCGCACAGCAATAAAATTGTAACTGCTATTCCCAGGGTAAACCATAGTAGTGACACGGTCAGATTCCCAGTTAGCCCAGCCTGTAGCCGAAGCCTCGCACCGTTACTAAGTATTTTGGCTCACCAGGATCGGCTTCGAGTTTTTCCCGCAACCAGCGAATATGCACATCTACAGTTTTGCTATCGCCCACAAAGTCTGTACCCCAGATTTTTTCCAGGAGCTGCTCCCGTGACCAGACCCGGCGGGGATGAGCCATGAATAGCTCTAAAATCCGAAATTCCTTGGGCGAGAGGTTAATTTCTTCACCCCGCACAATCACGCGGCATTCTTGGGGATACATGACAATCTCCCCAAAGCGGAGCATGGAGCCTTGCTCTTGATAGTTGTAGCGGCGGCGGCGGATCAAGGCGCGACATCTAGCCACTAGTTCCATCATGCCAAAGGGCTTGGGTAGGTAATCATCTGCACCCACATCCAGCCCAGCAATTCGATCTAGCTCAGTACCCTTGGCGCTCAGCATCAAGACTGGTACTCCATTGCCTTCCATCCGAATCATCCGACAGACATCCAACCCATTGATGTAAGGCAGCATGAGGTCAAGCACGATTAGATCTAGCTGTTCCAGGCGATTTGCCATACCCAAGCCTGAATAGCCGTCCTCGGCAGCCACAATCTCAAATCCTTCTTCTCTCAAAGCCAGGGTAATGGTATCGCGAATGGTAGGCTCATCTTCAATGATTAAGACTTTACCCAGGGACTGCATTAGGTCAGGTTTGGCTAATTCGGCTGATAGCATACGCATGGTGGAGAATCTTACTGCTTTATCGTACCACTGGTGAGTTATGCTCACTGAGGTTTTGGCTTATTGCAGTTTGACAGTTAATGGGTGACCAAAAGGGTCGCAGCCCCACCATGGGTTTTAATGATTTGTGTACCGCCCATTCTTTTGAAAATCGCAATAGCAGCAGGACTTACGCATTCTGATTTTGGCAGTGTTGACAAAAGGGAGTTTGAGGGCAAAGCCCCACACCCCAATTAGAGTCAGAGTTTTAGATCACATTGGCGTAAGTCCTAAGCAGATTAGTAATGGGGTGAAGCACCACACTAGGTAGTTTTAGTTGCATCTAAATGGGCATAGGCGGCTGTCGTCACTACTCTGCCCCTGGGGGTGCGCTGTAAATAGCCGATTTGCAGGAGGTAAGGCTCATAGACATCTTCGATCGTTTGAGCGTCTTCGCCAGTGATCGCCGCCATGGTCTCTAGACCAACTGGCCCACCCTTAAAGTTGTCGATCATGGTACTCAAGAGCTTGCGGTCGATCCAATCTAGTCCCCTGGGATCAACTTGGTAGAGTTCGAGCGCCGTTTCAGCGATCGCTTGGTCGATGGTGCCATCACCTTTAACTTCGGCATAGTCCCTTACCCGTTTGAGGAGGCGGTTGGCAATGCGGGGTGTGCCTCTAGCACGAGTAGCGATCGCCTGGGCTCCAGCTTGATCGATATTGATCCCTAAAATAGCCGCACTGCGGCAAATTACCTGGGTGAGTTCGGGGCAGCTATAAAAGCGCAAATGTTGCATAAAGCCAAAGCGATCGCGCAGGGGAGCCGACAGCGCCCCCACCTTGGTAGTTGCGCCGATTAGGGTGAAAGGATTGAGTTTGACACTGCGAATTTTGGCAGCCGTGCCCTTGCCGATGGTGATATCCAGGCGAAAGTCTTCCATGGCAGGGTAAAGAATTTCTTCGGTCACCCGGGGCAAGCGATGAATCTCATCAATAAACAGCACTTCCCCTGGTTGTAAGCCCACTAGCAAACCAGCCACATCGCGGGGACGCTCCAGGGCAGGGGCAGAAGTAATACGGCATTCCACTTGCATTTCCTGGGCAATGATTAGAGCTAGGGAAGTCTTGCCCAAACCAGGAGGGCCATAGAGCAGCAGGTGATCTAGACTGGTATGTCGATGCTTGGCAGCAGCGATCGCGATTTGTAGCAGCTGTTTAATGTCAGACTGACCAATATATTCCCCTAGGGTTTGGGGGCGAATGTTGATGGCAGAGCTAGTTTCTTGAGCTAATTCCTGGGCTTGAGCCTGGGGCTGCAACAGGTTGGGAATCGGCGGCGTGCGCGAAGAAATAATTGCCATGGGGTTAACTGGCCTGGCGCTGGGCGATCTCTAGAAATACTAACAGCGCATTGATGTCCGAGGGATTCACCCCGCCAATCCGACTAGCTTGACCGATGGTGAGAGGCTGGATTTTGGTCAGCTTTTCCCGTGCTTCTATGGAAAGGGTCTCGATTTGATAGTAGTCGAAGGGGGTGATTAGCTTGCGCTCTGCCTGTCTGGCTACCTGATCGATTTGATGCTGTTGCCGGGCAATGTAGCCCGCATATTTCACTTCAGTTTCGGCGGCACGCTGCACAATTTGATCCAGTTCAGGATTGTCTAGGTGATGTTTCTCTAGATCTGGATAAGTAAAATTCTGGCGGCGCAAAAGATCGGCGAGGGTAATGGCACCTTTGATCACCTGTCCAGTTTGGGCAGCGATCGCTACCCCTAGGGGATCATGTTCTTTAACTCTGGTTTGCTCTAGCCTGGTGATTTCGGCTTCAAGCTCAGCTAATTTTTGGCTAAATAGCTGCCAACGGCGCTGATCAATCAAGCCCAGTTCCCGCCCTAGGGGGGTGAGGCGGCGATCGGCATTATCAGAACGCAGGATCAGGCGATATTCCGAGCGGCTGGTGAGCATTCGGTAAGGCTCGTTTAGATCCTTAGTACAGAGATCGTCAATCAAAGTGCCGATATAGCTCTGGTGTCTGGGCAGGGTAATCATGGGGCGATCGCTTGCATAGAGCGCAGCATTAATCCCAGCCACAATCCCCTGGGCCGCCGCCTCTTCATAGCCAGTGGTGCCGTTGATTTGCCCCGCACAAAACAGTCCTGCCACTAACTTGGTCATCAAGGTAGGCAAGCATTGGGTTGCAGGAATATAGTCGTATTCCACCGCGTAGGCGGGACGCAGCACTTGGCAGTTTTCTAAGCCGGGCAGAGTGCGCAGCATCTGGATCTGAATCTGCTCTGGCATCCCAGTGGAAAAGCCCTGAATATAAAGCTCAGGAATATCTCTGCCCTCTGGCTCAATAAAAATTTGGTGGCTGTCCTTGTCCGCGAACCGCACGATTTTGTCTTCAATGCTAGGACAGTAGCGGGGGCCCTTGGCATCAATATAGCCGCCATAGACGGGGGTGAGATGGAGGTTTTCGCGAATTAGGCGGTGGGTTTCAGGGGTGGTGCGAGTGAGGTAGCAGTTCATCTGTGGGCGCTCCACCCAAGCACTAGGGTCAAAGCTAAACCAGTTCTGCTCAGAATCGGGGGGCTGGGGTTCCATTTTGCTGTAGTCGACACTGCGGCGATCCACCCGTGCTGGTGTACCAGTTTTGAGACGACCAGTGACAAATCCCAGTTGGTTCAAGGTTTCGGTTAGCCCTGCCACCGCAAATTCCCCGGCGCGACCTGCTGGGGTAGAGCGATTGCCCACCCAGATTAGCCCATTTAGAAAAGTACCGGTAGTTAAAATTACGGCCTTGGTGCGATAGCCCATGCCAAACTGGGTTTCGACCCCGATCACCGCTTGGTTGGAATCGATCACCAAATTCACCACCGTGCCTTCCCGTAGGGACAGGTTAGGCTGGTTCTCTACTACCTTTTTCATTTCCAGGGCATACTCGCGCTTGTCAGTCTGAGCCCGCAATGCCCATACGGCTGGCCCCCTGGAGCTATTTAAAATGCGTTTTTGCAAGTAGGTGCGATCGGTGATTTTACCGATTTCGCCCCCCAGGGCATCGACCTCATGCACTAGTTGAGATTTAGCAGGGCCACCCACCGCCGGATTACAGGGTTGCCAGGCAATCCGATCGAGGTTAAGGGTGAGCAGGAGGGTTTTCGCTCCCATGCGCGCGGCTGCCAGGGCAGCTTCACAACCAGCATGACCTGCACCCACCACCACCAGGTCGTAATAGTCGAGAAATTCGATGTGGTTAAGTTGAAGGCTCATGATTTATTGCAGTTCAGAAGTTAATTTGGCACTTAGACTGGGGCTAATCCATTCTATGCTGGGACTTAGGCAGCAATTGGATTTTCTGATCGCTTTATCCCCCCAAAAATTTCCTGAAAGTAGGCTGGAGGAAGTCAAAGTATGCTAGCACGGGTGTGGAGCGCTTCATTGCTGGGAATTGAGGCAGTGCAAGTAGGCGTAGAGGTGGATATTGCCGGTGGCTTGCCGGGGATTATTGTAGTGGGTTTGCCGGACACTGCGATCCAAGAAAGTAAGGAGCGGGTGAAGGCGGCAGTGAAAAATTCTGGCTATGGCTTTCCCGCCCGCAAAATTGTGATTAACCTCACGCCGGCCGATCTGCGGAAAGAGGGGCCTAGCTTTGATCTACCGATCAGTATTGGCATTCTGGCAGCTTCGGAACAGTGCGATCCCCAGCTTTTGGGCGACTATTTGTTTTTGGGAGAATTGTCTTTAGATGGCAGTTTAAGAGCGATCGCGGGCGTGCTACCGATCGCTGCTAGTGCTGCGAAGATGGGAATTACTGGTTTGGTTGTGCCTAAAGAAAACTCCCAAGAAGCAGCCGTAGTTAAGGGTTTACAGGTCTATGGGCTAGAGAGCCTCAGCCAAGTGCTAGATTTTCTCGCTGATCCTGACAAATATCAACCAGTACCACTCCAGACCGAGTTTAATTTACCGCCTACCCACCAGTTCACTCAAGATCTGAAGGACGTTAAAGGGCAACAACATGCCAGACGTGCCTTGGAAATTGCTGCTGCTGGCGGTCACAACTTAATTTTTGTGGGCCCCCCTGGTTCAGGGAAAACCCTGCTGGCACGGCGCTTGCCCAGTATTTTGCCACCCATGAGCTTTAAGGAGGCGCTAGAAACCACCCAAGTACATTCGGTGGCGGGCTTATTAAAAGGGAAAGGACTAGTGTGCGATCGCCCCTTTCGCAGTCCCCACCATTCGGCTTCAGGCCCATCCCTGGTGGGTGGGGGTGGCTTTCCCCGCCCTGGCGAGATCAGTTTGGCATCAAATGGCATACTTTTTCTGGACGAATTAACCGAATTTAAAAGAGACGTACTAGAGTTTTTGCGCCAACCCCTCGAAGATGGCTTTGTCTCCATTTCCCGCACCCGCCAGTCCCTGACTTTCCCTGCCAGGTTCATGCTGGTAGCCAGTACCAATCCCTGCCCCTGTGGCTATTATGGCGACACCCTCCAACCCTGTACCTGTTCGGCTCGGCAGCGGGAGCAGTATTGGGCAAAATTATCTGGCCCCTTGATGGATCGGATTGATTTGCAAGTGGCAGTCAACCGCCTCAAGCCCGAGGAGATCACCAGCAGCCGTGAGGGGGAAAGTTCGGCCGCCGTACGCGCCAGGGTAGAAGTAGCCCGCCAAATTCAGCAGCAGCGCTTTGAGCAGGAAGCCCAGACTAATTGCAACGCCCAGATGCAGTCCCGCCATTTACGGGAATTTTGCCAATTGGACTCCGCCTGTAAAAACCTGGTAGAGGCGGCAATTAACCGCTTGGGGCTGTCGGCGAGAGCCAGCGATCGCATTTTGAAGGTGGCACGCACGATCGCTGACTTAGGGGGGGCAAGTAGCTTGCAGCCTAGTCATGTTGCCGAAGCGATTCAGTACCGTACCCTTGATCGCATGACTTAAAAATCTGAGAAGGAAGCTTGAGGGCTACTGCCTCACCCCTCTCTGTAAGTCGATCCTGTAAGTCGATCCTGTAAGTTGATCGGTTGACACTTACTTTAGTTTTGCTTCACCCCATCCCCTTTGGGTGGTGGTAAAAAGGTAAGGATTTAAGAGGGGTCGTAGGGGCGAAGCCCCCAAACCCCCATCTTTACTCGTTTAGGACTACCCCCCATTGAACCAGGAAATCACTCTCTCCTAGGCTACTTGAGCAATTCTGGGCTTGACCTCAAAGCGATCGCCTGGAGCCAATTCCACCAACTGGGTAGCCATCTGTCTGTGCGCCAAATCTGACCGCAACTGTGCCGCATCCCCTTCTGTGCGTAGGAGTTTTAGCAGTAGCCCACTGTAGTTTAAGTTGCCGGCGCTGGCGGTCGGAATCATCACCTGGGGAGCTAGCCAGGTAGCTGCCTGTAAAGCCGCTGCCTGACCTTGAATAATTTTGCCTAGCAGTGGGATCGCTAAATCCATGATTGGCGTGATCACCACATCTACGGGTGGGTGGTCTGCCAAGCTAGGGTCGTGACTACCATGGGGCTCATAGTACAAACTGCCATCGGCCGATTGGATCACATAGCCATTTTCCCGCCTATTTGGCCCCGTGAGCGAGCCTTGGGTAGCGGTAATCTGAATCCCCCTAAAGCTATGACTTACTCCAGGCTGCAAGGCAGTTACTTGGTGATAGCCCAGATCTCGCGCCACCTGCGCCGCCCCCGCAGAGCCTATAACGGGAATGTCACGCTGCAAAAACTTTAAAGTGGGTAAATGGGCATGATCGGCCAAACCCTGAGACAATAGAATCAAGTCAATTTGTGGTGGTATTGGGCAGGGTTTAGGGCGCTCTGCCTTGAATAGCCAGGGTGTATCCCCAAAAGTGAGCGCTCCTACCAACCAGGGATCAATCAAAATATGCTGGTCAGCTATTTCTAGCCACCAACTGTTGCTATCTAGCCAGGTCAAATACATAAGCTTTTCTTTTGCTGTTCATTTAATCATAGCCAAAGCCATGGCATTTAATCTCTACTTGATCCGTCACGGTCTAGCCGCAGAGCGCAGCCCAACTCTGTCAGAAGACTTGCGTCCACTCACCCCTGAAGGTAAAACCAAGACCAAGCAAGTAGCAAAACGATTGCAGGAACTAGGTCTACCTCTCCAAGCCCTTCATACTAGCCCCCTGGCTCGTGCCACTCAAACTGCCAGGATTTTTGGTGAAATATTCCAGGTAGAGCCAGAAACCAATCCACTGCTTGCCCCCCAGCCCCATCCTGAGCAAAACTTTGATCCTTGGCTGGATCAATTGCAAGCTTGGCGGCAGGATCAGCCTCAAGTTCATGACCTGGGATTGGTTGGTCATGAGCCAGAATTGACCACCTGGGCGGAAATGTTGCTGTGGGGCGGGAGTCGCGACTCCCTGGTTTTAAAAAAAGCCGGAATTTTGGGCTTAGCTCTACCTGAACAGGGATCACCAGTTGGAGAGAGTTTTTTATTTTTGTTATTGCCCCCCAAACTGATAGTCTAGAATCTAAAAAATCTGAGAGATACTAACATGGCTAAAAAACTGCTGATTGTTGATGACGAACCCCATATTCGCATGCTGCTGAACCAGACCCTAGAAGAACTAGAGGATGCGGATGTAGAGATTTTTACGGCTCAAGACGGAGTGGAGGCTCTAGAAATTATTGAAGCTGAATCGCCTAATTTGGTTTTTTTAGATGTGATGATGCCACGCATGAATGGCTTTGATGTGTGCGATCGCGTCAAAAATCAATTAAAGCGGCAAGATGTCTATATCATCATGCTCACTGCCAAGGGACAAGAGAGCGACAAACACCAGGGTAAGAGCGTAGGCGCAGATCACTTCATGTCCAAGCCCTTCGATCCTGATGAAGTATTTGCTAAAGCGCAAGAAGTTTTGGAGCTTGATCTGAGCTAATGGAGGTCAATCTAGATAGCCCTCTGCTCAGGCTGTATGTCACCCTGATTAGCTGGGTACTGTTGGGGTTTGTGCTGGGTAAGCTGCTGCCTAAAGGTACATCTAAGTATTTGGGTAATGCTTTATTTTGGTTTGGGGTGCCACTCTTAATCATTGCCTCTCTGCGCGGGCGAGATCTTTCGGGCTCCATTTGGGTAGCGCCAGTGACTGCTTGGGTAGCGATCGCGGTTGGAGCCTTATTTGCCTGGATTTGGATTGATTTGGGTGTAAGTGATGAACGGCTCAAGCGTCTGGCCAAGGGAGTTCAAGTCCATGATGGTCAAGCGGCTAGCCTGAACCTAGATTCTGCTTGGAGCAAATCCACCCAGGGTAGTTTTTTGCTGGCGATGATGGTGGGCAACACTGGCTATGTGGGTTTTCCGGTGATTTTGACCCTAGTGGGTAAAGACTACTTCGCCTGGGCCTTATTGTTTGACCTCCTGGGTTCTACTCTGGGTGCCTATGGCTTGGGGGTAGCGATCGCGGCTCATTATGGTCGGAGCAGTACTAAAGCTCAAAAATGGTGGCAACCTCTAGCTAGAGCGATGGTACGCAATCCCGCCCTCTGGAGCTTAATTATTGGTTTATCTGGACGCAATCTGCCCTTACCCCCATTTCTAGAACAATCTCTCACCCTCGCTTCTACGCCCGTAATTCCCGCCTCCTTGATCATGATTGGCATGCAGCTTAGCCAACTTTCCTCCCTAGGTAAGCTCAGACAGTCTTCGGTCTGCCTGTTCATCAAAATGATTCTGGTACCCCTATTTGTGGGTACAGGTTTGATGTTTTTTGGCATTGAAGGAGCACCACGCCTAGCGATCGTGTTGCAGATGTCTATGCCCCCTGCCTTCGCCACCTTGGTGATTGCCCAAGCCTACAACCTTGATCGAGATTTGTCAGTGACCGCCTTGGCGTTTGGCTCGATTGGTCTGCTATTTACCCTGCCAATTTGGGTGTGGTTGTTCAGTTAAAAAATATTTATAGGACTTACGCAAAGATGATCTAAAACCCTTGCTGTAAGGGGGGGTGTGGGGCTCTGCACTCAAACTGCCTTTTTACAACAGTACCCAAATTAGGCTGCGTAAGTACTGATTTAAAAACATTATTGTAAGCAGCCCACTGCTTCTAACATCCCCTTCATCTTATTCAGGGTTTCTTGGTATTCAGTAGCTGGATCAGAATCTGCTACTAGTCCTGCACCTGCCTGCACCGTAGCTTTGCCATCCCGCACGATCGCGGTACGAATGGTAATTGCCGTATTTAACTGTCCTTCAAAATCATAATAGCCATAGGCACCTGCGTAAGCTCCCCGCCGCTCCCCCTCTAAAGCATGAATAATCTGCATTGCCCGAATTTTGGGGGCACCACTCACTGTCCCCGCCGGAAAACAGGCCTTGAGCAGTTGCCAAGGGTTTTGAGCCTTAGCCAATTCACCCACCACATTACTGACAATGTGCATGACATGGGAATAACGCTCAATCTGCATAAACTGATCTACCTGCACGCGATCGCACACCCGCCCCAAATCATTGCGCCCCAGATCCACCAGCATGACATGTTCTGCCACCTCTTTGGGATCAGCTAAAAGTTCGGCGGCTAACTGTTGGTCTTCTAACTCGGTATTGCCCCGCGGCCTAGTGCCAGCGATAGGGCGTACTACTGCTACTAATGGTTCGCCTTCAGCTTTCACCATAATTTCGGGACTAGAGCCAATTAGTTGCCAATGGTCAAAATGCAGGTAAGCCATGTAGGGGGAAGGATTGATCTGGCGCAGTGACCTATACAAGTTAAAGGGATCACCAGGGTAGGGGGTAGTCAACTTTTGGGATATTACTACCTGAAAAATATCCCCTGCCGTAATGTGGGCTTTGGCCTGGGCTACCTTGGCACAAAAATCTGCCTCACTCACATTGCTCCTAAACTCTAAAATGCCGCGACCAGGTATCCAACTAATGGCAGTGCGGCTGCGGTCTAGGGGCTGGCGTAACTTATCGACCAAAGTATCTAGTTGCTGATGGGCTTTGGCATAGGCGATTGCTGGATCGGGATTAGCAAGTAAGTTGCCATAGGCGATCGCCCAAATCTTGCGTTTTACCTGATCAAACACTAGCAGCTGATCTATTTGCATCCATAAACCATCGGGAATATCTGTACTTCCAGCAGGATAAATCGGCACGGTCGGCTCTACCCAGTGAATCAACTCATAGCCCCAAAATCCCACTAATCCTGCCAAGCTGGGCGGCAGTTGGGCTAATTTCACGGGCAAAATCGGTGAGAGACAGTCCCCCAAGATCTCGAAGGGGTTACCCTGGAACTCTTGGTTGCTGCCATCCCTAAAAGTCTGTACTGCCCGATCGCCTTTAGCCTCTAGCCGCCAGAGGGGATCACAGCCCAACAAGCTATAGCGACCTAAGCGATCGCCGCCCTCCACTGATTCCAACAAAAAACTATAGGGCTGTCCCTGGCACACTCGATACCAAGCAGAAACTGGGGTGTCCAAATCTGCCATCAGTTCTCGATACAGAGGAATAAAGTTGCCTTGCTCAGACAACTTGAGGAACTCAGGGTAATTATCAGTGGGATCAACAAAATTCATAGTCTAAAATCCTAGCTCTAACTGGGGCTTTGCCTGTAAAAACTGCTCTACCCAGGCGTTGATCCAAGCCAGCATCTGGCTCACCCGCTCCCGATCAGCCGCCTCACAATAGAGTCGCAACACCGGCTCTGTGCCACTAAACCGCACCATTAGCCAACTGCCATCCTCTAGGCGATACTTAAATCCATCAACTTGATTAATATCTACTACAGCGCGATCGCTAATTTGGCGAAAAGGTTGCTGGCGTAAAGTCTCGATCAGCCGAGTTTGGCTAGCCTGATCGGGAAGATGACGATCAATGCGATCATAGCTAGACTTAAAACCCACCTCAGCTTGTAAATTGCTATGCAACTCACCTAGGTCTCTACCACCAAGGGCGACTGCTTCTAAAACATACAGAGCCGACAACAGCGCATCCCGTTCGGGAATGTGATCGCCATAGCCAATACCACCAGATTCTTCACCGCCCAATAATCCGCCAGGCTGGGTCAACATTCGATCAGCAATATACTTATAGCCCACTGGGGTCTCATGTAGGGGCAAACCATAAAACTGGGCTACTTTTTCAATCAAATCAGAGCCGCTAATAGTTTTAATAATTTCGCCAGTCCTGCCCTGATTTTGACAGAAATGTTGAATCAAAATTGGAATTAACACCTGGGAACTGTGGAAATTGCCATCCCGATCCAGTGCCGCAATGCGATCGCCATCACCATCAAAGGCAAATCCCACCCGTTGGGGAATTGATTGGGTCGTTTGACTGATCAGGTAAGCCATCTGACTCAAATTCGGCGCGATCGGCTCTGGGGTGATCCCACCCATGAAGGTATTTTTATCCCACCGCAGTTCTGTAATCTTAACTTCGGGCAAAATTTTCCCTAATCCCCCCGCTGCCGCCCCATACATCACATCTGTAAATACCGCTAACTCTTGGCGGGCAATCTTTTGGCAGATTAGATCCAAGTTCACCTTTGATCGCAATACGGCACAGTATTCTGCCCAGGGATCAAATAGGCTCACCTTACCGCCGCTAGCTACTTCCAAGCGATCGCCGTGATTCACTCTAGTTTCTAGGGCGGTAGTAAACTCACTCCCCACTGAGCCACCAAAGGCTGCCTTAATTTTCAGGCCATTGTAGCTCGGCGGATTATGACTAGCCGTAATCACCAAAGCTCCGATCGCTTCTTGACTAAAAGCTGCCCAGCTAAAGGCCGGCGTAGGGGCAAACTCGCTCGCCAACAACACGGCAAAACCATGCTTTGCCAACAGGTCAGCCGTAAATTCGGCAAAGGTCTCAGACATAAATCGCCGATCATACCCCACCACGATCGCGGCGCGGCGGCGGCCAGATTTAGTTGGATAGTCGCCAAACTGTTGAGCTAGAGCGGCAGCAGCCAGGGGTACAACTGCACCTAAGCGGTCAAAGGTAAATTCCTCTTGCACGATGCCGCGCCAGCCATCAGTGCCAAACCGCAAGGGAGGATGTAGGGGAGGATTAAGCTGCATAGAGGTTAGTTGATTTTTCCCACTGTACAAGTTTTAGGGGCTGCACGCCAGATCGTGAATAAATATGAACTAAAACTGCTGGAAACCTAAGAATTGTTGAGTTACGACCCAGCCAACTTGCCTATCCCCTAAAGTGATTCTCTATAAGAACTTCCCTATATCATCAAACTTAAAAATCATGTATAAAAATTCTCCCAAAGATCCAGTTTCCTCGGTAATTACCGCTGCCCTCGGAGCCGGTACCGTAGCCTGCTTCAGCGTTAGCCGTGGTCAAAATGTCCTGGTCGGCATCGCCATTACCATATTTGCCGCCGCAGTTGCCCTAGTAGTTGATCAGCTTTTTGATCTTTAGACCGATATTTTCCTTTTACCCGATATCCTGGTGCAATCACCAGGTTTTTATTTGGACACATGAATACAACCAAGCCCCTGCTGGCCATGAGCCAAGCTGAACTCACCACCTGGATCGAAGCCCAGGGGCAGCCGAGCTATCGCGCCCAGCAACTCCATCAATGGCTCTACCAAAAGGGGATTCATAACTTGGCAGAAGTAACTGTCTTCCCCAAGACCTGGCGGCAGCAGCTAGAACATATCCCAGTTGGACGCTCTGAACTTAAACTCCGCCAAGTTGCGCCCGATCAAACGGAAAAATTTTTGCTGGCACTGCAGGATCAGGCAATCATTGAAACCGTGGGAATTCCTACCAGCGATCGCCTCACGGTCTGTGTTTCTACCCAAGTAGGCTGCCCCATGGGCTGTACTTTTTGTGCCACAGGCCAAGGGGGGTTTAGTCGCAATCTTACCAGCCATGAAATTGTCGATCAAATTTTGACCGTTCAAGAACAGATGCAACGGCGGGTTAGCCATGTGGTGTTTATGGGCATGGGCGAGCCCCTGATGAATTTACCAAACCTGGTCAGCGCGATCGCTACCCTCAATCAAGCCGTCGGCATTGGTCAGCGCAATTTCACCATTTCTACCGTAGGCATCCCCCAGCGCATTGCTCAACTCGCCAAGTATCAACTCCAGGCTACCCTAGCAGTGAGCCTTCACGCTCCCAATCAAAACGATCGCTTGGCACTAATTCCCTCTGCTCAACATTACACCCTAGATATGCTGATCCAAGACTGTCGAGACTATGTGATTACCACTGGTCGCAGGGTAAGTTTTGAATACACCCTGTTAGCGGAAGTAAACGATCAGCCCCACCACGCCAATCAGCTAGCTGAGCTAATCCGCGGTTTTCAGAGTCATGTCAATCTGATTCCCTACAATCCAGTCTCAGGCTCAGACTTTCAGCGACCTTCCGACCTGCGCATTCAAAAATTCATTCAAATTCTCAAGGCTGCCAAGGTTGCCGTTAGTGTGCGGCGTACTCGTGGGTTAGAGGCAGATGCTGCCTGTGGGCAATTGCGAGGTAAAGTTAGTCTTGCAGTAGTTCCATCCAAGTAGAACGCCAAGCTAGTTCAGCTTCAGCACTCATTTTTGCCTGCTTGCGCTTGCTGACTTCAGCCTTTAAGCTTTGTGATCGCGCTGCCAACACCCTAATTTCACTGCGGCGAGTCAGTGCCTGTCGATTTGCCAACTCTAAATCCAGTAGCTGCACTAGGGGGCTTTGTTCAGACCTGGGTGGGAAGCCAAAGCTAGTGAGTAAATCACTAACTGCCCCATTCGCCACACTCAGAATCTCAGTTAAAGCTGCTTCCTCTGGTTGAGTAGGAGAGTCAGTTGGGCTTGCTTCCGCTCGGTCACTGATTGCCCCAGATAAGGCTAGTATTTGTGCCCTAAATCTATGGCATAGGATCTGGAGATCCTGCTGTAACTGAAACTTCTGATCCAGGCTCAGGTTCAAAAAAGCCAGGGCATACTTTCCTGTACAGACTCGATAGACAGCCAGAATCATCTCTTGAACAAAGGTGGCAGCAAGTGAGTCAAGGTAACCCTGTCTTAGGTCCTCAATCGCACTATTTAGCTCAGCGATCGCAACCTCTAGATCACGAATTTCCTGCTCAATTTGCTGCACTCTTCCAATCATCTTGGCGTTCTAGCTATTTCTTTTTAGCTTTGGCCTTGGTGGCAGCAGGTGCGGAAGTATCTGTTGCTGGTTCGCTTGCTGATTCACTTAGCGCTGGTTCGCTTGGCAAAGACTGCTTCAAGGTAGCGATCGCCTGTTCAATAGCACTAATTTGCTGCTGTACTTGACTCAAGACCTCAGCCGACAGGCTAGGCTGTGCTGGCACTTCAGGCTCAATAGCTGGAGTTTGGGGCTGTTCGATGGGGCTAACTTCAGGTTCGTCTTGACCTTCACCTACCACAAAGCGCACAAAGCGGCTGATCTTGATATTTTCGCTCAGTTTGATCGCCGTTTCCTTGACCAAGTCATCAACAGTTTTATTTTGATCCTTAATGTATAGCTGATCGAGTAGGGAAATTTCCTTCAAGCGCTTATCCACTCTGCCCTTGACAATGTTTGCCCGCATCGCTTCAGGCTTGCTAGCCAAGTCATCTTTGCCAGCTTCGATCGCTTTCTCTTTTTCCACAAAGCTAGCTGGAATTTGATCCACACTTACATATTCCACATTGGGACAGGCAGCGATTTGCTTGGCAATGTTATCTGCCAAGTCTTTCATCTCTTCTCGCCTTGCCACAAAGTCAGTCTCACAGTTGATCTCTACCAAGACCCCAATCCGATCGCCAAAGTGAATATAACTGCGAACAATTCCTTCTGTTGCTGCCCGACCTGCCTTTTTAATCGCTGAGGCTAAGCCCTTTTGTCTCAACCATTCAGCCGCTTTGCCTGCATCTCCATCCGATTCCTGGAGTGCTTTTTTACAATCTTTGATCCCTGCACCGGTTTTGGCACGTAGATCTTGGACTTGTGCGGTAGATATTTCTGCCATAATTGTAATTATTCGTTAAGTTTCTAGAACCAAAGTCCTGGCTTAGTTTAATTCATTTACTCGCCTAATGATCTATCTAGCTAGATCTATCTTGATCTTGGAAATTATAGCTACTGAAGTAAAGGTTAGGATGGGGGGCAGGGGACAAAATCTAGCAATAACCAGACATCAGCACCTTTAACCTAGTCAATAAGCCGATTAATTCGGTAGTCCTAAACGATTAAGGATAGAAACCATATGGGTACTTGGGGGCTGTGCCCCTACGATCTCTCCTGAATCTTTACCTTTTTACCACCACCATTAATTTAAAGGTATTTCTCAGGGTAGCTTACAGGAAAAATAACAGGCTAGCCTGCCTCAGACTCAGGCTCAAAGCCGTACTCCACTTCATCTGCATAATCATCAGCGATCGCTTCTTCATCCATGTAGTCGTAATCAACCACTGGCAAGCTACCTTCTTCTTCCAGGTGTCCATGCCGCCCTTCGTAGATAGCATCAGCTAACTTACTCACAATCAACTTCACCGAGCGAATTGCATCATCATTGGCAGGAATGCCGTAGTCAGCATTGGTTGGATCGCAATTAGTATCTAGCATCGCTACAATCGGAATTCCCAACTTCTGACATTCTTGCACAGCGTTGTATTCTCGCTTTTGATCGACAATCACTACAATATCAGGGGGCTTACGCATTAGCTTGATTCCACCTAAATACTTTTGCAGTTTTTCCATCTCCCGTCGTAACCTAGCGCCTTCTTTTTTGGGTAGCCGATCTAGTGCACCACTGCTATCTCGCTTTTCCAAGTCCTTCAAGCGATCGACGCGGCCTTTGATCGTAGTCCAATTGGTTAGCATTCCTCCCAACCAGCGCTGATTGATATAGTAGCTGCCACAGCGCTTGGCTTCTTGGGCAATAATTCCGGCCGCCTGGCGCTTAGTACCGATAAATAAAACTTTTTTACCCTGCTCTGAAGCTCGCCGCAAGTAGTTATAGGCTTCTTCTAGGTATTGAGCAGTCTGCACTAGGTCAATGATATGTACACCATTGCGCTCAGCAAAGATGTAAGGCTCCATCTTGGGGTTCCAACGGCGAGTTTGGTGACCGAAGTGAACTCCAGAGGTCAGAAGCTGATCAAGGGAAACAACAGGCATAGATTTTTAATTCCTTATTTTCGGGTTTATCCTTACATCTGGGAGTATTTCAGCCGATTTAATCAGCCTTAACACCCGAAACACCAGATGGGTGAAATTTAGAGCTTTGTGATTATAAGCTAGAACATGGGCATTGCACAATACCAAAATGATGCTTCTAGTTCAGGGCTTACGCAGTTTGATTGGGGAAGTGTGGGAAAAAGGGAGTTTGAGGGCGTAATTACCTTTCTAAAAAGTAACCTGTTCCCAAACTCCAGACTGTTGCCCTAAAATCAAGAAATATAGTAATTAGTTTAGCTCGGGAGGTCAGATTGCACATTCACAACACCGGAGCCTTCGCGCTCGTTGACAGCATAGTTCGGCAGGGGGTCAAGCACCTGTTTGGTTATCCAGGTGGAGCAATTCTGCCAGTCTATGATGAAATTTATCAGGCGGAAGAACGCGGCCAGCTTACCCATGTTCTAGTGCGCCACGAACAAGCTGCTGCCCATGCTGCTGATGGCTATGCCCGTGCTACAGGTGAGGTGGGAGTCTGTATTGCCACCTCTGGCCCTGGGGCTACTAACCTAGTTACTGGGATTGCTACCGCTCAAATGGACTCCATTCCAATGGTGGTGATTACGGGTCAGGTACCTTCGGCAGTGATTGGCACCGATGCCTTTCAAGAGACCGATATTTGGGGTATCACCTTGCCAATTGTTAAGCATTCCTATGTTATTCGCTCTCCCCAAGAAATTGCCCGTATTGTTGCTGAAGCCTTCTGGATTGCCCGCACTGGTAGACCTGGCCCTGTGTTGATCGACATTCCCAAAGACATTGCCCAGGCATATTTTGACTATCAGCCCGATACTACTGTGAATTTGCTAGGGTACAGGGTGGGTACTGCTGATCATGGCCCCGCGATCGCTAAGGCAGTGGCAATGATTCGCGCTGCTCGCCGGCCCCTCTTATATGTGGGCGGGGGCAGTATTACCTCAGGCGCTAAAGTTGAGATCAAGGCCCTAGCTGAACGGTTTCAGATCCCAGTGACTAACACCTTGATGGGCAAAGGTGCTTTTGATGAAGATCACTATCTATCCGTGGGGATGCTGGGCATGCATGGCTCGGCTTACGCTAACTATGCCGTGCAAGGCTGTGACCTCTTAATTGCTGCTGGGGCTAGATTTGATGATCGAGTGACTGGCAGGCTAGATGCCTTTGCCCCCTTTGCTAGGGTAATTCACATTGATATCGATCCTGCCGAAATTGCCAAAAATCGGACACCTGAACTAGCGATCGTCGGTGATGTACGCCAAGTCTTGAGCCAAATTCTCCAGGCGGTCAGCTATGAAGAAGAAATTATGACCAAGGATTGGCTAGCTCAAATTGGTCGATGGAAGCAAGAGCAGCCCCTGGAAGTGCCGTTGTATCTAAATCAACTCTCTCCCCAGTCGGTAATTGCCGAATTTGGCAAGCAGGCTAGCGATGCTTTTTACACTACGGATGTGGGTCAGCACCAAATGTGGGCAGCCCAGTTTTTACGTAATGGTGCTAGACAGTGGATTTCTAGTGCTGGCTTAGGTACGATGGGATTTGGGCTGCCATCTGCCATCGGGGTACAAGTTGCTCTCCCAGGTCATCAGGTAATCTGTATTAGCGGTGATGCTAGTTTTCAGATGAACATGCAGGAGTTGGCTACTGTCGCTCAATATGGCTTAAATATCAAAGTGGTGATTATCAATAATCTCTGGCAGGGGATGGTACGTCAATGGCAGGATAAGTATTACCACAGCCGCTATGCTGCTTCTAGTATGGCTGCTGGGATGCCCAATTTTGTGAAGTTGGCTGATGCCTTTGGGCTTAAGGGAATAAAGGTAGCTGCCCCTGATGATCTGCAACAGGCAGTGGCTGAGATTTTGGCCTATGATGGCCCGGTAGTTGCTGATTTCCATGTCAAGCCAGATGAGAACTGCTATCCTCTGGTTCCACCTGGGGCTAGTAATTCGGAAATGGAAGGGCTAAAACCTCAACGTCAATTAATTGAAACTTAATTGGAACTTAGGTTTATACTCAGGGCTAAGGAGTACAAATTGCGGTCACAGGGGCGCAAATCCCCATATTCGCTTTCTCTTCTCTCCGCTTATGGGAGAGGCTGTAGGTTTGCGTAAGTCCTAATTTTCCTTGACTACGATTGAGTCCTTCAGGAGGGTGTTGCTGATATGCTGCCGACTATTTTAATCACAGGTGCTTCTTCAGGTATTGGTAAGGCAACTGCTAAATACTTTCTTGACCAAGGCTGGCAGGTAGTTGCCACCATGCGCAATCCAGATTTAGCTGGTTCGACGGATCGACTGCTGAATCTGCGCCTCGATGTCTGTGATCCCGATTCAATTCAATTAGCTCTAGAGCAAGCGATCGCTCATTTTGGCAAAATTGATGTGGTAGTCAACAACGCTGGCTATGGCGCCGTGGGTGTTTTTGAAGCCGCTACTCCTGCCCAAGTGCAACAGCAGTTTGATACCAATGTTTTTGGCTTAATGAATGTCACCCGTGCTGTTCTGCCCTATTTTCGGCAATGGGCGGGTGGTAAGCTGATCAATATTTCTTCGGTGGGGGGTAGAGTTACTTTTCCGATCTATAGTCTCTATCACAGCACCAAGTGGGCAGTGGAAGGATTCTCGGAATCTCTCCAATACGAACTTCAACCCTTCAATATTCAAGTTAAATTAATTGAGCCAGGGGCAATCAAAACTGATTTCTATCAGCGATCGCAAACGGTATTTAATCGGAGTGATCTAGTTGCTTACGATCGCTATCAAGAAAGAGTCTTAGCCAAGATTCAACAACTAGAAAATAGTGCTCCTGCTCCTCTGGTAGTGGCAAAAGTGATTTATCAGGCTGCTCTAGATCCTAGCGATCGCCTGAGGTATAGTGTGGGGGGCGGCGTTCCATTACTGTTACTCCTGCGGCGTTTATTGCCCCAAACTTGGTTTAGTAAATTTATTCGTGGGCGTTTGAGCTAATGGAGCGATCAGAGAAGACTTAGATTAGGTTTGCGTAAGTCCTAGAGTTGAGCCAGAGAAGATGATGGGATCAGGCACTAAATCTAACAAACTTGCCAATACTCCCTCTTGTTGTTCGCCATTGATCCCTAAGTCACTGAAGCATAGATAAATTCGGTCTTCGGCGCGGTGAATTAAGTCATTAGCCAGGTGTTGCAACCGCTGAAGATTCTGATTTTGCTGTAACTCCTGATCCAGCTTCTGACCATGCCAATCTCGCTTAAATAAGCTTGCACCAGCCAAGCTAGATGCTCCTGCCTCTAACCATAGAATAGAACCAGCATCCAACCAAAATTGCCATTTGTGGCGATTCCTAGCCATACGGTACTGATAGATGGTGGCCAAAGTAACTGCGCTAGACGGAGGATGTGGAGCATAGGGATTGGCAGTTACTGTACCCTGCCAGATCAATTGAATAAATCGAGCTAGGGTTTCAGCAGGAGACCAATTCAAGCGATCACCTAGTTGCCAGTAATGCTGAGCAGTCTCCAACAATTCACTCAAGGTTTTAAGCAGAGCGTAGCTGGGGTTTGTGGGCAATAAGAATTGGTTGATAGCTTGTTCTAGAGTAAGTAATGGATTTGAGTGAGATTGGTTAATCCAACTTCGGAACTGAACATAGGCTTGAGTTGCTCTGTAGCCTAATCTCTGCCAATCTTGAAAAATACTAAAGTCGCTTAGCTGGGGCTGACTCAAACTGGGAACAAAACAGCGATCGGCAATTAACCCTGCGCGCACTGGATCGATGCCATTCGCCAAGCATGTCAGCATCTCTGCGACTCGATCACGATTGACCAATTCCCCCAAATCTGGATAGATCATAGCTAAAAGTGTAAGTAGCGATCGCACTTGAGGAGACAGTGATAAAGGTGATTGATCCTGTAGAGGAAATACTTCAATCTGATGATGCCGCAAAATCTCAGTCAGGCTGTATACCGCAATTCGATCTAGTCCTGGTGCAATCACTGCTACCTCAGAGGGTTGAACTTGATTGGCAGCGATCGCGGTCGCAATTTGTTCAGCTACCAACCGCAAGAGTTGGGCGCGAGATAAAGTTTGAAAGCAATAAAACCCAGGCTGCGGGGAAAGAGGTTGCTGATCATTCCAACTTTCCCCTAACAGACTGTTCACCAAGGGTAAACTCACCTGCAAATCTCCCGTCTGATAGCGATCAGCTACCACCACCTCACAGCCAGTCGCCAACTCCAGCCACACGGTAGGATCGGCTTCTAGCCCTAATCGCACTGCTCCTTGGGGATTAAAACTAAAGGCTGCTTTTGCACCATCCTGCAGTAAAAACTGACATAGATCGCACAGCAAACCTGGATACTCGTCTGCATCATCAACTAACAGATAGCGGATCTGCTCAGTCAGATACTTTTGATAAACTGGATTGGGCAACAGGTACTGACCATAAAGTTCAGCGATCACACCGTAGGTGAGGAGACCCTTTTGCCAGCAATATGCGCGCCAATCGATCAGGGCAGCTACGATCGCTTCACCATCTAAACTTAGCCCCACTGTTAGAATCTCAGCCAAATTAGCTAGAGGGATATTGCTGTTAGCTGCCATTAAGTGAAAA
This sequence comes from Pseudanabaenaceae cyanobacterium bins.68, assembly GCA_033762795.1. Classification (GTDB taxonomy): domain Bacteria; phylum Cyanobacteriota; class Cyanobacteriia; order Pseudanabaenales; family Pseudanabaenaceae; genus JANRLH01. Next base: position 38,443 of record JANRLH010000016.1, read on the forward strand.
TCCAGTAGCCGTCTCACCAATTTAGATGAGCTTAGTCCAGCGATCGCCAGCTTGCCATTGTCCAGCAAATCCTGCCAAAGATTGGTTGCTAGTTCCTGCTCATTTTCGACCCTTACAACAATGGGAAACTGGGGATCTAACCCTAGCAATGGGTAAAATAGCAACACTTGATCTCGTAAAAAACTCCGTGGTGTCGCACACTCGATGGGATACTTTCCTGCCCCAGATGCCCGCAATCGATCTATGAATGCACGGCTTTGCCGAGAGTTGACTGCCAATGCCAGCACTTTATGGGAGCCAATCTGGGGTTGCTCGAACAAAACCGGCTCGGTTTTTGTCCAATTAATAAAACACTCAATCAGCAAATCGGTCTTGCCACTTAAAGATTCACCCTGAATCCAAATATTTTGGTTACCCATGCCAACTTTTGCCATTTAGTTCAAGCTTAGGCTACAATTGTAAGACTTTTTGGGAGTATGGCGGAATGGTAGACGCTACGGATTTAAAATCCGTTGACCGCAAGGTCGTGTGGGTTCAAGTCCCTCTACTCCCATCAAACTTTCAACCCCCAACCCTTGCAAATGCAGGGGTTTTATAATGTCCTTATTCATGCGTTACATTGCGTTTTGTCCCTGTAGCGAGATGTTGGATTTTAGATCCAGTTTTGATTGATTTCTGGATCAGATTGGAAATTAGATCCAGAAATCAATCCTGTTTTCACTCAGTTAGGCAATCAACCAGAACATCTTCCACCAACTCCCCCACACCAATGCCGCGTAATACAGCAATGGATTTCAGGGAGTTCAACAGAGCGGGGTTCAATATCAGATACTCTGCCAATTCGAGAGCTACCCCTACGGCTCTCGAACCACCCAGTCGTTTTGCCAGTTCATATTCAGCAGGGCTGAGTGTGAAACTGACAATTTTCCTTTTTTCATCTGGGGGGAGTCTGGGTTTCCTCCCCCCCTTATCGCCTCCTCTAGGCATCGTATTAGGCATCGTACGCTGGATCGAATGCACCTAGCACTGAGCGCATTGTTGTGGGTCGTGCCTCTTTTTTAGGGAAGTATTGATCCAACTTTTCTGCATACTCCGCAGCTTTTTCCCGTGGTGAGTAGTCGTGCCTGTACACCATTGTGAACACGATGGTATCAAGGAACTCATCAAACTCTTCTGCGGTCATGAATCGACTTCGATCCTGGATGCAGACCAGAGTTTTGTCATGGTTGATCAATAATTGAATCTCGTCAGGGCGTGATTTACTGGCAGGCAGGGTGATGACATACTGATCGTCACTATCATCTGGGGCGTCCCCAACATTTCTGCCAATATTGATATTGCCAATTCTAGAGGTTACCAAAGGTTTAGCTAAAAAATATCAGGAAATACTACAGGCCGACCTCTCCACTAAATCCTAGTTCTGCCGTTTTCCTATTCCATAACTCAATTTCCTCAGCCGTAAACACCCAGCCTACTACCCTCAACAACTGAATTGCTGATGCCAGTGCTAACTCATCCTTAACCACCAGAATGGAATCAGTCACATCACCCCTAGCTGTAGAAAGGGGGTTAGCCGCAGGATCAAGAGATGCCAGGGTTAGCCTCTGGAATATTGGATACAGTTCACCCGCCAATAGATGCAATTTCAATCCCTCCCAATCTGGTAGTCGAGGCATAGTCACGGGAATAGGATCTGGGGAAAGGGGAATCTGATCGGCTGCCTCATAATCGGACTGGAGAATCGATAGAGTTGGTTCAGATATGCCAGACCAATTAGGCTCACCATTAAGTTTAGGAATTGCTAGGGTAAGATCAGGACGAAAAAAGATGAATTGGGTAGAATTTTGGGTGATTTGAGTGATCATATCGCTAGTCTGTAGGTAGTAATTTGTTGGAATCCAATACTAGACGGCGTACCAACTGTACTCCACTCACAACCAATTCCAATAGGTCTAGTACCCCAATCAGTAGCGTTCAAAGTTGCGCCTACATCAAGAGCTATCAGGTAAGAGTAGTTTTGTTTTAGCCAAATATTATCGAATTGAGCGTAAGTAATTCCTTGAGTTGAGATTACAGATAGACCAGGAAAAGCAAATCCTGCTGCCAATTTAGGGCTAAACGTCCAGTAGTCACTGGCATTGTTGGTGCTACCGTCAATCCTGCCTTGAATTCTAAACCCTGTGATCAGGCAGTTAAAATCATTGGGTATTTCAAGATTACTTTGGGTATATCCCCCACCACTAGTACTCACAGTGCCAAACGTATGGGTGAATAGCTGCGTTGATGCCCACACTGTGCCTGTCCAGTAGAACTCAATGCCATCGCTAGTGCGATAAAACCTATCCCCCGCTACCAGTGCAAAACCGTCAACGCGGGTCAGGGGTTTAGTGACGCCAACGATTTGGGACAAATCAACTAGAGGTTTTGAAGACAATACAATCCCCATTAGCGCACCTCCAAAATTAAATATCTATGGCTGGCGTTTTGAGTAATAGGCAGAATCCTAATCTCGGGTAAAACTCCATTACCTAAATCAGGAGTGGCCAAACTCTCACCTACTAGCACGGTTCCATCACCAGGAGTGATTGTTAATCCGTCAGCACAACTACGGTTGGCTACTGATATATGCCTCGCACCTGCAAAAATTAGTGTATTTACATTTCCTGGAATTTCCCTATAGTTAAAAGTTCTAGGGGTAGCAGCAGAATTAATTCCTGATTGCAGAGTTGCCGCGATAGCCAACAAATCTAACCGATCTCTTAGTTTCTCTTCTGTAACCTCCAAACCAGTAGCAGCTTCAAGCGCCGCCTTCAGATCAGCCAAACTCATAAATTTCTCCCGTCAGCGAATCCTAGCTGACCAAATTGTACCGAAGCTGGGATACTCTCTCCCGTTGAGAATTTCTGATTAGTAATTTTCTGTTGGTAGTATAGCCCGTTATCAGCAGAACGAACCTGTACCAATCCAGTCATATTGTCGTATCCGACAAACTGAGCACTAAGAGCAGGGTTAGCAGAACTCTCTCGATTGATTTTTCTGGCCATAGCTATCCGCGAAATAAAGGTTTTAGTTTCCATTTTCTAAATGCAAGGCACATTTCTAACCGTAACTACACTGCTAACAAAACTCACATTCTGGCTACCATCAATTGGGAACGCGAAAAAGTCCTCAGGCCCCTCACCCACTCTATAGAAAAATCCATTAAGAGCGGAATTTATCCTAGTAATCCTTACTGGTGAAGTATTCTGGACTTGAATGCCACTGTCTGCTAATTCAAGATCAGTGTAAGGCCTGTCTGTACGGGAATTGGAGCCGTAAATCTTATATACTATCGTGCCGTCTGGATAAACTGAAGAAACTTGAACCCGATAAAAATTGCATAGTACAGGCGCAGGAGTCGGTGCAGGTGTAGGAGCAGGAGTAGGCGCAGGTGTAGGAGCAGGGGTCGGTGCTGGTGTAGGAGCAGGGGTCGGTGCTGGTGTAGGAGCAGGAGTTGGCGCGGGCGTAGGCGCAGGGGTCGGTGCTGGTGTAGGAGCAGGAGTAGGGCTAGGCGTAGGCGCAGGGGTCGGTGCTGGTGTAGGAGCAGGAGTAGGGCTAGGCGTAGGCGCAGGAGTCGGGCTGGGCGTAGGACTAGGACTAGGAACAACAGTAACCCTAAACTCAGTTTCGACCGACTCACCACAGGGATCTTTAGCCAGAATCCTTAAATCACTGAACCCTTCAGCACCAAAATTGAGATTTAATTCCCCCGTCACTGGATTGACCGAGCTAGGGAACACCACAGCAGGGTTAGTATTCTCAATCACCTCATAAATCAAATCAGTGTCAGGATCATCAGGATCAGCAAAATTATCGAACAATTCCAAAATAAAATCAGGAGCGCCAACCTGAACCGTAATATCAGGAATTTCCTGCTCAACCACCGGCGCCTCATTGCGCTTGCGATAAACCTGGAAGCCACCAAAAACATCACCCCGCAACGCCGAAAACTCTTGCTCTTCAGGCTTCTTGCATTTATTTCTGGGAATTGAATCCACAGAACCAAACCTATCACCCTGGTTAGGATTAAAACCCTTCTCTAAATATCCATTATCCCTAGAATCATTAATCCTAGCAGCCGCCTGAATACTATCGATCGCGCCCAAACCACCATCAGGATCAGTAAATCTCACCGTATCTCCAGGCTGGCTCAGATTAGAAATATTTTGGGCAAAACTGACACCCCCATCCTGCCCAACCGCCCTAGTCAATCCAGTTACGTTATCGTAATCGCCCTGAAGCACCACAATTTGCCGATTCTGTTCCCGTGATCTTTTCAAGTTGATCGCCATGCCTTGTCTCTGGCTCTCTACCCTAGGCGTAATCACACTGGCAGCCCTGTAAAAATCAGTTTTAGCTGATTATCCTGCAACTCAATTTGAGCACCATCCATTAAATAATTCTGCTCACCAATCCGACAAATTTGGAACGGCCTGGGCGAATAATCAGTAGGCAAAGCCACCTCAATCAAAATCCCTTTGAGTCGCGCCAATTCTAGTCCAGCAATAAACGCTGCCACCTCCGCACACATCTGCTGATCCTCAACGTAATCAAACCTACGATTATCCAAAACCTTAAAATAAGGGACGTAATTGAGGTTGACCACCGCATCAGCCACAAAATTACGGGTTTCAATTTTATTCTCTGGCTCAGGCAAAGGCTCTTTAGAATACAAATCTCTTTCACCCGTGCCAGGATCATATTTCAAATTTGGAATATCGTTCTTTTGGCGCTTATTTACCCGCACCAACTCCGACTCAGTCAAATTATCAATCACCTCAGTAGAAACAATCGGTGTAGTCACCTCTAAGCCACCATTAATCGTGTCATTGCCGTTAAAGCTGCCCGTAATCGCTCCCCGCAACCTAGTCTCAGTGCGGGTAGTAATTGTCTCTGCCAAAATCTCATCCACAATAAAATTCAACGGTTCTAAATTTCCATTCTTACCGCCAATTTGAAAAGTCCCAGTAACTGCACCCAGAGGTTGACTAAAAGTGGTAACGGTTGAAACCACTTCCCCATCTAGATTGTAGGTATATTCAATTACCTTGGTAGAAGTAATTGGAGCCGTCACTTCTATCCCGCCATTGACTACCGCTTGACTATTAAAATTGCCAGTAACTTCTCCCAGCGTTTTAGTTTCGGTAGTGGTAATTCTCAACGGCCGATCCTTCGCTCCCCCACTAGTGCCTAAATCTGGATTAGGTTCAATCGGTTCTGGCTCTCCCGCCACTCCAGGCACCACTGGCACCGAAACCTGTTTACTACCAGACACCTGCACCTTCTCAGCAAAATAATCTTCTACGGTCAAATCCCGATCAAAAGTCAGGGTTTGATCTAGGCTAACGGTAAAAGCCGATCCAGCGCCAAAATCGCATTTAATCGCGTCGATTTGACCCTGATTATTACAATAAAGCCAGAGCAAATTTACGCCGCAAATATCCTGAGCAGTCTTAATCGGAGTAGACGTTGTGAAGGGGACATTAATATTTCCTCTAATTCCGGTAGCGTTGCTAATTAAAATATTCCCTGAACCAAAATTGACCGTACCATCAGCGTCATTAGAACCCTGAACCAAACACTCTTTGACCAATTCCCACATCGGCATACTGAAGACTCCCTCTTTAATCACCAATTCGGGGTTCTTCGCCAACATTTGCAATCCTAATTCGTCAAACAGAGTGCCAGTGCCAAACAATTCTCCAGGGTTAGGATTCCATCGATAGGTATTAATATACCCTCTAAAAATTACTAGTGGATTCCCCCCATCTAAGGTGCTAATTTGCACTATCTGCTGCGCCCTGCGCCAAATCTGGGGATTCGCCAAATCATCTAGCAAAGTTGCATCGTTACTGGCATTGGCAAACTCAGACAGAACTGGAGCCACCGTAAAACTGCCAGACCAGGACTGGGGAGTAGAAAAATCTAGGAAAGGTCTAGCCAGGGTGAGACTGACAATATTATCGGTAATATCCAAATTCCCCACCGTAACCCTAAACTCTCTAACTTGAGAAAGAATTGTCACTCTAAACCTCCTTTAGTTCAAAGTTGACAGTCACAATTCTATTTAGATCCTCAGCCGTGCTAGCACTGCCCTGAGCCAAATCTAGGAAACCGTTAGGCAGAATCAATTCGACCTTAAAACTGCAATAACTGCCAGTCTCAATCAAAACATTTAGATCGTCCCTCAGCTCTAGAGTTTGAACAATCGTCCGCCCAGCCTGGGTTGCACTGGCAGAATCCACTAGCCAGCACTGGTCAGTGAGAGTAATCAATCCATCCAGTAGGTTTGCGCCCAATCTGGTTTGAGATAACCGATTCAGCCGATCCAACCTTAACGCCTTCCAATAGGGGATTTTCGTATTAATTGTCCACCGATAGATCGGCAGCCGCGCACTCGCCCCCTTAAATACCGATACCCCCCTAGCGGTTGGCTCTGTGCCTGTAATCCAGTTCTGGTGCCAGCGCTGGGATTCTCTAGTGGGAGCGTAAATCACCTCTATCGGTGGCAATCCTTCGGGTGCAACTCGAAGAATCTGTTCGGTTACCGCCATTAGCGCCTCCTCCCTAATTCAATCAAAGCATTTCTTAAATCTCTCTCTGGCTCTGGGCGATTGACGATATTGATCGTGTTATTGCCAACTGGACTAGCGGCGATCGCACCAGGTGAAGTAGCGATCTTAATTTTCTGTTCTAGCGCTCTATTGTTGATTGGTGCATTCAAGCGATTATTATTTACCGCTTGACTCACCACTGATACGGCGCGGCTAGTAGTGTCAGCAATTCTTTTAAAGCTCTCTTCAGTTTTGCCAACCTGTTCCGATAAAGTGGGCATTCCCACGTTCAGGAATCGATTGAAATCGTTAGCAGACTGACTAGAAACGCTAATTCTGCCACTGCTATCCCTGACAATTTTGCCTCCAGGAATTAGTCTCAGAGCAGCCTTAACTGCGTCTCTTTCGCCCACAGGTACTGAGTTAAGATTATCCACTCCCACAAAGCCACCGCTATTAAATTTTGGCAATCTCATGCCATTGATCGCCTCTAATAACGGGCGATAGTTTTGAGTTGCTTTGGCGTTCACCACAAACTCACCGTTGCTCAGCCGCGCCAAAATAGAATCGCTTGTACCTGTGCCTCTACCTGTAATTAATCCACCATTCGCAAATCCCCCACCAGGATCAAACGCCGTAGCCTGACCGCTAAATTTGGAGGTCAACAATTGCAAAGCCGTATTTCTGTCTGGGGTTACGCCAATCAATTTATCAATTTCTGATTTACCCAGCAAATCATAGGCCGCCCTGGCCAAATCTTTCGGGTCAGTATCACCAAATCCAACCTGACCGCCCTGAAGAAAAAATTCGAGATAGTCCGCAGTAGTCCCACCAAAGCTGCCAGCACCGTTAAACGGATCATCTTTAGGGTCACCAACAAAACCGTTAGGATTAACTCGATTTTTCAATTGATCGGCCGCTTGCTTATTCTTTCGTCCGAGTTCTTCTGCTCTCCTAATCGACTCGATCAGCATCCGATTAATATCTGAAATCTCCGAACCAACCGCCTTAAAGGATTCACCCACCTTGATCACCTCACCGTTAGCCAGGGTAATCTCTCCCGACCAAGAGCGAGTAGTATTAATCTGTTGAGTGATTTTGGTGCCAACCTCAACCAGGCTATCGCCAATCTTAAAAACTTCGCCATTAGCCAAACGCATTTCGCCCGACCACGCTCTAGTGGCTCCCGCCTGAGCTTGAATAGAATTTCCAACTAATCCCAACTGAGCCAGCAACTGATCGGTAACCTCAAGTTTTCCTTCAGAAATCAACTTAATTGCCTCTTCCACTCGCCGCACTTTCTCAGACTCAGCCGTGGTGGTCTGCTTGATATTTAGCTCTTCTCTAGCAATTTGATTAATTTCTCCCTGGCGCAAAATTGCTTGTTCAGTCGCCTTGAGCTTCTCTTGATTTAGCCTGACCAAATCTCTAGCTAAAGCCAACTCACCCTCGGTGACATCCTTTTTCTGCCTCAGCTTTGCCTCTCCAATCTCAGACTCTTTAACCGCAATCTGATCCAAAATCTTTTGGCGCTCTAGCTCCGCCGCTTTGATTTGTTGGCTGATCTCCAAGGTTTTTCTCTGGGCGGCAAATATTCGCTCTTGGCTAGCCAACTCCTGAGCGTAACTTTCTAATTTGAGACGTTGCGCGGTCACCTCATCACCCACTGCCTGGGCAATTTTGATCTGATTCTCAAGTCTAGTTTTAGCCAAATTCGCCTGGGCTTCTTCTAGACTATTCCGCGAATTAAACAATTCTTGCTCAGCCTTGAGTGAGTTCAAAACGGCAAGGTTTGCCGATATGCGCTGGTCGGCGTTCAGCTTGATCCTCCTACCCTCTTCCTCCAAAGCCGCCAAAGCCGCAGCCCTAACCTGATCCTGGGCGGTTTCTTCGGTTTTGAGTAGGGAGAGGGTCAGATCAGTTAGTTTCTGCCTAGATTCGGCGATCTTCTGCACCCGTTCGTTTTCTTTTTCGGGATCACTACTGGTGGGCAGGGCAGCCAGGGCTTCTAATTTGAATTTTTCGGCCTCAATCTCCTGATTGATTCGCGTTTGAGTAGCTTGCAGATTGCGACTCTCGGCCTCCTGCTTGGTGATTACGCCCTGGTTCAGTAATTGCTGCACCATGATCTGGCGCTGTTTTTCAGCTTCGGTGGCAGCAGCCAAACTCGATTTTTGAATCGTGTCAATTTCTTTGACCGCTTCTTTTTCGCGATCGCCAATCGCTTTGATCTTAGTCTCAGAGATTTTAATTTCAGATTCAGCAATCAGTTTTTCGGCAGCCAAAATATCAGCGTTAATTTTGTCTCGATTATTTTTATCAATATCCTTAAGTTTCTGTAGCTCAGCAATCTTGGATTTAGCTAGTTCAATGGTTTTTAAGTTGGTCTGATTCTCCAGTTGCAGAATTTGATCTTGAGCTTCCCTAGCACCGATCAATCCCCCTGATTGGCGCTCCTTAATTAAAGCCAACTGCTTTTTAGTTGCCAACTCAAGTTCGTTAGTAGCAATCTGATAGGATCTGTTCAACCCTTCCAGACTGGTTTGATTCTCTAGCACTGCATTCGCAGCTTGTCTCAAAGCGTCAATTTTGCCCTGCAACACAGTCCTGTAATTAGTGATCAATCCAATCTGAATATTGATTAATCGCTTTTGCTCTTCGTCTTCAACCCGGACGTTTCTCAGCGCTTGAATCTGCTCAGAATATAGATCGATCTGTTTTTGCAACTGAGTTATGGCTTCTCTGGAGGCCTCACTATTTTTACCTAGCGTCCTAATACCTGACTCAGTAGCCAAATTATATTGATTGATTAATTTAGCGCCCTGATCGAGAGACTCGTTATAATAAGCTAGCCGCTCATTAACCTTGATAAACTCTTGCTGCGCTTGAATTTGAGCAAAAGAAACCAATCCAAAACTAGCACCAAACTTATCATTACCATCCGCCGCGCCCAACAGAATATTCACCCAATTGCGTACAATCTGAGAGCCTTTCTCGATTAGATTATTAGTCCGATCTAACCCCGCACCCAAAGTATTGAAAAAATCGCCCAGATTGGCACTTTGGGGAATATCGTCTAACCGATTCAAATAGGATTCTACTGATTGCTCAGCTTCGGCCAGCGCTTTGGTGGTTTCAGTTTCCCAACCTTGAATCGCCTTAACACTAAAATCAAAAATCAATCTCAAAGATTCAAAGGCAGCCACGATAATTCCAATTTTGGCAGCCAGATTAACCAACACCGTTAAAAATTTACCAAAAGCCGTTAATAACCCAGCCGCGAACTTACCCAAATTCAGAAATAATTGACCCAGCTTAGCCAATACACCACTAGTTACCAAGGTCGCAGTAGTGTACTGCACCGTACTGCCAGCCAATAAAAGGATTGAATTAGAAGCCGCCAGGGCGGTTTGAGATTGCACTGCGATCGCGCTAGTAGAAACACCCGCCGCCAGCGCCAAACTCGCATTAGCTATAGTTGCTGTGCCGAGGGACAGAGAGAAACCCACATTAGTTGCTGTTGCCGCCGCCGTACTCACGGAATAGGCAGTATTAACTACCGTGGCAGCTTCCACCACTTCGGCCACCTGACCAGCATTGTTTGCAGTTTCTAGCAATCCATTGAGAAAATCTAAGAGATTCTCAACTAACTCTGGCAAATCCTGATTTAACGTATTGACCCCAGCCCTAAACGCATCGAACCACGCTCCTGGATCAAAGGAGAGAATCTTGCTCAGTAAAATTGTGCCAATTTCCACTAGATTATTAATTAGCTGAGGCAGAGCAGTAATCAGAGAGACCAGGTTTTGAGTAGCGTACCGAATGGCTTCCACCACAATCGGCAAGACTTCGGCCTTCAAATAGGAGAGCACAACGCTTAAACTCTCAACGCCGACCGACAGCAGTTTACTAGCACCACCTGCCGCCAGCATCTCAGCCCTAACCGCACTCAATTGCGCCGCATATTTTGTAAACAGAGCAATCCCGTCAATTGTCCAACCGACAATATTCACTTGCCAATAAACATAAGTTTTAAAAGCGGCGTTCAGAAACTCCAGGGTTTTATTTAAGCCAATTTGGGTAAGATTAAATAAATTCGCTTGCACCGTAGCAGCGCTGAGGGAAAACCCAACGGTGGTGATTTGCCCAGAAAGCACCCCCATGACAAAATTCGTAGTAACAGTAACAGTGTTCAACACACCGGCACGAATTGCCGCCAAATCAAAAGAAATTGATAAACTATTGGTTGCTCCAGTCAAAAAAGCGACCACAGGAGCCAGAGCGGTGGTGAGGGTCAAAAACGAGCCAATATAAATTAACTGATAGCCCAGGTAATTTAGAGATTTACCAATCCCAGCGAAGCCCTCGCCAATTTTTTCTAAAACTGCAAAACCACCAAAGTTAGCCAAAAAATCCAAGGATTTAGAAAAATCTTTAATCGTAAAATTAATAAAGTTGGCAACCCCTTTACCAATCGAAATTAGAGAATCGTTGAATTTATTCTGTAATTGGTTCAGTCTGCCTGAAGTTGTGTTGGTTACCGCAGCCAGAGCCGTATCTAGTTGCCCCGCAGAATTAGAAATAGAATTTAAGGCACTATTGAAAGCTTCTGCCCCTTTGCCAATGGTGGGCAAAATTGCCGAGACCGCTTCGACAGAACCAAACAATATCTGCAAATTCTCTTGAGTTGCCAAACCTTTACTACTAAGATCCTGCAAGACTCCAGACAATCCCTTAGATTTGATTGCCGCTGCATTAAACTCAATGCCCAGCTCTTTAGCCAAATCCTTCGCTTGAGATGTGGGCGCGATCGCCGCCGCAATAGCCTGACGCAAACCAGTAATTACCGAGTTTAACTGCACACCCGCCGTAGTCGAAACCGCAATAAAAGCGTTTAACTCCTCAAAACTAATCCCAGCTTGTGCCGCCGTTGCAGCCACCACGCCGATTTGGGAGCCGTATTGAGCGATTGTGAGTTTACCTACATTTTGAGTAGCAATTAATTGATTCGCAATTCTTTCAGCTTCTTCGGTACTTTTGCCGTAGGCGTTTAGCACCGTGGTAATCGCATCCACCCCAACATTTAAGTCAGCGAACCCAGCCTTAGACAACTTAACTGAATTGGTGAGAACATCCTGAGCTTCACTCGCCTTGCCAAAATTCGCCGAAAGAATATCGTAGGTGGAATTTAGTAATTGAGTTTCAGAATATTGGTTGTTCGTAGCAGTAGCAACAGTTTTAACAACTTTTTGAAAATCTTCAAAATCCCCAGTTAGGGTTTTGATTTTGGCGGTGGCATCTTCATATTCTCGAAACAGTTCAAAGGATTTTTTACGAACATTCTCAATTGGTGCAATATCCACACCACCAAACTCATTAAGAACCTTAGCCTGTTCTTGAATCTTGGTTTTGAACTGGTCAAAAGCCTGTCCCACCTCAATCACAGTATTTCTAACTTCTGCCAAAACCCCGATCGCCATAGGCAAATTCTGCCCAACAGTGATCAGGGCGGGCAGAAAATTCTGAGTTAAACTGTCGCTAAAATAATCGACTCGTTTCCCCACTTCCTCAACCGCAGTTTGATAGGCCTGGGTTCGAGCAATTGTATTCTGAAAAGCAAAATCGATCAGTTCAAAGCCTTTAGTAGCTAAGCTTACTGATCGCTCCAACGCTTCCAGAGCCTGAATTGCTAAAGAAGCGTCAGCAGTTATATTAATCCCAAAATCAGCCGCCATTCACTCGCACCCTCGCCGCCTTGAGAACCTCTTTCAACCTAGTAACCGCCCATCTCGGCACCTTTCCATCTTTCACCAATGCCAACAGCACAACCGCCGTAGATTTACTAATCAAAGATTTGGCTTCTTGAATCTCCTCCAATCGCGCGATCGCATCAAAATCAGTATTTTTCGCCCCCTTCATACCGGCAAATCCTCCCACTACCAGTCCCAGGCTTCCTAGAGCGCCAGTAACAAACCGTTGCTGATCAAGAATCTTTTGATTGATTTGCCCTAAAGCTTGCAGAACAAAAACTACAGGGCAACGCCCGAATTGCTCTCTACTGAATCTAGGCTCGTTGGGGTAATAGAGCCTGAGTTGCCAATAGATTGCAACCCAATCGGTGCGTTTTTTGAGTCTACCTCCTCCGACTGATTGAGTCCTTCAGCCTCACGGTTAAAGAAATCCATCAACTCTTTCAGCTTTTTAATTGGCAACTTGGCAAGTTGAGCCTCAGACAATTCAATACCGCACCTAGCCTTTAAAAAGAATTGAGCAAAACTCACCAAACCATCAATCTGATTAGCGTTTTGAACCCTGCTCACAAACAGGAGTTCTTCCACCGTAGGCGAGCCATACACAGGGATCTTAATCTCTTTGGTGAATTGATAAAACTCGCCACTATCAAACTGGGTCAAATCAAAAGGGAACTCGGTCATAGTCAGTTTCTCTCTGCAAAATATATTTACCAATTTCGGAGTCAATCCCAGCAGGGAGCCGCACAATGTACTGCTCAGTTTTATCGTCAACGCTCACCAGACAGACCAGATCCCCCGCCAAACTCGGATTATCAATCACCAGGCCATGGCAAACAATCTGATCCTCTCCAACTTCGCAATCGAAACTATAAACGCCGCCAGTTTGGAAGGCTCTAACTCTACGCATCTAGCACAGAGAACAACTCAACACTAGGACTCAGGCATTTGCCGGAGAAATTACCCTCAATCAATCCGTCAACTGAGAGCGGCTGCTCTTTATTGGCAAAGCCCACCACAGCCTCTTTTCTGGGTTTGGTGTAGCCCTCTCTTTGATTGCCGTACTCAACAATCGCATAAAATTCGCGACCCTGCCTAATCCCTTCCGAAATCGTTCTGTAGCCCGCGTCAAACTCGTAGTACAAACCACCCAGAGCAATCTCAGCACTAGAACCGGTAAACACCGCATCCTCAAAACCGTCAGTATTGAAAGTTCTGAACCCTTCCCACTCGTAGGAGTCATTGATCGAAGCTTCCCTTCTGTCAGTCAATTCTGGCGGATAAATACAGGTCGAGCCTGCCGGAATCACCTCCTCAATCGCCGCCACATTTAGGGTGGTTGCACCATCCTGAGCCGTGATCGTAATTTTCGCCAAATACTCAAATCCAGAGGGATCGACAAACTGCAGCCACTGACCCGCCGGAATTTTGCCGCGAATCGCAAACGGTAGCGTGATCGTAGTTGCGCCCCTAGCTATTGCCGTACTCGAACCAGCAACTGAACCAACAGTTAAATCGCCAGCCGTAGTAGTACCAGTATTTGCCAGACTGAAAGTTGCCTGGCCAATTACGTTAAACAGCCAATTACCGCTAGACGAGCGCAGATTAACCGCCCTGTGACTAGCGCTCTGATTAATTAACGCCATCAATTTATTCGCAACAGTTTTTTTGGTGTCCGTACTGCCAGCCACCACCGTATAACTAGTACCAGCCACCACCAGCACATAACTAGAAGTTGCCGTTACTGCGGTTACGGTCACCAACCCCGTAAAGCCTGCTGCCACTAGATCCTGCTCAATCGGCCTAATTCTTTCCCCCTTCGCCAGCAGAGATAAATAGACCCGCGATTCCCTACCCTGGCTAGGCGCATGGGAACGCAGTTTGTCAATTCTTTCTAAACCCCAAGTGCTCATGAATTACCCTCCATAAATTTCAAAATCAAACCCCAACTGGTAAACCCAGAGGCCGTCTGCCACCAGGTCAGCCAAAAACTTCTGTTCCCGCATCTCAATTTCTCGGCAATTAGCTACGGGTTTTTGCCCACTCAGCGCCTCACTAATTGCCTTGATGATTGGATATGCCCTAGTGTGGCTACGCAGGTCTTGTAAGCGCAAAATCACCTCATATTTGATCATCTGTTTGGTCAGGCGATTAAAATTTAAAATCTCACTGGGCGCGATCGCCACAAAATTGAGATAGAGCATCGAGACTGTGACCGCCTTCTGAAACACCAAATCAGACATCGGCTCTACCCGCACATTATGGGGCGATCGCAAAGGTTCCAACTTAGCCAACAGAAAAGCCTCAATCGGCTGTAAATCAATAGCCATGCAGATCTCCAAAGAACCCAACAGTCTCAATCACGCCCACTTCCACCGCCGTAGATTCCTGCACCGTTGGCGGATTACCAATCAAACCGAGAGACAATTCGCAGCGACCAATCATTTTTAACTGACTAACCGCATCCTCAAACCTCTTTCGCACATCCTCTCTTGCCAAAGTCGAATCCAGATAATAGCGAGTAATATCCAATTCGTAGGCAGTCAGCAGCGGCACAGGCTGACTAAAGGGCATCAGAGAGCGAACTTCAGGACAATTTGCAATCAATCCGTTGATCAAGGCAAAAGCCTTATTCTGATTCGCTCCCAATACCGCCAAATCCACAGCGATCGCCGCCGCATTATTCGGATTAGTCAGAGCCACAATTTCATGCAGTCCGAAATTATCAATGAAATCTTGGGCGATCGCGTAGGTCATAATTCAAAACGGCAAAACTTGCCGATTTAGATTGACTCAGCAAACAGAGAAATACCAGCCTCGCCCAACTGATTGAGAATACCAGCCACAGACTCAGCCTCAGCCGCATCCTCAGCCGCCTCAGCCGCTTCAAACTCAGCCTCAATATTCGCGCGCACCTCAGCCAGGCGACTAGCCACAGCCTCAGCAATTTCCTCTTCATCCTCAATCGCATCCTCAGCCAGAGCCTCAGAAAGTTTTGCGTCAAACTCAGTCAGCAGCGCATTGTATTTCTCAGTTAAAGAGATTACCTGCACCGCCAATTTCTTTGCCAATTCAATCGCACTCAAATTAATTTCAGCAGATTGCAAATCTTCCATATTTCCCACAGTTATTAGGTTTACAAGGCTCTCCCCAGTCACACCACTTAGGGCAGGTGTCGCCCACAAACTTAGGGATTCTTTTTTTTAGCAATCTCAGTAACTACAGGCTCAACCTCGGTGGTGGCAACTTTTGCGGTCTTGACAGCAACAGGGTGAGAAATCTCCACCACTCCAATTCCCGCCAAATTATCAGCCACCTCAACAGGCAAAATAGCCTCAGCACCAATCTGATAAATGTTTCCATCATGAGAAAGAGTCGATAAAACCTTGCACTTAACTTCTTTCATGTTTTCCCCTTACGCGATCGCGTTCTGAATGTAAAAACCAGCCCCAGGCGCAGACACAATCTCCCGTACCTGCTCACCCACACGGTAAACGTCACTGCCTTTAATTCCCTTCTCCTCTTCAAACCAGGTTCTCACAAACCGAGTCGAATAACGGGCAGTCCAACCCCAGGTGGGCATCACCGACTGTCCCGCACCCAGAGCAGACAAATGTAGAAGCGCAATTGATTTACCCCACAACCTAGGCAGGCTGGGCGCTTGACCAGGATTGTTAGCATTCCCTCGCGCCATCCCCACATACACATTCTGCACACCCAAAAGATTCGCCAAATCCCCAGTATTAATTACCCCCTGGCTAGCCGCATTCCCAGAAACCGCACCACGAATTGCTTCGACAATAATTGGATTGCGCCGCACTGTAGTCCAGGTTTGCTGGCCAAACACAATCGTATTCGGACGCACCAAGGGAATATCCAGGGATTCCATCATCACCTTTAACGGGTCACTAGTCGAAGCATTGAACTGATCACCCCCAGAAAGAGTGAGGACGTTAGCCGCTTCGTAATTTGCCGCGTTAAACACGGTCTGAGCCACTCTCTGCTCACGGCGAAGCACCAACAACTCAGTTAATCCCTCCACCAAACGGCTAGCAGGATCAATCCCCGCTGGCGCATATTCTCGATCAGTCACCGGTACCATGCCATCGAGGGCTTCATCAAACACCCTCGAAGTCTGTACGGTAGAAGCAAATTCGATCATATCCGCCACCCCAGTGCGAGAGATTCTAGTGTCGCGAATCTCGTAATACTGCTCAGGCGAGTACAGATTCCAATCAAACTGCTCGGCATCCACTGGGAAATAGGGCATTACCAGGTCAGCGATATAGCCTTCATTCTTATAACCAATCGCGATCGGTAATCGCTTAGTGTCTAAAACATAGGGTCGAGTCATTTTTTAAGCCTCAAAAAATTCAATGTAAGCGGTTCCAACCAGCCCCGCCGATGCTCCAGAAGCGACGGAACCAGTCACAAACTGAGTAGATCCGACTGCTTGTCGCGATCGCCCATTTGTGCCAGCATTCAGCAGGTTGTCAAAGGTTCCAGTTGCAGCCACACTCAAACCGTCAATTAGACCGTCATTCAGAGTGGTTCCATTTGCCGCAACGCCAATATCTACAGTGCAAGCAGCAGTCGATTGAGTAGTCACATTTAGAATGACTCGACTAACAATCACTGCAACGCCAAAACTATGACTGAATAGTCCGCCAGCCGTGTCAACAGCATTAAGAGGCTTCTTAACCACCCTGGGAATCTTGTGATAGGCAGGAGCCACATCGGGATCTAACAGATTTAGTTCAGCAGTAGTAGCAGTCACCCCATCCAAAATATTAATCTCAGCCGCACTCGCAGTAATGCTGCCAATTCCCTCAATATTGGAAGGATAGAGAAGCACCGGGATAATATCGTTTACCACCCCCGCCGCCATCGCAATCCCACCAACCCTAGCCGTACCAGTAGCAGCAATCCCTCTGCCCGTACTATCACTAGTCAGCCTGGCACCATAGGTCACAGTACCGCCCAGCTTGAGATTAGCAATTCCCTGGAGAATGCCATCGCACATATCTCCCGCCAGCACATCGACAATGTTAGAACTCACGCCAATAATCAAATCAGTCGCCGCCGCCGCAGTCAAAAGCGAACCTGCCGCAGTGCCAGGCTTAACAAATCGATTCCGAAGAATTGACCCCTCTGCCTGGAAACTCTTAACCAGTAACTCAGTTCTACCCGCCATTATTTTTGCGCTCCTTTCTGCACCTTAATTACCGCCTCAGCAAAGCTAATCGAATTCCCCTTCGCCTTCTGTTGCTGCACATATTCAGCCGCCTGTTCAGCCACAGCCACAGGATCAGAATTAGGCTCAACCCCGTTAGGAGACTCCTGAAAAGAAATTTTGACTTCCCGACTCTCCAAACTCTTTTTAAACACCTCCAGAGCAGTCTGGCTCTTAGTTGCACCGCCCTCAGCAAAAAAGATTTGGCTATCCCCCGCCAAACTTGCCATCAGCGCAATCAGTCCAGGTTTTTCCCCAGGCGCAACCTTGCCGCCCAAAGAGTTTAGGTACTCATTAAATTGAGTCTCCTGCTGTACCCGTTTGAGTTCAGCCACTTCCGCCCTTAATCTTTCCAACTCCTCAACCTGCGGATCAGTTCCCTTCTCTTGCGTATTCTGTTCTGCCACCTGTTGCACCGCCATATCAGACTCCTGATTTTGATCAATAAATTCACTCTGCAAATCCTCAAACTGAATCGC
>JANRLH010000017.1:0-11666 GCA_033762795.1 Pseudanabaenaceae cyanobacterium bins.68
GGGTAGGCAGGTGTGGGAACTATTACCAGATCTCCTGGATTGATGTAGGCGAAAGCAAGGTTGTTTAGGCCTTCCTTCGAGCCAATTAGGGGCAGGACTTCGCTGTTGGGATCTAGGTGAACTCCGTAGCGCCGCTCGTACCATTCGGTGATGGCCGTACGGAACTCTAGGGTGCCTTCAAAGGGTGGGTAGCCATGATTTTGAGCCTGTTGCAGGGCAGCGATTGCGCTTTCCACAATGGGTTGAGGCGTAGGCCCACCCGGATCACCCATGCCCAAATCAATCAGATCTATGCCTTGACTGCGGGCAGTTCTTCTAAGTTCTTCCATCCGCGAAAAGGGATAGGTAGGCAGTTTTTTGAGGCGATCGGCAATAGGAAGCCAGCTTAAGGTCACTTTGGTCTGAAGGGTAGAGGGTATTAGTTTGTTCTGGTGCGCCACCAGGCTAGCAGGATCGTGGCATTGAAAATGCTGGAGTAGGCGCCGGCGGCAAAGCCAATAATCAAAGCTAGGGCAAAGTATTTTAGCGTAGCCCCACCAAAAATGAAAATAGTAATCAGGGGTAAAACTGTAGTTAGGCTGGTGTTAATGGAACGTGCCAGGCTTTGATTGACTGAAAGGTTGACTATTTGATTGAAACTAACTTGCTCTCCCAAACTATTGAGGTTTTCTCGCACGCGATCGTAGATGATCACGGTGTCATTGACCGAGAAACCGCAAATGGTTAGCATGGCCACTACGAATAGGCTGTCTACTTCTACGCCCAGGGTTAGCCCCAGCAGGGCAAAAGCACCAGTAGTGATCAGGACATCATGAAACAGAGCCACAATCGCAAAGGTAGCATAGTCAGGTTGAAATCTCACGGCTAAATAAATGGCAATGCCGATAAAAGAAATCAGGAGAGCTAATAATCCAGAGGTTAAAAGCTGCTGTCCGACTACGGGACCAACTTCGTCGATTTGGAGCTTGGCTGGGTCAAGCACGCCATATTGACTGACTGCGGCACTCAGGGCAGTCTGGATGCGCGATCGCTCCTCAAGTCCCAGTTTGGCGGTTTGCACTAGTAGACCCCGACTATCTTGACCTGAAAGCTGAATTACTAGATCTTTAAACCCCTGGGCTGCCATAGTTTGGCGAATGGGGGCAATTTCTAGGGGTTTACCGCATTTAGTGGTGGGGGTCGGGCTGCACACCAATTCATAGCTGAGCCTAGTACCACCAATGAAATCGAGGGCGGGTTTGAGCGGTAGACCAGTGGTTTGCCAAGAGAACAAGATACTAGCTGTCCCGATCGCGATCGCTACTAGAGAGATGGAGAGATAAACTAGCCGATGCTTAATTACATCCAGGCTGAAGAAGTTGGTAGGTTCTAGTTTCACAGGGTGGCACTGGTTTGGTCGATGGCGGGGTCTGGAGCGGTGAGGCTAGATTTCACTTTTTTGCCAAAGGATTTGACACCAAAGTATTGAGGTTGGCGCAGGCTGGGGTTAGCGATCGCGATCAGTAAAAAAGCGCGACTACAGGTAATTGCCGTAAATAGACTAGCAAAAATTCCCACTGTCAGTGTCACTGCAAAGCCCTTAACTAGCCCTGCGCCTAGCCAGAACAACGCCCCACAGGCAATTAAGCTGGTGACATGGCCATCCAGGATGCTTGTCCAGGCGCGGTTAAAGCCAGCTTCTACAGATTTATAGAGGGTACGTCCAGATTTTAGTTCTTCTTTGGTGCGCTCAAAAATCAACACGTTGGCATCTACTGCCATGCCAATACTCAAAATAAAGCCAGCAATACCAGGTAGGGATAGGGTAACGCCCAAAATGCTAAACAGGGCAAAGGTAAGCGTGGCATAGATGATCAAAGCTAGGTCCGCAATGATCCCAGGTAGGCGGTAATAAAGCACCATGAAAATTAGTACCAAAATTAGACCAGCGACCCCTGCATAAATACTGGCTTGGACGCTGTCTGCCCCCAGAGAAGCACCTACGGTACGGTTTTCTACTAGGGTGACGGGGATCGGTAAAGCGCCCGCCCGCAGTTGCAACGCTAGATCGGTGGCTTGGGTTTGATTGAAATTGCCAGAGATGGAAACTTGCCCGCCACTAATACCTGTTTCTCGATATTTAATCTCGACCGTGGCTTCGGTAATGGGCTTATCATCCAGGAAAATGCCTAAGAGCCTGCCTGTGCCTGCCAGTTGTTTGGTAATTTGGGCAAATTTCTCGCCTCCCGCTTGATTGAGGCTGATACTAACCTGCCAGTTGGTAGCGGCAGCATCTAAAGGAGCCTCCCGAGCATCAATCAGGGCATCGCCTGTGATTCCAGAGGGCTGATAAAATTCGCCAATGGCAGCGTAGTTTTTGTCCAGATCGGCTTGGGCTTTAGCGATCGCGTCTGCATCTTTAGCGGCTTCCGCTTGGATTTTCCTAAATAAGATTTCCCGCTGTTCACTACGGCGAGCTAGATAGGTGGCTTCGGTGCCTGGCTTTTGGGTGCGAAAATCTAGCTGGGCAGTGCTGCCCAAGACCCGTTCAGCTTGGGCGGGATCATTTACCCCAGGTAGTTGCACAATGATCCGATCGCTACCACTGATCTGTACGGTAGATTCGGAGACCCCTAGACCGTTGATCCGCTGCTCTACTACAAACTTAGCTGCCTCCAGGAGGCGAGGCGTAACTTCAGGGATTCCCTGCTTGGGATTGGGCCGAGCTTGGAGGGTAAGCTGAGCACCTCCGCGTAGATCTAGCCCCAATTTGGGTGGTCTTGCCAGAATCAGATAAATGGAGCCAAGCAGCACCAAGATCACCAGTGCAAGGGTTCGTCCTTGTTTGCCGAGATTGCCCATGAAGTTGCCTAAAAATTGCTGAAGCTGATCATAGCTCAATCTTTAGATCTTCTGCACTTGTGATGGATTTGAATCCCGCATCAGCCTCTGTAGTTGGGGTAGCAGAATGGCTAAAGCCAGGGCGCGGTGACTGTATTGCGCCTTTTGGTGAGGGGACATTTGCCCGAAGGTAAG
The DNA here is from genome assembly GCA_033762795.1 of Pseudanabaenaceae cyanobacterium bins.68. Taxonomy (GTDB): domain Bacteria; phylum Cyanobacteriota; class Cyanobacteriia; order Pseudanabaenales; family Pseudanabaenaceae; genus JANRLH01. The sequence goes on from JANRLH010000017.1 coordinate 3,016, forward strand.
CTGATGTTCGGGGAGGTAAAAAATGGGATCGTAGCCAAAACCATCACTGCCCTGGGGTTGGTGGAGAATTTGACCATGACAAATGCCTTCAGCTTCGGCAACCAATTCACCTTGGGGGTTAGCGATCGCGATCGCGCAGACAAATTGCGCTTGACGGTTGGGCTGATCCCCTAATTCTTGTAGCACTCGCTGAATCCGATCCCGGTCAGAATGACCATAGCGGGCAGAGTAAATGCCTGGAGCGCCCTTGAGGGCATCTACCGCCAAGCCAGAGTCATCGGCTAAGGCCCATTTACCTGTAGCGATCGCTACTTGACTGGCCTTGAGGTGAGCATTTGCTAAAAAAGTGCTGCCGGTTTCTTCAACCTCAAGATGGTCGGGCTTAGGAATCAGGGTGAGATCAAATTGGGTGAGGGCTTGGGCAAATTCTTGGATTTTACCGAGGTTGCCACTGGCGACCACAAGCTGTGCAATGGGCATGGAGGCAAAATTTGAGGGATCTATATTCTAGGCGGTTAATTCAAACTCATTCAAGATCTCTAGCAGTTGGGCTGCCCCACTGGCGGGGATAAACTGGTCAAGGGGGAGGTTGTGTTTGCCATTGCCGATCGCGATCGGAATTTTTGCCAAAACTGCTTGCACCTGAGCGGCAGTAATCTGACCTTGTTGGAGTAGGGGAAGAAACTGGGCAGCTAAATCCAGGTGAATTTTGGCATCATCCAGGTAGAGGTGCCATTTTGCCACATCTAGATAAATATCTTCAGCGATCGCGACCGCTAAACGTTCGATCTCAATTTGGTTATTCATGGAACTGTTGAATTTTTTGATCGAGAATTTTTTGGGTGGCTCCTACCCACAGCCCATGACCTACTAGGGTAGATAACCATAGACTAGTGAGTAAAATTGGTAAGGGGGAAGAAATAGCGAGCATGGTTTTAAAGAACCACATACTGGAATTGACTGCAGCAAATGCGGCACAGTGCAGACCAAAGTTGATTCGATTCTCTAGGCGCTGGTAAGCAGGATCTTGGGGGTTGGGGGGGCGGGAGAGACGGGGAGCCATAGGGGTGTTTATGGGGAGGCTGGCTTGCTGTACCCTATCTTAAACTACCCATGGGCGATCAGGAAATTGCCGAGAACAGATGGATTTGCCAATTACCGCCTTAGCACCCATGCAAGATGTCACCAGCCTAGGATTTATGCAGGTGATTGCTAGCTATGGTAGCCCTGACTATTGGTTTACGGAATATTTTCGCGTATACGCCGATTCGCGCCTAGAGGGAGAGATCCTGCGCTCGATCACGGAAAATACCACGGGCAAGCCAATTTTTGCCCAGATGATCGGCGAAAGTATTCCAGATTTGATCCGTACTGCTAAAGAACTAGCCAAATACGCGATCGCTGGCATCGATCTAAACCTGGGTTGTCCTGCGCCGCGCGTATATCGCAAAAATGTGGGTGGGGGGCTGTTGCGTGATCCAGCGCGAGTAGGGCAGATTCTGGCGGCTTTAAGATCAGAGATCCCTGGCAAATTTAGCGTAAAAATGCGGCTAGGGTTTGACCACACTGAAAGTTTCCTCCGCATCCTAGAGTTAATTAATCTTTACCAAGTTGATCTGGTGAGTTTGCATGGTCGAACCGTAAAGGGTGGCTATCACAGTGAAGTGCGCTATGACTTGATCGCGATCGCGGTCAATAATCTCAACTGTCCAGTGTTGGCTAACGGCAATATTACTTCGGCGGCAGTAGCGCGATCGGTGTTAAATCACACCCAGGCAGCAGGGGTGATGATTGGTCGCAGTGCAATCCGCAACCCTTGGATCTTTAGGCAAATGGGCAGTGAACCAGGGGCTGAGATTCGACTAGGAGATGTCTATGAATACATTGCACGTCTAGTGGCTCAAGTCTGTCCTAAGCAACTTCAGGGTAGGAGTAAGGTAAATTATCTGAAAAAATATCTAAATTTTATTGGTCAAAGTGTAGACCCCCAAGGGCAGTTCCTCAGGCAAATGCGACTGGCACAGACCGAGCTAGAACTTTGGCGAGTGTGCGATCGGTTTTTGGCGCAGCAAGCCGATCAGTTATATAGCTTAGAGCCCTATGCGGGATTGGTGGCAAGACCTAGCTGTGAGGTGAGTTGAGAGCAAAAAATTATTGATCGGGAACATGTTTCGATTTGTTGCCGTCTGTAAAGGTATGTATCAAGAAAGGCTTATACATTCCACTTTGGAGCTAATGCCTAGGTCTTACTAGAAATCTATTGATTAACCAACAAACTATGCGTATTCTCAACTCAATCACTATCGCTACTGGGATTTTAACTGCCGCTCTCATCGGCGCAGCGATCGCAACCACTAACCCCGTCCAGGCAGAAACTCAAAAACTGACTGAAAAAGCACCGGCTGCGACTGCAAAAGCCATGACCATTGTGGATGTGGCAAGCGGGAACAATTCTTTTTCCACCCTGGTGCAGGCAATCAAGGCGGCTGGTCTGGTAGAAACCCTGTCTGGCAAGGGCCCTTTTACCGTATTTGCGCCCACTGATCAAGCCTTCGCTGCCCTACCCAAGGATACCTTAGCCAGTCTACTCAAGCCTGAGAACAAGGTGAAGCTCACTAGAGTCTTGACCTATCATGTGGTGCCAGGCAAGGTAATGGCGAAGGATGTAAAGGCTGGTGCGGTGAAGACTGTAGAAACCAACCCGGTAACCATTAAAGTCAGTGGTGGCAAGGTGATGGTTAATGAGGCTAATGTCACTCAAACTGATATTACCGCTAGCAATGGCGTCATCCATGTGATCGACAAAGTGATCCTGCCGCCCAACCTCTAAGTTGCCTAACTAAGTTGCCTAATAAGTTCAGGACTTACGCAGCCTAAGTGGGAACTGCTGGGAAAAGGGAGTTTGAGCGCTCTGCCCTCAACTGGGGCGTAGCCCACACCTCACTTAGAACCTGGTTTTTAGATCACGTTGGCGTAAGGCCTGAATCTAATAAGTTGTCTAACCTGGGCTACTAAAGGCAGATAGGGCAAGACCATCAGGGCAAAATTCAAATCTATAGCCCCTGAAGTAAAGGTTAGGAGGGGGGCAGGAGCGAAGCCCCCCCCTGTCAATCCCAAGATTTGCTGAAACCCTTACAAGGCTGGATCTGAGAGAGGGCTGAGGGCAAAAATTACTAGGCTTTAGGATTTCTATGGGCTAGGCGTCATTGAGGGCAGCAATTCCAGGCAGAATTTTGCCTTCCAATAGCTCTAAGCTAGCACCGCCGCCAGTGGAAATATGACTCATCTGGTCAGCTACACCAACTTTTTCTACGGCAGCCACGGAATCACCACCGCCAATGATGGTAATTGCACCTTTGGCAGTCAATTCCGCTAGGCTACGGGCGATCGCTTCGGTGCCAGTGGCGAACTGATCAAATTCAAACACACCCATCGGCCCATTCCAGATTACAGTTTGGCAGTCAGACAGCGCGGCCTGAAATTCCTGGATGGAAGCAGGGCCAATGTCTAAGCCCATCCACCCATCGGGAATGGCTTCAATGTTCACGGTCTGAGCGTTAGCATCGGCTTTAAAGTTGTCTGCCACTACCACATCGCTGGGCAAAAGTAGCTGTACGCCCTTTTCCTTGGCTTTCTGCTCAAGGGCTTGGGCTAGTTCGAGTTTGTCCTGCTCTACCAGGGATTTGCCCACCTGGAGACCACGGGCTTGATAAAAAGTAAAGATCATGCCGCCGCCGATCAGCAGTTTATCTACTTTTTCCAGCAGGGCTTCGATTACGCCGATCTTGCTAGAGACCTTAGAACCACCAACGATCGCGGCTAAAGGACGACGAGGAGAATCGATCGCGCCGCTGAGATATTGCAATTCTCGATCTAATAAAAAACCAGCGACTGCAGGCTGGAGGTATTTTGCTACCCCTTCGGTAGAAGCATGGGCACGGTGGGCAGTACCAAAGGCATCGTTGACATACATATCCGCGATCGCTGCTAGTTTGCGGGCAAATTCAGGATCATTTTTCTCTTCTTCCCCATAAAAGCGCACATTTTCCAGTAGGGCCACATCTCCACCTTTGAGACCAGCGATCGCTGCGGTTACTTGCTCGCCGATACAGTCATCACACTTAGTTACTGGCTTACCCAATAATTCACCTAGGCGGGTAGCGATCGGATCAAGCCGCAAATCTGGAGTAACGCCCTTGGGTCTGCCTAAATGACTGACTAAAATAGCGATCGCGCCATGGTCAACCAAATACTTGATTGTAGGCAAAGCCGCTCTAATTCTGGTATCATCGGTGATTGCTAGATCTTTTTGGGGTACATTAAAATCTACGCGCACCAATACTTTTTTGCCAGCTAGGTCAGCAGTAGGCAAGTTAGCTAAGTTTTGTTTGGGCATGAATATAAAGCTCCTGCAAAGGTTAAAAATTAATTAAGTAACTACTGAAAATCTTACCGAAATGCGCTCCCATTATTTCATTATTAATTTTCTTTGTGTTGAGTTTGCCTAAGCTGGATCAGACTAGTTCACCCCGCAGTTCTCTAGAACAGCGCCATTGGTTCAAGCTCATCTGTGGTGCTAGCTATCAGCATTTGCCTAATATTCGGAATTTAGCCCTAATTTATACCTTGGCGGGGGCAGACTGCATAGATGTCGCCTCAGATCCAGCCGTAATTCGGGCTGCCCATGCTGGCATAGAAGCGGCCTTGGCAATCAGTTTAAGACCAAGACCTTGGCTGATGATTAGTTGCAATGATGGGGCCGATCCTCATTTTCGTAAGGCTAGTTTTGATTCTCAAGCCTGTTTAACCAATTGCGATCGCCCCTGTGTGCCAGTCTGTCCTACCCAGGCAATAGGATTTGGTCAGGGTAATGATGGAGTAAGCTCGGAGCTTTGCTATGGTTGTGGCCGTTGTTTGAGTCTATGCCCAGTGCAAATTATTCAGCCTCAAGAGCAGATCTATAGTCCTGCCGATTTGGTGCATGACCCAGTGCTGGCTTGGATTGACGCGATCGAAATTCATACCCAGACCGATCGCTTGCCAGAATTTAAAGCTCTCTGGCAAAAACTTCAAGCCCTGATCCCTCACCTCAAATTAGTTTCTGTGAGCTGCGGTGCCAGTCCAAATTTAGCTAGTTATCTGCACAGCTTAGTAGAAGTCATGCAGCCGCCGCCGCCCCTGTTAATTTGGCAAACGGATGGTCGCCCCATGAGTGGAGATCTGGGTAAAGGTGCATCCCAAGCTACGCTCAAACTAGCTAGCCAAGTTTTAGGGCTACAACTGCCAGGCTATGTGCAGTTAGCTGGCGGCACCAATGACTACACGATCGCCAGAGCTAGAACCCTGAACCTGGGAATCGCGGGGATCGGCTTTGGCGGTTATGGTCGTAAACTGGTGGCAAAAGTGTTAGATTTGGCAAGCGATCGCCTGGAACAGCAGCCCCACCTTTTAGCTCAAGCTGTAGACCTAGCTGCCAACCTGGTACAGGCAGTCAAATCTCCTATCTAGGCTCCTGAATTTACCTTACAGATACAGTCATGTCAGAAATCAATCGATATCAAGTCACCGATGATCTCAATCAACTGCTTGCTATCTTGCCACCCACCATTGGCAATCAACTTCAAGAACGGCAAAACCTGGAGCAGCTAGTGGAACTAGTGATGGATTTGGGCAGACTCCCCGAAGCCAGATATTTTCAAGCCACTACTTATCTAGATCATCCCCCCATTACTCAAGCTGATCTAGATCACACGGTGGCTCAGATCGGTAACTTTGGCGGCGACAATCGCGCCGGCATCGAGCGTACACTCCATCGCATTAGTGCCATGCGTAACCGCCAGGGCAAGATTATTGGACTGACCTGTAGAGTAGGTCGGGCGATCTATGGCACTGTAAATTTAATCCGCGACCTGGTAGAAACTGGAAAATCCATGCTCCTGCTAGGGCGACCTGGCATGGGTAAAACCACTGCCCTCAGAGAAATTGCTAGAGTCCTAGCCGATGATCTAGGCAAGCGCGTGGTGATCATTGATACCTCTAACGAAATTGCTGGAGATGGCGATGTTCCCCATCCTGCCATTGGCAGAGCCAGGCGCATGCAGGTTGCCAAGCCTGAATTCCAGCACCAGGTAATGATCGAAGCGGTCGAAAACCATATGCCAGACGTAATTGTGATCGATGAAATCGGTACTGAGCTAGAAGCCCTCGCCGCCCGCACGATCGCGGAAAGAGGTGTACAACTGGTCGGCACGGCCCATGGTAACCAACTGGCTAACTTAATCAAAAACCCCACCCTCTCTGATCTGATTGGCGGAATCGAATCGGTCACCCTAGGGGATGAAGAAATGCGGCGGCGGGGCTTACCCCAAAAGAGCATCCTAGAGCGGCGGGCTGATCCCACATTCACCATGGCGATCGAAATGACCGAGCGCTATCGGTGGGTAATTCACCAGGATGTAGCAGAAACCATTGACCTATTGCTAAGGGGGAAAGAGTTTGCCTACCAGGTGCGATCGCTAAATCAAGACGGTGTGCTGCAAATCACGGAACAAACTCCCCCAGTTGAAGTAGTCAAAAACTCCGCCCCCAAAGGCTGGCGAGCTAGCGGCAGAATCATGCCAGTCCACGGTGAATCCAGCAATGGTTTCGCCAATCATGGTAAGAGTCTCAACGGCTTTCAGCCTAGTCCCGAACCCAACTCAGAATATCTCCGCCTCTTCCTGCATGGCATCAGTCCCAGCTTGGTAGAAGACGCGATCGCCCTTCAAGATCTACCAGTCTTAATTACCAAGAGCTTAGAACAGGCAGATGTCTTACTCACCATCCGCTCCGAAGTTCGCAGTCAATCTAAAGTGCGCCACCTAGCCGATCGCTATCAAATCCCCATTGAAAGTGTAAAAACTCCCACCCTCGCCAACGTCAACCGCACCCTACGGCGGATCTTGCAAATGGATCAACCCGAACACCTATTAACCTATAGCGCCGACCTTAAAAGCGAATTCAAAAGCGATTTAACCATGTTTGCCTATGGAGATGCCGAAGATGCTGGCGAAGCCCTAGAAGAAGCCAGGGTAGCTGTGGAGCAGTACGTTTTGGCCAAAGGTCAAGTGGTAGAGCTACTACCGCGCCCGGCGCACATTCGCAAAGTCCAGCATCAGCTAGCAGATTTTTATAAACTCTATTCCGACAGCCTCGGCGTAGATCCCAATCGTCGCTTACGCATTTATCCACCTGGAACTTATCCCCCAGGTAGCTATCCATCTGAAAGCTTGTAGTTTAACGCCAGTTCTCCAAACCATCCCTAGAACCATCCCTAGAGAAGTAAGGCAAGATTTACAGAGCAAGATTTACAGAGCAAGATACGGAGAGGGAGGGATTCGAACCCTCGGTACGGAGTTACCTGCCGTACAACAGATTAGCAATCTGCCGCTTTCGTCCACTCAGCCACCTCTCCAAATTTGATGGCTTCTTATCATAGGTAATAAGCCATTAAAAATGCAAGTCTATCTGCACAATCTTAATAATTCACAGAACCTACGCCATCTGGTTGGGCAAGTATCATAAAGAGAGAGACGGAGGACACAGTCCCACACCCCAATTAGAGCCAAGATTTTAGATCATCTTTGGGTAAGCCCTAAATTTAGATACCTAGTCCAGTTGACACCCCCCATAGCTAGAGCAATAGGATTTTTTCTTCAACGGGAATCCGACGACTTTACTCTCAGAAAGCATTAGAAAGCATTTGCCCTGTGCCCCACGGTACAAGACACTTAGGAGAGCCTTTGAATTTTCTCCGATCTAGTCGTGAGTCTGTGACTGTATATCTAAGCTATTCTCACCTTATCATTAATTATTTGCTTCGCTCACCCTCCTTATGTCCCCATAGCTAAAGCTGGGGGATTTACGGCAACCTTTCCCTAAAATCTCTTAATTAACTCTCCCCACCCCATGAAAGGCATAATTTTGGCCGGCGGTTCCGGCACCAGGCTCTATCCCCTCACTCAGGTGGTCAGTAAACAACTGATGCCAGTCTACGACAAGCCCATGATCTACTATCCGCTCTCGGTGCTGATGCTGGCAGGGATTCGGCAGGTTCTGATCATTTCTACTCCCAAAGATTTGCCCTTGTTTAGAGAGCTACTGCATGACGGCAAGCAATGGGGCATGGAATTTAGCTATTGTGAGCAACCTCGTCCCGAAGGCCTAGCCCAGGCGTTTATTCTAGGGCGCGATTTTATCGCTCAAGAACCAGTCTGCCTAATTTTGGGTGATAACATCTTTTATGGTCATGGTCTCCAAGCTACCCTGCGCCGCGCTGCCCAGCTAGATCAGGGAGGATTGGTATTTGGCTATCGGGTACAAGATCCCCAGCGCTACGGTGTGATTGAATTTGACCCTGCTGGAATCGCTGTCAGCTTGGAAGAGAAGCCCAAATTCCCCAAGTCTAACTACGCGGTACCAGGTCTATATTTTTACGATGGTGCAGTGAGTGACTATGCCAGTAGTCTGCAACCTTCGGCGCGGGGCGAACTAGAAATCACTGATCTAAACTTGGTCTACTTAGACAAACAGCAATTGCGGGTAGAAATTCTGGGGCGAGGCTATGCTTGGCTAGATACAGGCACTCACGAGTCTTTGCACCAAGCCGCTAA
>JANRLH010000018.1:0-16794 GCA_033762795.1 Pseudanabaenaceae cyanobacterium bins.68
CCGAAATCACCAAGGTAATCCAGCCCAAACCCAAAGTTCAACTTAAGCATCTCGCCCATGCAGGTCTCACAGATGTAGGTCAATCGCGAGATCACAACGAAGACGATTTTGTCATCCTCAGCCAAGGGTTTTATCGGCAAACTGCTGCCCCCCAGATTTTCCAGGATCACAAGGGGCTATTTATTGTCTGCGATGGTATGGGCGGGCATGATGGGGGAGAAGTCGCCAGTGCCTTAGCGATCGCCGAAATTAGCCAGCATTTTCAAGATTTTTGGCAGCAGGGCATACCGTCAGAGGCGGAACTCAGACAGATTATCCTCAAGGCCAACCAGGCAATTTTTAACTTGAATGAACAGGAATCCCGCCGTGACCTGAGTCGGATGGGAACTACCCTAGTGCTGCTAGCCATTCATAACCTGCAAGTAGCGATCGCCCATGTGGGAGATAGCCGCATTTATCGAGTCACTAGTAGTAAGCTTGAACAACTCACCCGCGATCACGAAGTCGCCAACCGTTTGATCGATCAGGGTATGCCCGAAGCCATGGCCAGAGCCAGATATGATGCTCACCAACTCACCCAAGCCCTAGGGCCCTTTGATGCCCAGATGATCAATCCCAGCCTCAACTACTTTGCGGTTACTGAGCCAACCCTATTTCTGCTCTGCTCTGATGGGCTGTGTGATGAGGATCTAGTAGAAAAAAACTGGCAAGAGTATCTACTGCCGTTGCTCAATCCTGACACCGATCTCAAAACTGGCGTGCAAGAACTAGTTAGCTTTGCCAACTACCTCAATGGCCATGACAACATTACAGCGATCGCGGTGCAATGTTTAGTGAGTTAAGCTGCTGCCATGAACGCCAAAACCGGCTACTTCAGCCTACAGCAGAAATACCAAACCCTGCGCCTAGAGCTATCCTTGGCGATGCTCTCCCTGATGAGCTTAATTTTGATTGGCACGGTGGGCTACGAACTGCTAGAGGGCTGGAACGGCATCGATGCCCTATTTATGACCCTGATTACTCTCACCACCGTAGGGTTTGGGGAAGTGCACCCCCTAGACCAAAGCGGGCGGATTTTTACGATCGCGCTAATTTTGCTAGGGTTTGTTAGTATTGGCTACATTGGTAATCGCTTCACTCAAGCTTTAATTGAAGGCTATTTTCAAGAAGTAGTAAGGCTGAGAAAGCAAATGCAAATCATGTCAAGCCTAGATCGTCACTATATTATCTGCGGCTTTGGGCGTACTGGTCGCCAGGTCACTGCCGAATTTACTGCTGAGGGCGTAGATTTTATTGTGATTGACAACAATCTTGAACAGGTAAAAATTGCTGAAACCATGGGCTATAAGGCAATCCAAGGGGATGCCACCCTCGATCAAGATCTCGAACGGGTGAGAATTGACCGTGCCCTCTGCCTAGTCTGTACTTTACCCTCTGATGCCGAAAATCTCTACACAGTCTTGTCGGCCAAGAGCTTAAACCCTCAGATCAGAGCGATCGCTCGTGCCAGCAACGAAGAAGCGATCCAAAAAATGCGCCGCGGTGGAGCCGATGAAGTAATTTCGCCCTACATTACTGGTGGCAAACGCATGGCGGCTGCGGCTCTGCGTCCTCAAGTGATGGACTTTGTGGATGGCATTTTATCCAGTGGCAACAAATCTTTTTATATTGAAGAATTTCGCCTCACTCCAGACTGTCCCTACCTCGGTCAAACCCTCTATAACGCCCAACTGCGATCGCGTACTGGCTCTCTAGTTCTAGCGATCCGCCGTCAAGATGGTAATCTAATCGGCGGCCCTAGCGCCAATACCATTATTCTGGAAGGGGATCAACTGATCTGCATGGGTACGGCCGATCAGCTCCGCGAACTTAACCAAGTGCTTAGTCCCCTCAACCCTGCCCCCCGCCCCCCCCGCCCCTAATGCAGCAACCCGTAGGCCGCGTATTTGCCACCGAAAGCCGCCCCAATACTCCAGATAGCTTCAACTTCTGGACTGGGATCAACTCTGCCGTAGGCATCGGCACGATCATCAAAGTTGTAGTACCCCAACCTAGCGCCCGCAACTTTAGCCACCAGCAAGCCACCGAATGGCAGATCTACGGCATCGTGGTCGAAGCCCAAGGCTACACCGATTTAGGCTCTGCCCTCTTCGACTACATTGGTGCTGATCAAGACCCGATCTTGGCGGATCAAGCCCCCACCCAGAGGCCAGAAATGCGAGCTTTCAAAGCAGCCGTGTTGCGGATGGAGCCAGAAGAACCCATGCAGCCAGTACCAGTTGGCCCCGTCTATTTAGCGGACGATCAGGCGGTGCTGTTTTCCCTACGCATGGATGAGTATGTGGCAAAGGGGCGGGGCATTCCCGTCGGTGTCTATGTCAAGGGTGGCATTAACTCCCCCGTCTACCTCGATGCCGATTTTTTACTGGGGCCAGAAGCGGCTCACCTGAATATTACGGGCGTATCTGGCTTAGCTACTAAGACCTCCCTGGTGGAATTTCTGCTCAAGAGCGTTTTTACCCACTATTACCCTGATGATCCTAGCCGTGGGGTGGCTGCCGTCTTTTTTAATGTTAAAGGGCCAGACCTGCTCTATCTAGATCTGCCTGGGGAACTTTCACCCCCAGAACTGGAAATGTATCAAGCCCTGGGCATTCCCCCTGAACCCTTTGCTCAGGTCACCTATTTTGCTCCCTACCAAGCGGACGGCTATAACCTCAATACCCTGCGCACCCATGCCGATCTGCGCCACAATGTCATGCCCCTGTGCTGGGGGCTAGAGCAAGTATTTGAATATACCGAAGTGCTGCTGAATAAGGATGATGTGGATGCCAAGGCGGATGCTTTTCTCTCTTTGATTGAAGAAAAAGTAATTCGCAAAAACGCTTACGACTATAGTTTAGGCATTAAGGTCACTAACTTCCAAAAGCTCGAAACCTGGTTTGGCGAAGTGATCAATGCCATGGAAGCTGAGAATAAAAAAGAATGGCACAGTCATCACATTGCCACGATCTATAAAGTCAAAAATCGTCTGCTGAACATCACCAATCGCTGTCGGGGACTAGTGGGCAATAGCGATCGCGTCAGTGATCTGCCCTGGGGCAATTTCCACAAAAACCATGTGTATGTGATCGATGTCGCCAATCTCGATCAAACTGCCCAAGATCTAGTGTTTACCAGGGTAATTAATAAAATCCGCACTGCCCTAGAACAAAACAGCCTCGGAGTCGAGCGGGTGATTATATTTGTGGATGAACTCAACAAATATGCTGGCACTGACACGGGCGAAACCTACCTGCGCCGCAACTTGCTGGATATTTCCGAGCGCGGCCGCTATCTGGGTGAGGTGCTGTTTTCGGCTCAACAGTTTCGCTCCCAAGTGCATAAAAGGATTGTGGGCAATTGCGGCACTGCTCTCTACGGCAGGATGGATATGGATGAACTGGCTACCCCCGGCTATAGCAATCTCTCTAGTGCGGTCAAAACCAAGCTGGCTACCCTGCCCAAGGGAGAATTGATGGTGCGTCACCCGCACTTTACCCAGCCAGTATTTTTGAAGTTCCCTCGCCCCGCCGTGATGCGCGGGCAAGATGGCAGAAATCTCTATCCGCCCGTGGTGCAGATCCCCTTTGAGGAAGCCATGGTATGGCGGTTACGCCAACTTGATCCCCAACTATCGGCAGTTAAAATCAAAGACGCGATCGCAGGCTGTGATCCAGAAATTGTCTTGAGCAAGGTCAACCAGATCGAGCAGCAGCAACCCAAGGATATTCTTGGTGCTTTAAAATTACCCAGCCACCAGAGCGTTCAGACCCCCGTAAAACCTATAGTTCAGCCGCTCTATCAGACCAATGGAGATAGTATCTATGACGATGAGTTCTAGCCCCGTTCAAGTAGTCAGCTTTTACCTGTTTGTCAACTTAACTAACCTAGAACAACTGCAAGCCGATTTGGAGCAGCTTTGTCGATCGCATCAGCTCCTAGGCACAGTACTTTTGGCACCAGAAGGGATCAATGGGGCGATCGCTGGGCTACCTGGATCTATCCAGTCCTTGCAAGCTTTCTGGGCTGACCGCTTTAGCCAACTCACCTACAAAACCTCCTGGGTAGAGCAGCCCCCCTTTCACAAGCTGAAGATTAAAATCAAACCCGAAATTATTAGCCTGGGCATCCCCAACCTCGATCCAAGTCAAGTTAGCGGTGTCAGAGTAGCTGCCTCTGATTGGAATCAACTGCTCCAAGACCCTGAAGTGATCGTGATTGACACTCGCAATGAATACGAAATTGAGTTGGGCAGCTTTGTGAATGCGATTAATCCAGGGATTGATTCCTTTCGCGAATTCCCCCAGTATGTGCAACAAAATCTAGATCCCAGGCGCGATCGCAAGATTGCCATGTTCTGTACCGGCGGCATTCGCTGTGAAAAAGCCAGTGCCTTGATGCTAGAGCTAGGCTTTGCCCAGGTCTATCAGTTGGAAGGGGGAATCCTCCAATACCTGGAGCAGGTAGAACCCGCCCATAGCCTCTGGCAAGGAGAATGCTTCGTGTTTGATCACCGCGTGAGTGTAGATCATCACCTCAGCGAAGGCAGTTATAAACTTGGCAAGGGCGAGATTTTGCCCAAGCAGACCGACATTTGATTGATCCAGGTCAGGCTTTTAGCACTATTCCCCCAGTTATTGTAGTTTGCCAGTTAGGGCCTGCATTGGGTTTTAATCATTCCTGTTTTACAACACTTCCTAGATCAGGCTGCGTAAGTCCTGCTCCAGCTAGAGTTAAGTTTTTTCTTGGGAGGCTGATTTTTGACTACGCCAATATGATAATTGGGCTGACCAGGCTGACCACTTGATGGGAAAAAGTAATGGAAATCAGTGTGACGCTATATCGGCGGCTGCTTAATTATTTTGCAGGGTGTGGAAATCAGCCAGAAGCTGGGGAACTATACACGGAGTTAAAACAACTTGCGCCGCCCCTAGATCTGGATTTTGCCAAACAACTATTTACCGCTTGGCAGCGCCTTGCTAGTGAGCAGGTGGGAGAAAATTTCTGGAGTTTGCCGATTCCCCTCGAACAAATTGCTGACGAGTTAGAGGTGGCAGTACCAGCGATCGCTGAGCAGCTAGATCGATCTTGCCTGGTAGATCTACCCGCCCAATTTGGCAATCTGCAACTGATCAAAAACCGAGCCAGTACTGGTCAAGCGGTTACCTTTCACCCCCCCGCCTCCCCGGCCGAAGCTAACCCTAACGAACTTAAGTTTCTTGTGGGCGATCGGGTGCGGGTCAATGGTCAAAGACCTCAATACGCCAACCATACCGGCACTGTTACCCAGGTAATTAGCGTCAGTTGTCGGATTGCCCTCGATAACGGCTGGTCGGCATTTTTACCCCACCATTGCCTAGAAAAAATTTAAGGCACACTGCGGACTTCCCGCAAATCACTCACTTCAAAGATCAAGATAAATGGCTGCCCTAGTTTCTGCTCTAAAAACCTTTCCAACAACAGCACCTGTTTGGGCGTGATCGGATCAGCCGAGCGCACGGTGAGCTTAATCTCTGGCGGGCTAGCCAGCCAATTGGTTTCGGTGCCAATCAATTCCAGGCGGGTAAAAGTGACTGTGCCGCTGAGCAGGGCTTGACGCACAGTTACTTCCAGCCGACTTTGACGAATTAGATCAAAAAAGCTAAGCCCCAATGGAATCAGTAACACCCCAGTCAAGACGGCCGCTATACTCAAAGCCCGTTTTGCTTGGGTAAATGGGGTGTAGCCAGCTAGTAAAAAAGCCAACATACAGGCGAGCATGATGCCTAAAAAATTGGTGAGGTAGAGTAGCAGAGCGCCAAAGCTCAAAACCCCATTGCCCTGAGACAGACCCAGACCCACCACACATACAGGCGGCATTAGAGCTACCGCGATCGCTGTACCAGCTAAACTGGCCGAAATTTTGGGCTGCACCTTGGCATAGCCACTGATTCCGCCGGCGGCGATCGCAATCCCTAAATCTAATAAATTTGGCTTAGAGCGCGCCAAGATCTCACTGCCAAAACTGGGAATACCTGAAACTAGCCCGACTAACCAGGCCAACAGGATGGCAATGATCGTGCCCAAAGCCAAGGAAAACAAACCTCGCCGAAATAAAATTACATCACCTTCTAGGGCACCAAAGGCAATGCCGCGAATTGGTGACATTAATGGCGCTACAATCATCGCTCCAATAATCACTGCGGCGCTGTTAGACAACAGCCCTAGACTAGCAATCAAGCAAGAACCAATAATCAGGATCAGGTAACTCAAATCAAAGGCTGATTCATCCAGAAGTTCGGCGCGAATGGTCTCCAGGCTGAGTAAATGTTCGCGCCTTGCCCCGTATTGATATAGCAGGGATTTCACCCAACCTTTGAGATCCCTCAGTCCGGTCGTAAATTTCCGCATATTTTACCTCATGCCAACCACTAGCCCCAGAACTAACCAACTCAAGGCTGCTAACCCGCTAGGAACAATTAGCTGCCACTCGGTGACTAGATTTGGGATCAGCCAATTCGCACCAAAGTTAGCGATCCCAATCCCGGCGCTGTACACCCCGATCGCTAGACCCACAGTCTGAGGCATCAGCCCAATTACCCAAGGGATCATGCCATTGAACAAAATCCCCAGGCTAATTGTCAGGAGTAGCCCAAAAAACAAGCGGGGTAGCCATTCTAGCCAAAGTCCCAAGTTGATCAAGCAGATTGCTGCCGCCACAGTTGACCAGACTAACCAAAATCCCTGGGACTCTTTGCTACCAGGGGTGATTTTAGCGATCGCGATCCCTGCCAGCCCCATAGCTCCAAAAAACAGGGAAAAACCCAGAGCACTACTGTTTTCTGGCAACAACCGCGGCAATACCTGCGCCAAAGTCAGTCGTACCCCCCAACCAAAGCCCAGCCCCATGGCTAAAAGTTGCGCCAACACTAGAGGTGACCACCAAGCACCAGATTTAGGCTCACTGTTATCAACCAATAGGGGCGATCGCTGATCGGCCCAGCTTAAATACCCTGCCACGCTCAATAGGCTCAAACTCGCCAACCCAAATGCCACAGGTGCTCCCAGCCCCAAGATCAAACTAGTCACCCAGGGCCGTACCCCCCCTACCACTGCACTAGACAGGGTTAGCCAACTATTTGCTTGAGGTAGCTTTTGGGGATCAGCACAATTAGCCAATAGCGCTACTGCTGGCACTCGAAACACAGCCATGGCGATCGCCCAGAGCAAGATTAGCCCCACTCCCAGCCCAGTAAGCCTGAGCGTCGGAATTAGCATAAACAGCCCTACTGCTGCCAGGACTCCCGCCCAGATCAAAGGCATTCTCACCCCCAGACTAAATCGCAAGCGATCGCTGATCCCTCCACAGATCGGCTCGATCGCGATCGTCAGCAGATCCTCTACCCGAAACAGCACTAGGGCTACTGCGGCTCCCACCCCCAACTGGTTGAGCAAGTTGCCAATATATAGGCGATATACCAGCCACATCAGAGCAATCGCCGCTTGCATCGCCGCCACCACTCCGACTTCAGCCCAGAACACTCGCCTAGCCACCCAGGGGGCAACCTTGCTTACTTCTTACGCCATCAGGCATTACCGCATTGCAGAAATTAGCCCCATCAGTATTTGCCCCAGTCAAATTTGCCTCACTCAAATTCGCCTCACTCAGATCTGCGCCCCGCAGGTCAGCGTTAGAGAGATTGGCCTGAAACAAATCCGCCCGAAAAAGATCGGCTTTTTTCAGATTAGCCAAACTCAAATCACTCTGGTGCAAGCTAGCATTGCGCAACTTGGCCTCTTCCAAATCAGAATTAGCCAGATTCGATCCCGCCAGTTCGGCATAGATCAAATTCGTTTTTTTCATGGTCGCCATCCCCAGGTTCACCCCCTGCATGCGGCTTTCCCGTAGATTTGCCCCCGACAAATTTGCCCCGATCATGGTCGAACGGAAAATAGAGGAATTGCGTAGATCCGCATCGATCAAATTGGCATTGCGTAGATCTGCATTCACCAATTCTGCTCCCACCAAGCTCACATCCCTGAGGCGAGAATTTTGCAGATTTACCCCATTCAAAAAAGCTCCCGCCAGATTCAGGCTGTTAATGTCAATATTGCGCAATTCACAGCGTTGGCATTCAGTTTTAGTCAAAAGATTGCGTAAGTGAGCAGGATTTTCGGCGATCGCTACCCCCACAAATCCACCCATAGCCACACCACTGCCCAACACCGCCAAACCCATACGCCCTAAAACACTTGATCTCATATTTACTCCTAAAAATACTCAACGGATATTGGCAATTTCAATTCAAGTACCCTAAATATAGCCGCAACTCCCATAAATGCAACTACCAGCGATCGGCAAATTTCACCAATCACAAAAGTATAATGTTGGCACCCCTCACTGATTTCTCCACCATGTTTGCTAACTTCACCCTCACTCGCAAAATTAGCAGCTTGCTGATTTTGACCCTGCTGATTGGCTTAGTGACCAGCGGCTTTTCCCTCTCCGAAATCCTCAAACAGCGTGCCGAAGTTGAAGTTACTGCCAAAGCTGAACTCCTCCTAGCCACCATGCTCTCGGTCAGAGACTATACCAGTGAGCAGATCAACCCCCAGCTCGCCAGTCAGAACCAAACTGGGCAAAAGTTTCTTCCCCAAACCGTGCCATCCTATTCCGCCCACAAAGTATTTGAAAAACTCACTAGCAATCCAGTTTTTGCTCAATATTCCTACAAAGAAGCTGCCCTTGACCCCACCAACCCCAAAGACAAAGCCAACAGCTTTGAAGCCAGCCTGATCGCCCAGTTCCGTCAGTCTCCCACCCAAACCGAACTCAATGGCTATCGCTCAGACGACAGGAGCATCTTCTATATTGCCCGACCGATTAAAATTACCAAGTCCAGTTGCTTGCAATGCCACAGCGTCCCTGAAGTTGCCCCCAAAAGCATGATCAACACCTATGGCGCTCAAAATGGCTTTAATTGGCAACTGGGTCAAATTATTGGCACCCAAGTAATTTATGTACCCTCCAGTAGCATATTTAACACTACTATTTCCTCTCTGTTGCTGGTATTAGGGGCAATTTTTGCCGCCTTCGGCATCGCTCTCTTCACCATTAATAGCCTAATTAAACGCAGCATTATTCGTCCCCTCAATCGGATGATCAAGGTGGCCAACGAAGTTAGCCAAGGCAACATGGGCGTAGATTTTCCCGTCCTCAATACCAATGATGAAATCGGCACCCTGGCCAAGGCTTTTACCCGCATGAAGCGTAGCCTAGTTACCTCAATCGACTTGCTAAAAAACCAATAACTACTAGAGCCATTTCCTTGGCTACCCCTAGCCTAAATTTAAGAATTAGCCCTAGCTGCAAAATACTGCCGCAGTTGGGGTCTCGCACTCTCAGGTAGCTTCTGCTCCAAGCGCAGCCCTAGCTCCTTCATGCTATTTACCCCAGGTAAAGCTCGTTCCACCACGATCGCACCAATTGGGCCAATTAGATCATTTACCAGCAAAATAATTTCTTGCTTCAGTTCGGCTGACAGTTCAAACGCGATCGCTGTCCTAATCTGCCACAGGGACAGATCCGTGTCTGCATCTACTATCAGGCAAATCACCCCTAGATCTAGATTTTTTCTGGCATCAGCTAAAGCTTGACTACGCTTGGCTTTGGGATAACTAGAGGCTTTTACATAGGTCTTTCCACCATACATTGCTGTCAACCCATCAACAGCATCTAAATCTTCAAACTTCACTAAAAACATAAGTAGGACTTACACGCTAAAAATCTTGGGTGACATGCCCAGACTCTGATAGATCCCCGTCAATCCTTTTTTCCTTTTTAAGGAAACAGGCTTAGGGAGGATCAAGCCCAGCACTGGCTGACGACCAGGACTTACGCAGTCTGATTTGGGCAGTGTGGGAAAAAGGAGTTATAACCCTGAAGTGGGGCTTAACCCTGCGTCCCAATTAGAGCCAGAGTCCTAGTTTTAAGACCAGCTTTCTAGCTCAGAATAGCGCAAATCCAGCCCGCCTAAATTATCTAAATCCTCTGGAACCTGTGAACCCACCATGAGCTTAAGTAACCCTTAACAATTGGCAAAAATTCCCAGAGCCTGAGTAAAATTGCCGATATGTTTCCTCAAGCCAGAAGCTGAAGCCCTGATATTTATGTTCAATAATTTCCCCTGGCTCACATTTGCCATCCTGTTTCCAATAGTGATGTCCCTTGGCATTGCTCTTGTCCCGGATAAGGGAGATGGTAAGACGATCCGTTGGTATGCCCTTGTCGTGGGCTTAATCAACTTTGTGGCAATTGTCTATGGCTTTTGCACCAAATATGACTATGCCCAACCAGGTTTGCAACTACAGGAAAGCTACAGTTGGGTTCCCCAGCTAGGTTTGAATTGGTCAGTAGCCGCCGATGGACTTTCCATGCCCCTAATTTTGCTGACTGGTTTTATCTCGACCTTGGCAATTTTGGCATCCTGGCCAGTCACCCTCAAACCCCGCCTGTTTTACTTTTTGATGTTAGCTATGTATGGCGGCCAAATAGGTGTATTTGCCGTGCAGGATATGTTGCTATTCTTCCTGATGTGGGAACTAGAACTGATCCCTGTCTATCTGCTGCTCTCAATTTGGGGCGGGAAAAAACGCCAATATGCTGCTACCAAGTTCATTCTCTACACTGCTGGTGGTTCTTTATTCATCCTAGTAGCTGCCTTAGCTATGGCCTTCTACGGCGATACCACTACTTTTGATATGAGCGCCCTGGCGGCTAAAGACTATCCCCTCACTTTTCAGTTGTTAGCCTATGTGGGGTTTTTCATTGCCTATGGGGTTAAGCTTCCAGTGTTCCCTCTGCATACCTGGCTACCCGATGCCCATGGCGAAGCAACTGCACCAGTGCATATGCTCCTAGCTGGAATTTTGCTGAAGATGGGTGGCTATGCAATTCTGCGCATGAATGCCGGTATGCTGCCTGATGCCCATGCCTATTTCGCCCCAGTGTTGGTGATTCTGGGAATTGTCAATATCATCTATGCGGCGCTCACCTCTTTTGCCCAGCGCAGTCTGAAGCGCAAGATCGCCTACTCTTCAATTTCCCACATGGGTTTTGTGCTAATTGGGATTGCTTCTTTTACCCAGTTGGGTACGAGCGGCGCCATGTTACAGATGATCTCCCATGGCTTGATCGGTGCTAGCTTGTTCTTCTTGGTAGGTGCTACTTATGATCGCACCCATACCCTGATTTTGGATGAAATGGGTGGTGTCGGTCAAAAGATGCCCAAAATCTTCGCTATGTTTACCACCTGTTCCCTAGCATCCTTGGCATTGCCTGGCATGAGTGGTTTTGTCGCCGAATTAATGGTGTTCGTGGGTTTTTCTAACAGTGATGCCTACAGTAGCACCTTTAAGGTTGTTACCGTTGCCCTGATGGCAGTAGGCGTAATTCTCACTCCTATCTACCTACTCTCCATGCTGCGAGAGATTTTCTTTGGTGCCGAAAACCAGCAACTAATTGCCCATGAGGAGCTAATAGATGCTGAGCCTAGGGAAGTATTTATTATTGCTTGCCTGCTAGTACCGATTATTGGCATTGGAATCTATCCAAAGCTAATTACTCAGGTTTATGGTTCCACTACTGATAATTTGGTTACGGTTTTACGAGCTGCTCTTCCTAACCTCACTCCCCCCCAGGGATAAGGATCTGATCCTGCCCATGCCTAAAAGCAGGGGATTTTTGTTTTGGCGGCGGCGCTAGCATTTCACCTGCGGTTGCTGCTGGGTAATACAGTGAAACGCGCCGCCTCCCCCTAAAATTGACTTGGCGGGCAGACCGATAGTTTTGCGGGTGGGAAAATGGGGCGCGATCGCTTGTAAAGCTGCCTGATCCTGATCACTGCCATAGAGGGGGACTAGGACTTGATTATTAGCAATATAAAAATTCAAGTAGCTGGCAGGCATAATCTCCCCTCGAACATCCTTGACTAATCCAGGGGAGGGAATCGGCACTAGCTGTAAAATTTTGCCCTGGCGATCCTGGAAGCTGGCCAACTGACGCTCAATTTCCAGCAAAACTTGAGTGTTGGGGTCGGTAGTGCCACTGGGCAACATATACATCACTGTGCCTGGCGCAATAAATCGAGCGATTGTGTCAATGTGACCGTCAGTGTGATCGTTAAGCAGTCCTTGATCGAGCCAAAAAATGGTGTCTACGCCGTAAGCTGTCCCCAGGAGATCGTTAATCTCGGCTTCAGTGAGGTGGGGATTGCGATCGCTCAAACAAGATCTAGTGGTCAAACAGGTACCTGCACCATCAACCTCAATCGCGCCGCCCTCTAGAATGAGGGGAAACTCCCGCACTGGGATTGCTAAAACCTCAGCGATCGCTCTAGATACAGTGTGATCATGGGGCATTAGATATTTATTTCCCCAGCCATTCCAGGCAAACACATTTGCCGCCAGTTCCCCTTGATCAGATTGCACAAACACTGCGCCAATATCCCGCAACCAAATATCGCCGTAGGGGAGCAAATGACAGCGGCCAGGCAGGTTAGCTAATTCCGCCAAAACCTGGTCGCCAGTTGCTTGATCTGGTACCAAGATCTCCAATTTTTCGGAGCGCCCAATCTGCTTGAGTAGAGCCATAAACTCTAGCTGCGCCCCTGCTAGATCCTCTAACCACCAGGCGGGCTCGTAGGGGTAAGCCAGCCAACAGGCGCTATGGGGTTGCCACTCGGCGGGTTGCTGATAGGTCATTAGAGCATCAGGGCTTCGAGGCCATTCACATCCAAGATTGAAATCGTATCGCGATCGGGGTGTCGGCGGATCAGATTTTGCTTTTCCAGCTTGCCTAGGGCTCTAGTGACAGTCTCCCGTGCTAAGCCACTCAAACTACTCAACTCCCGATGGGGCAGGGTGGGGATATCAATCCCTTCAGGGCTAGGGCTGCCTTGACCATCAGCTAAAAATAAGAGGACATCTGCTACCCGTGAGGTACTATCCGCTTCCCGCAACCGCAGACGACGATTGACTTGGCGAAGCCTGCGTGCCAACAGCCGCGCTAGCCTAATTCCCGCGATCGGCTCATGTTCGAGCAGGTGCATGAAGTCTGGAGCGGGCAAACTGGCAATGGTGGCATCGGTGAGGGTGATCACATCAGTGGAGCGGGGGATGAAGTCTAGGGATGCCATTTCCCCAAACATTTCGCCACTGCCCAAAATATTTAGGGTGACTTCTTTGCCTTCCAGGTTGTAGGTGCGTACCTTTACCCAGCCACTCAAAATAAAATACACGGAGTTGCCCCAGTCGTTTTCCAGCAGAATGCTTTGATTTTCAGGATGGTGTCTAGTGACCACATGAGCGATCGCGCTCTGGAGCAGTTGAGCATTTAGCCCCTGAAAAAATGGTGCATCTAGGATATTTTTCTGGGAAGCGTTAGCTGGCAGCATGGCAATTAGTCTGGGGTAATGATGCGGTGCAATTGATTGGCTAACTCGATCATGGGGTTAGTAGGGTCAGGCTCCAGGTTAAGCTCGACTTGGGCTTCTAGCTCTGCCACTTGAGCAGGAGAAAATCCTAGCAGGGCAATCAGCTTTTGATAGGCGGTCGCTTCTTCAGGGTTTACCTGAGCTTCATTGGGATTACGGCGGCTGGCATTGATCACTTGATAACCCAACTTTAACACTAGGTTGCGATCGCCCTGGTCAGTAATCATCGGGATTACTTCTTCTAGGGGGATATTTTGTCCCATATATTCCGAGAGTTCCTGTTTGAGGGCAGCCTGCTGAGCGGGGGACTTAGTAAATAAAACCGCAAACTGATCCAACATTAGCTCAATTTCACCTGGCTCTAGTTGACCATCTGCCCAAGCCATGGCAGTAGCCGCCCGCAGGACTTGCATTTGGCGAGGCGTAATCAAGGGAGGGGCAGGAAAAGTAGTCATGGTTTGGCTCCAAGAAGATAAGTAAAAAAATAATTAAGCCTGTAACTTAGCAAGTAAATCTAAGCGATCGCTCAAGCTCAAAGTGAGTTTAATTTCTAGCTTTTGGCTGGGATCTCGCAACAGCAACACCGCATCCCCATTGGCTTTAAACAGGCTGCTGATCTGAGCTTGGTTGAGGCTGATTGTCTGATAGGTTACTTGGGGCAAACTCACCCGAATCTGATAGCTGCGGCCAGAGCTAGGGCTGATGTAGAGGTGTTGCCTGAAGGTATCAAGGGTGAGGCTATAGGGGGTGAGGTTGCGCTCCTGGTCAGGGGTGCTCACCAGGCTATCGGGGGATAGTTTGCGCCAGTAAAGGGTGATGCCGCGCAGATCAGTTGATTCTGGGGCAAACTCTTCATCAAACTGCTCGTCCGTATCCCAGTTAATCTCTGCTGCAATCCCTGAACTCGGCAAAGGACGCTGCTTCCAGAGAATTGGCTGACTGGCTAGCGATCGCCACCAAGTACTAATTTGTGCTAAATTTGCCTCATCGTCAGGATTGCCAGATGTCCAGGTAATTATTTGGCTCATAAACTTAAGGGATTTAGAGGTGATTTAGCTCATAGCTAATTTTGCCAGCAAAATAGACCACATACACAGCTTGTAAGATTTATTGAGGATTTAAGGATGTTTGGGTTAGGGATGCCGGAAATTGTGGTAATTGGCATTGTGGGGGTGGCGATTTTTGGCAGCAAGCGCATTCCCGAACTAGGTAGTAGCATCGGTCAAGCGATTCGGGGGTTTCGCTCAGAAATGAACAAGGCGCCTGAACCTGCAAACCCTGAGCCTGTAAACAAGAGTGAGCCTAGCTCTCCCCATCAAGATGAGGTCTAGCCCGCCAAGCTTGAGTATCCTTGAGCAAGTGCGCTAGTCCATAGCAAAGCTGCACAAATCCTTGGCGCTGGGCGGCTGAGATCAAGATTGCCCCAGGATAGCAGCCTTGCAGATCGTGCAACTCTGCCTGGGTGAGGCAATCTACCTTGTTAAATACCAAACAGCTTTCGCCTACTGGCGTGGGCAGATCGGCCAGAATTTTCTCCACCGCTGTCACCTGGGTTGTCCAATCAGGGTGGGACACATCTACTAAGTGAATCAGGGCATCGGACTCGGTAACCTCTTCGAGGGTTGCCCGAAACGCATCCATCAAGGAGGGGGGCAGTTCATGGATAAAGCCTACGGTGTCAGTTAAGAGAATAGTGCTGATGCCCAAATCTGGGCGGGCTAGATATTCCTGGAGATTGAGGCGGCGAGTGGTAGGGTCAAGGGTAGCAAATAGCTGATCGGCAGCATAGGCTTGGGATTTGGTGAGGGCATTGAGCAGGGTGGATTTACCCGCATTGGTGTAGCCGACGATCGCTACTGTGGGAATTTGCTGATCTAATCTTTGCTGGCGCATGCGCGATCGCTGGGCTTGCAGTTGATTGACCTGCTGTTGCAAATGATTGATCCGAGTTTGAATCACGCGACGATCGCTCTCTAGTTTAGTTTCACCAGGGCCACGGGTACCGATCCCGCCACCTAAGCGCGAGAGCGCCTGACCTCGACCTACCAGCCTGGGCAAGCGATATTCTAATTGGGCTAGTTCTACTTGCAGTTTACCAGCCGCAGATTGAGCCCGTTGGGCAAATATATCTAAAATCACTTCAGTGCGATCGCTCACCCGCACCCCCAATAATTTTTCTAGGTTACGGGTTTGGGCGGGGGAAAGTTCTCGATCAAACACCACCAGATTCGCCCCTTGGGTTTGAGCCAACACCGCAATTTCTTGAATTTTGCCTTCGCCCAAGACTGTCTGAGGATGGAGCCGATCGCGCTTCTGCCAAATGGTCTCTAGCACTTTGCCCCCCGCACTCTCAACTAGTTGCGCCAACTCTGCCAAACTCGAAGGCATCACATCGGCAGCTAATTGCTTGAGAATGGCTGCCACCAAGATCACCCGATCACTCTGATCATCTACGGCCAAAGACCGATAGGCGCGCCTGAACTCCTCTTCCAGCCCCAGCACCAAATCATTAAAATCTTGTTTAGCGATCGCCTCTAAACTCAAAGGCGCTGATAAAAACCAAGGCTGGGCTTGATCGGGCAGCAAATGGGCAAGATAGACCTGCTCCACCCCGCCCTGGGCGTTCAAGCTCAAACTAATTAAGCTATCCAAGCGCTGCATCACCATGGCGGTCAGGTCACTAGGGCTAGGGCTTAGCCAGCAGGTATGGACGCAACGCAAGCCGCACAGGCGTTCAGCCCCATAGCGCGGTAATTCTGAGGGAGGAATCTTGGTCTGATGGGGGGTGCCGAGGGCCACTCGGATTACTTGACCACGGCGATTGATCAAGCAACAGATCGGCTGCGCAATTTCGGTACTGATACTGGCCAAGCGTTGACCAAATTCTGGGGTGGTAAATACCTCTTGGGGTAGCCGCGTGCGGTAAATGCGCTGGAGTTGCCTCAGTTGGCTGGGTTTTAGCCCTTGGGTTTGGCCGTAAATGTGATCGATAATTTACTCCTAGGGTGATATAGATTGGCTGTTGGTCTTGGCTGCTAGAAGAAATAATTAGGACTTAAGCAGTTTGATTTGGGAAATGTTGGCAACAGGGAGCTAGAGCCTTCAACTGAAGTCCTACACCCACCGTAAGCTAAGGTGTTAGGCTAGGTTTGGGCTATTCCTAAAATTAATACTCTTGGATCTTAAACTAACAGGACTTACGCAGCCTAAGTTAGGAACTTTTGTAAAAAGGGAGTTTGAGGGCAAAGCCCTCAAGTGGGGCGTAGCCCCACACCCCAGT
>JANRLH010000019.1:0-9828 GCA_033762795.1 Pseudanabaenaceae cyanobacterium bins.68
CATTGCTAAGTAAGTATATTTTCCTATGATGGCGATCGCAAATTTTCCCTGGCTCAGTGCAATTTTAGTGTTTCCCCTAGTTGCCGCCCTAGCTATTCCCTTTCTGCCTGACAAAGATGGTAAGACTGTCAGACTCTACACCTTGGCAGTAGGACTAATCGATTTTGCAATGATGATCTACGGTTTTTGGTCAGGTTATGATCAGACTAGTGCCTCCTTTCAACTGCGCGAATCCTACGCCTGGATTCCCCAAATCGGTCTCAACTGGTCAGTCTCTGTAGATGGCCTATCGGTTACCCTGGTGATCCTAACTGGTTTAGTCAACACCCTATCAATCCTAGCAGCTTGGCAAGTGACCCACAAACCCAAGCTCTTTTACTTTTTGATGCTAGTGATGTATAGCGCCCAGCTTGGCGTATTCACCGCTCAAGACATGCTGATGTTCTTCCTGATGTGGGAGGTAGAACTAGTACCTGTCTATCTGTTAATTTCGATTTGGGGTGGTCAAAAGCGCCGCTACGCGGCCACCAAGTTTATTCTCTACACGGCAGCGGCTTCTATTTTCATTCTGGTAGCAGGACTAGCGATGGCATTCAGTGGCGATCAGGTCACCTTTGATCTGGCTACCTTGGGAATGAAGGAATATCCCTTGGCGCTGGAACTGCTGGCCTACGGTGGTCTGCTAGTAGCCTTTGGCGTGAAATTGCCAATTTTCCCACTCCACACCTGGTTGCCCGATGCCCACGGCGAAGCTTCTGCACCCGTATCCATGATTTTGGCAGGCGTGTTGTTAAAGATGGGTGGCTATGGCTTGATCCGCATGAACCTAGAAATGCTGCCCAATGCCCATGTGTATTTTGCACCGGTGTTGGCAGTCTTGGGGGTAGTGAATATTGTCTATGGGGCGTTTAATTCCTTTGCCCAAACCAATATGAAGCGCCGCCTTGCCTACTCTTCAATTTCCCACATGGGCTTTGTGCTGATTGGGATTGCTTCCTTTACTGAGGTTGGCATTAGCGGTGCAGTATTGCAAATGGTTTCCCACGGTTTGATTGCTGCTTGTCTATTCTTCTTGGCAGGGGTGACTTATGATCGTACCCACACCTTGATCATGGCAGAAATGGGCGGGATCGCTAAGGTGATGCCCAAGGCTTTTGCCCTGTTTACCGCAGGCTCGATGGCTTCCTTGGCACTACCTGGCATGAGTGGTTTTGTCGGTGAGATTTCAGTCTTTCTCGGCATCAGCACCAGTGAAGTTTATAGCTCTAGCTTTAAGGTGGCGATGGTATTTTTGTCAGCGATTGGCTTGATCTTGACTCCGATTTATCTGCTATCCATGTTGCGCCAGGTGTTCTATGCGGGCAATCTAGCCCCTAGCTGCGATCTCGCTAGCAATGGTAAACTGGAAGGCCACCGTGAAGCAGTCTGCTTTGGCAATAGCTGTGTGTTGCCCGCCAATGCTCACTTCAGTGATGCCAATCCCCGTGAAGTATTTGTGGCTGCTTCTCTGCTCTTACCAATCATTGCGATCGGCTTTTATCCTAAGCTGGCAACCCAGTTATATGATGCCAAAACCGTGGCTGTCAGTGCAGAAGTGCGTAGTGCCTATGCTGCCGTCACCGCTGAAACGCCTCAACTCTATTCCCATACTCAGGTGAGCGATCGCTTGGTAGCAAAGTCAGCACCATTGTTGGGGGTGTTTAGCCACTAAATCTCTTTTGTTAGATCGCCTATAGGAGAATTGAGGGAGCAGTTTGCTCCCTTTTTGGCGTAGAGCCTAACTGTAGAATCAATCTCCATAGTTCACATTGCCAAAGTCCACCATGTCCAAAAAGCGATCGCCCCTCACTGCCAAGCAAATTATTACCAGAGCCATGGAAATTCTCGACCAGCAAGGAGAAGCGGGCTTAAGTATGCGTCAGTTGGCCGCCGATTTTGGGGTTGATCCGATGGCAATCTACTACCACATTCCCAACAAAGAGAGCCTGATTGATGGGGTGATTAACGCTGTCATCGGTGAATTAGAACTGCCTGGAGCACGAGACTGGCAAACCCAGCTTCGCCTCCTCTGCCATGCCCTACGGCAGGTTGCTCGCAATCATCCCAAGATTTATGTAATTTATTCCAGTTATCACAAAGTGATTAGGGCTGATTTTTTGATTGGTGAAGCTTTTCTCAAGGTGTTTCAGTTGGCTAATTTACCACCCCAGGATACAATTCATGCCCTGATGACGGTGATGACCTACGTGTGCGGGTTTGCCCTAGAAGAAGCCACAGGTAGGCGCCCCTATGCCAATTACCTGGATTTTGAAGCGATCGCTCATCTGACCAAGGATGAATTCCCCACGGTTCATTCCTATTTAGAAACTGCAAAAGATGTGGATATGGATGCAGAATTTGAGTTTGGTTTAGATTTAATGATCGCTGGGATTAGGCAATCAACTGGTAGCTGAGATCCTGTTTATTGCAGTTTGCAAGTTAATAGGTGACAAAAAGGGTCGCAGAGCCCCGCCATGGGTTTTAATTATTTCTGTACCGCATTCTTTCAAAGATTGCAATAACCGCAAGGATTTGTGATTTTTTAATCTTCTTCAATTAATCTTAGTAATCTTAGGACTTAGGCAAAGGTGATCTAAAATCCTGGCTTTAAGTGGGGTGGGGGGCAAAGCCCTCAAACTCTCTTTTCCCAACAGTTCCCAAATTAGGCTGCGTAAGTCCTGATCTGTAGTTTAGCCATAGTGATTTGATATTAGAATGAGACACTAATCTTCTGAGGCTGAGGTAAAAACTATGAGCGATCGCGTCCAAGTAGGCATTATTGGTGCATCAGGCTATGGCGGCGTGCAGCTAGTGCGCTTGATTCTAGAGCATCCCCACCTCGAACTCACCTATTTAGGTGGTAGTAGTAGCGCAGGTCAAACCTTTGGCGAAATTTATCCCCACCTTGGGCATCGACCTGAGTTGCATGACCTCAAAATCGAAGATCTTGCCCCTGAGCAAGTTGCAGATCGCGCTCAAGTGATATTTTTATCTTTACCCAGTGGCGTAGCTCCAGAAATTGCCCCATCTCTGTTGGCGGCGGGGGTGAAGGTCTTGGATCTATCCGCAGACTACCGCTTTTCAGATCTAGCCATCTATCAAAAGTGGTATGGACATCCCAGGGCAGATCAAGCGATCGCTAGCCAAGCTGTCTATGGCTTACCAGAAATTTATGGCCATGAAATTGCCCAAGCCCAGTTGGTTGGCTGTGCCGGCTGCTACCCTACGGCTAGCCTATTGGCGCTGGCTCCCTTGCTGAAACAGGGTCTAATCGAGCCTAACAATATTGTGATTGATGCCAAGTCTGGGACTTCGGGCGGCGGACGGGTCGCCAAAACTAATTTATTATTGGCAGAGGCAAGTAATTCTTTTGGTGCTTACGGCGTAGCTAGCCATCGTCATACGCCTGAAATTGAGCAAGTATGCAGTGATCTTGCTGCCCAAGAAATTTTAGTGCAGTTCACCCCCCACCTGATCCCGATGGTGCGAGGTATTCTGGCAACGGTCTATGGCAATTTGCGTGATCCAGGTCTGACCACAGAAGATCTGCTCACGATCTATCGCTCTTTTTATCGATCATCCCGTTGGGTGAAAGTTTTGCCTAAAGGCACATACCCCCAAACCAAATGGGCGGCAGGCACTAACCTCTGCTATCTCAACCTGGAAGTGGATCGGCGAACTGGCAGAGTAGTGGTATTGTCGGCGATCGACAACCTGATGAAAGGACAAGCTGCCCAGGCGATTCAATGTTTAAACTTGATTATGGGTTGGGAAGAGACTCTGGGCTTGCCCCAGCTTGGCTTTTATCCCTAATGCCGTAGGGACGAGGATAGGGACGTTGGAGATTAGTGGCGCGATAGATCAGAAAAACTTGGGTTGTAGCTCCCCCCCGTTGAATCGGCACTTCAGCGATCAATTCTACCTGGTCAAACAACAAGCGATAGACCGCCAAGGCGGGAATTTGATCTTGATTTAGTTGGGGTTCTAGGTTTGCGAGTAAATCTGGGGCGCCCAGGGTGGCAAGCTGCTCAAGGTTTTGGCGATTGGTAAATTCAAACTGTTTACTGGTAATATACAAAGCATTTTTACCGAGCCAGGTCTGCGGCCTTGACCAGAAGGCAAAGCCCCGTAGATCCGTATCTAGGGTAGTGATCGGCTTAGCATTGGCGAGGGCAACAGCTACTTGACCAGCCAGGAAGAAATTGTTGGAAAACACGAAGTCAGCTTGGTTGAGGGCATTACTTAAACTGGGAGCAGTTGTAAAGGCTTGGCGTAATTGGGGCAGATCTACGAGTTCGGTAGAGGCATCTTGGGCTACTGGCCAAAATCCGCCGAGAATTGCCTGATTACCATCTTTTTGAAAAATGCCTTGGGTGATGTGCAGGAGGGCGACACTGAGCAGCGTGAAAATCACTAGCCCAGAGCCTAGCAACCAGTTACGGATCATCAGAGGATGACGTCTTTGGGCGATCGCGATTTGGTGGCCCAGCAGCAAAGTTGCGCCCCAGAAACCAGGCATATGCCAACTGGGTAAAATTTGGCGATAGCCGCCCATTAAAGTAAAGCCGAGAAAGATCGGCACTGAAATACACAAAATCCACAGGAATTTTTGCTGCTCTAAATCCAGATCGCCCTTACTCAGTTTCACCTGGGCTAAGTGCCAAATTTGACGAAAACTGTAGCACCACAAAGGAAAGCCAAAGGTGGGAAACAGATAGCCAACGCCTACTAAAAACACTAGCAATAGATCTCCTAGGCGATAGCCCCCCTGGGGAATGGCTCTGCCAGACTGAAACCGAATTGAAACCCAATCATGGTGGAAGTTCCAAATCAGCACAGGCGCGATCGCTACCAATGCCATGAGCATACCGCCATAGAGCCAAGGACTGGCAAAGATTCGCCGATGCTTGCGACTGAGCAGGGCAAATAACAAGATGCCTAGACCCAGGAGCACACCGTGATACTTGCCGAGGCAAGCCCCCCCCACCAACAGCCCCAACAGGGTCAAGCGCCAACTGGGTTGATAGGTTTGCGCCTGGGGAAAAAATTCTACTGCTCCTAACCACAGGGCTGCCGTCCAAAAAAACATCAGCGGACTATCGGGCAGGGTAAGCACCCCAAACCCAATTTGGAAAAATGGAATGGTGCTAGCGATCGCTAGTGAAAGTAAAGCCGTACCTTGCCCAAATAGCTGACCACTGGTGCGATAGAAAAAATAGAGACTGCCAGTGTAGAGCAGAACTGTGCCCAAGCGCAGGGTAAAACCATTCACCAGCCCGCTACTCAACCAAATGCCAAAACCAGTCACCCAGCCCACCAAGGGCGGATGATCAAAATAGGACAGGGCGGGATGGAGGGTATAGAGATAATAGTAGGCTTCGTCATAGCCAGGGGGCAAATAGGTTGCCACGATTAGCCGAAAAGCTAAGCCCCAAGCCAAAATTCCTGCTAACCATTTATGCTGGCTTGTCCTCAAACCTATAACCTCAATAGCTTAGGGGAATAATCCTAGCACGGGGCATTGGGCGATCGCTTGACGAATAGACTCAATCTTGATTGGTTTAGAAATATAGCTATTCATGCCTGCACTCAAGCACATCTGCCGATCTCCATCCATGGCATTAGCAGTAACTGCCACGATCCAAGGCTGAGGCGCGGCGCGATCGCGAATGATTTTAGTAGTGTCGATCCCATCCAGGCAAGGCATTTGCATATCCATAAAGATCAAATCATAATTTTGTTCCTCTAGGCGTGCCAAGACTTCACCCCCATCATTGGCTAAATCCGCTTCATAGCCGAGTTTTTTCAGCATAAACAGCAGCAGCTTTTGGTTTACCAGATTATCTTCTGCCACTAGGATTTTTAGCGCTCGGCAATCAATGGCGGAGTCAGCTAATTGGGGATCTAGGGCTAAACTGCGATCAGAAGCACGCATTTGCACTTCAAAGTAAAAAGTTGTGCCAGGGCCAGCAGTCGGCTGCCAATCTGACGACGGAGTCCCCCCGATCGCCCCATAGCTCTCTACCCACAGACTGCCGCCCATTAATTCTACCAGGCGTTTGCTGATACTTAAGCCTAAGCCCGTGCCCCCAAAGCGGCGAGCAATCCCTGGCTCTGCTTGGCGAAAAGGTTGAAAGATCTGTTGCAGTTGGGCAGGCTTGATACCAATGCCCCAGTCTTGCACGCTAAATCGAAGTCGATAGACCTGATCTCCCAGGCAAAGACTGCCTACGCGAATCTCTAACTTGCCATGCTCACTGAACTTGATGCCATTGCCCACTAGGTTCAGCAGAATCTGTTGCAATCTCAAGCTATCTCCCAGCAAAATCTGAGGAGTGCTAGGCACAAGCTCATAGGTAACTTGAACCTGGCGCTCTTGAGCTAATGGGCTGAGCAAATAGCAAAGAGATTGGAGATTGTCGTCCAGGGAAAACAATTGCTGTTCTAGTTCAATGTTGCCTGATTCAATTTTGGAAAAATCCAGAATGTCATTGATTAATTTCAGGAGACTCTCACCGCTAGATTGAATAATCTGCACATAGTCTTTTTGATCTGGATCAAGCTCAGAAATTGCCAATAGCTGCGCCATGCCTAACACACCGTTCATGGGGGTGCGAATCTCATGACTCATATTTGCCAAAAACTCACTCTTGAGCTTGGTAGCCTGTTCTGCGGCAGTGAGGGCTTGACTAAGGGCGATTTCGGCCTGTTTGCGTTCAGTAATTTCCCTAGCGACTTGAATCACCCGCTCTGCATTAATCGGTGAAATGTTAGCAGAAAACCACAGTTGTTTGCCCCTAATCTCTAAACTATAATCGCAGGAAACCGTTTGTTGAGTAGCGATCGCTTGCTTGACCCCAGCGTAAATGATCTGGGCAGGCTCAGCCGGTAATTCTTCAAAAATGGAGAGTTTGGTAATCGTTTTCGGATCACCCAAGAGATTGCGGCTGTTGGTGGCAGCTACTTTTAGACAGTTGGCATCTTGATCTCGTAAAATCACAACGTCGGTGATTGCTTGAAACAGAGCATTTTGTTCCGCATAGGTCTGTTGCAATTCGGCGCGACTCTGACGCAGATTTTGCTCGATTTCAACTTGGGCGGTGATATCTACGGAAATACCCGCGATCGCGTTGGGAATACCACTAGCATTGACCAGCCGAAACTTGGTGGCCAGGAAAGTGCGAACTCCCTCCTGGGTAGTGACCGACTCTTTGATTTGAATCGCCGTGGAAGATACCATGGCAATTTGATCATTGATCGCAAACTGCTTGGCAATTAATTCGGGAAAGAGATCAAAATCAGTACGCCCTAAAATTTGCTCAGTAGTCAGCCCCGAAGCCTCTCTACACTTCTGGTTTACCCAGAGATAGCGGCCTTCCAAATCTTTGATATAGATCCCAGCCGTAGAATTATCCAGAAAAGTCTGGAGCCGATACTCACTTTCAGCCAAAGCCTGTTCAGCCCGGCGGCGATCGCTAATATCAGTCAGAGAAATCAAATAACAGGGCTGTCCTTCCCAAATAATCTCTTCCGTTCGCATTTGGGCGTAAGTGAACCCTCCATTCAGTTGAATCAATTCCACTTCGGCAAACTGACCTGAGGGCAGCCCAAAATAGTCAACTGTGCCATCCTGCCGTTGTAAGTTGAGCATGGACTGCGCCGCCTGATTGGTAAACAGAATTTTGCCACTGGGGTTAACCACCAAGAGCGCGATCGCGGTTACCGAAATTAGCAAATCTATTTGCTGTTTCTGAGTTCTCAGCCTTTGCTTGGTCTCAAAGTGGTCAGTAATATCATTATGAGTTAAGACCACCCCACCACCAGGTAGAGGCACAGCATTGGCAAGCAGCCAGCGCACTTTGCCATTCATCACCCCAAATACCTGATTTAATACTGGTTGCCGAGTTTGTAGCGCCCGTTGGCAAGCATATTCCGAGCTGGGCAACTCGGTATAGTCAGGACGAATGTAGTTGGTAGCGCCGCAGGGCTGCTCTGGATCTAGTGCCAGAAATTTCTCTGCCACAGGATTACGCTCCATCACCTTGCCATCAGCAGCAATAATCGAAACCCCAATTGGCAGACTGTTACAGATCAGCTTGAGATTTTCTACTGCTGCCTGCAACTCTTGCTCTAGTTTTTGCTGGGTAGTTCTAAATTGGCGATCCTGAGCTTCTAGTCTAGTAACCAAAACATGACTAATTGCCAACCAGATTAAACCGTCTAGACCGATCAGCAGTGGCAACTTAAGCTGAAGCCAGGTGGACAGCCCCATCATTCCCAGGGTAACCAATGCCCCTCCGCTCGCCAGAGCTAGTCTGAGGCTAAGCTGAATTTTAGACTTAGAATTAGCCATAATAAACAGAGTCAGGACTTAGGCAAACGTGATCTAAAAAACTGGCTCTAAGTGGGGTGTGGGGCTCCACTTGAGGGCTTTGCCCTCAAACTCCCTTTTGCCAACACTTCCTCTATCAAACAGCGTAAGTCCTAAGAGTGTGAAGGATAGAGGTAAAACCCCTTTAAAGCCATTACCTAACTTTGAAACTCTCTAGAAAAATAGACCTCTGGTTATCATAGCCGATCAAATTAGTTAAAATTTCAGGGAAAATCGCCTACCATCGGCGGATTTCTCCGATTTCTGAGAACGGTTGGTATGATTCCTGCCCTATCCAAGGCAACTGTGACCAAAAAATAAAAGCTAGGGATCAACCCCTAGCTTTTCCGTAGCTTTTTTATAAAACTTTACTTACACCCTGTAATCAGTTACCTGAACGGCCTATAGACCGATTTGAGCCAAAATGCCTTGGCCAGTCAAAAGTTCAGTGGCCAAGCCGATAACGAAACCAAGCATAGCCAAGCGACCGTTCCAGGTTTCTGCAAAGGTGTTGAAGCCAAATTTAGGTTGATTGTTTTCCATAATGTTTCTCCTGTTTAGATTTTTGGGAGTAAAGGCTGAGGTATTGAACCTACGTTGACCTTAACTTGCTCGATGACATTACTTTAACACAACTTTACAAAGTATGTAACAAATTATTAAGGATTTCTAGGGAATTCCTAGGAAATTTTTAATAGTTCCACATCAAAAATTAGGGTGGCGTTGGGAGGAATCACTCCACCTGCACCTCTAGCGCCATAGCCTAAGTCTGGTGGAATAACCAACTGGCGGCGGCCACCTACCTTCATGGTTGATAAGCCTTCATCCCAGCCCTTGATCACTTGACCTACGCCTAGCTGAAAATCAAAGGGACGATTGCGATCGCGGGAGCTATCAAACTTAGTACCGTTTTCCAGGGTACCTGTGTAGTGGACGGTCACCTTTTGTCCACGATTGGGGGTGGCGCCATTCCCTATCTTAATTTCCTTATACTTTAAGCCAGAGGGGGTAGTGATGTAAGTATCTGCCTGGGCAATTACTTCGGCTGGATTTGGTTCGGCGGCGATCGCGGCTTGAGGTTGAAGTTGAGCGACTAGTAAAAACACCACAGCCACAGCAACTACAGCAAGGCTAATCAAAATACTTTTCAAGTTAGTTTCTCCTAAAAATGGCTCTCAATGAACTGCTCTGAGGTCTCCCCTAGATGTTGACACACCCAAGAACTAAAGACAAGAGATTCAGGGGTAAAATAGACATCACGTCTAAGGTGCACAGGCGTAGCCCTTGTCAGCAAAGACTCTTTCAGCACCTCCCCAGTCTGATTTTGGCAGTTTTGACCAAAGGGATTTTGAGAGCTTTGCCCTCGCCATTCTCTTCGTATGTTAATCAATCCCTCAATTATATCGTTAGTGGGATGC
>JANRLH010000020.1:0-5151 GCA_033762795.1 Pseudanabaenaceae cyanobacterium bins.68
CCCCTAGAGCCCATAGTCAAACACCCCAGAATCTACTTGATCAAAAGCGGCAGTCAGCAACCCAACCCAATTATTTACTCATTCAGCCCCAGTATCCTCGCCCCGCCATGGCTCCTGCTGTGTTTTACCTGCTACCCTTACATCCTGTGGATGCACCTAATCCAGTCTTAAAATCTCCTTACACCCACCAGCTACCCTACCAATTCCCCAACCAAGTCCAGAGCCTGCCACCCCAATATTTTATCCCTAGCCCAGGGATCCCAGGTCTCAATCCAATTCAGCCACCTACACCCAGATCTAACCCATGAGTGAGCCAACTCCCTACGAGCAACTAGGAGTCAGTGAAAATGCTTCCTATGATGAGATCCGTGCTGCCCGCGATCGCTTGCAACAGGAATTTGAAGGGGAAGAATTGCAGCAATCAGTAATTGAAAGTGCCTATGATGCCATCTTGATGGAGCGCCTCAAAGCTCGCAAAGAAGGTAAGATCCCAGTGCCAGAGGGAATTCGCTTTCCAGAGCGGATGCCGACCAGTTCGCCCATGCCAAACTTGCCAAGCCTGGGGCGCAAGTTACCAGACTGGCTAGTCAATACTTATCTGCCCGACCAAAATGCTAAATTACTGGCGACTGTAGGTAGCCTTTCCCTATTCTTTTTTACAGTGATTGCCCCGCGTGCTACGGCTAGCGTGTGGTTACCCCTAGCCCTGATCGGTAGCTTTTGGGGTATATGGCGCAAACACAATAAATTTGGTCGTAGTTGCCTATTGAGTCTCAGTGGTTTTCTTTTAGGCATATTACTGAGTGCAGGAATAGTCAGACTCGCATTGGTGGCATTCCCAGCGATTGCCAGCACAAATCTTCCTCTTCCTGGTGGCTTGAGTGGGGGTGATATGATTGCTAATCTGATTATATTGATAGTGATGGCGCTAGTGACCGCATTTCTGGGGTAGATGTGGCTGTATGATCTGCCTAGCTGTGATAGCACTAACACCTGGGCGCTACAACATTTGACTGAGCTGCATCATGGTGATGTAGTATTCACCCCCAATCAAACCCAGGGGCGGGGTCAGTATGGACGATCATGGCATAGCGGTGGCTTTACGGCTAGCTTCGTGCTAGAGGTCAGAGATCTGACGGCAGTTAGCCTACAGGTGGGGCTGCTAGTTTGCCAGGGCTTAGTGGATCTGATGCCGAGTTTGAACTCTGATTTGCAACTTAAATGGCCCAATGACCTGATGTTAGCGGGGCGGAAGTTGGGAGGCATTCTCTGTGAAGTTAGAACTATTAGCTCACAGACCAAGTTGGTGGCGGGAATTGGACTGAATGTAAGCTCTTGCCCAGTGGTAGGTGCAGCTTGTTTGAC
The DNA here is from genome assembly GCA_033762795.1 of Pseudanabaenaceae cyanobacterium bins.68. Taxonomy (GTDB): domain Bacteria; phylum Cyanobacteriota; class Cyanobacteriia; order Pseudanabaenales; family Pseudanabaenaceae; genus JANRLH01. Next base: position 1,366 of record JANRLH010000020.1, read on the forward strand.
GGAGTTTGGTTCTCCGCCTGAGCCAGCAGCACTGCTAGAAAGGTTGCGAGCTCTGCTAGTCTTGCCCTGGAATCACACAGCAATCTTGGCGAATTTTGGCGATCGAGATTTTTTGCACCATAAGCAGATTGGCGTAGAGCTAGGAGCAGAGACTCTGTGGGGCAAAGCCATGGGCATTAGCGATCGCGGCGAATTGATCCTTATGCTGGCAAATAATCAACTCAAGTTATTTAGCTCAGGGCATATCCACTGGTAGTTCAGGTTAGTCCCAATTGCCGCCGCGCTTCAAATAGTCCCAAGGCGGCACTCACGGATAAATTGAGGCTGCGTACTCTGGTTTCTGGCATCGGGATATAGACGGTGGCATATTCTCCCTGTAAAAGTTCTGGGGGCAGACCATCAGGTTCACTGCCAAACAACAGCCAGTCATTGGCTTGAAATTGAAAATCGTAAAAATTCTCTGCCCCAGTGGTATCAAAACAAACCCAGCGAGCATCGCCGGCTGCTTGGCGCAAATGCCCTAGGTCAGGATGCACAATTAACCTTACAAATTCCCAGTAGTCTAAACCTGCTCGTTTGAGGTAGCGATCGCTCAGTTGAAAGCCCAAGGGTTCCACTAAATGCAAAGGGGTATGGGTAGCAGCACAGGTGCGGGCGATATTGCCAGTATTGGGCGGAATTTGGGGATAAATTAGGGCAACTTGTAACATTTGTAATCCAAAACTTTGACTTCTAAACCCTTTATACTCATTAGCTTGCAAACTGCAATACCTGGGGAAAAGCACTCAAACTCATGTTTGGCAGCACTTCCTTCAAGTCGGTGGAGCCCATTCAAGCTATGTCCATGTTGTTAAGGGCTTCAGACTGCTCCTCTAGCTGAATTTTGAGTCGCTGGCAAACTAGTTCACATAAAGCAAAAATCATGGGATCGCTAATTTGATAGTAAACACTTACCCCTTGAGGCTGTCGTTGCACAATCCCTGCCTGAGTCAAAATTTTGAGGTGCTTAGAAACATTGGCTTGCCCTAGTCCAGTTTCTGCCATGATCTCGGTAACATTTTTATTTCCGCCCCTGAGTGTACATAATACCTGTAGCCGACTGAGTTCTGATAAGACCTTAAAGTAGTCGGCAATTTGCGTAAGCGCGGCGATTGGAATGGGTGACATGGGTACGAATGAGGGTGATTTATTTTAATCTATTCTGCTTGTGCAACCTGTAGGGGCTAGATCATCAAAACAACTGTAAGCCCCTGGTTTTAAGTAGGCTCTGCCCTCCAAAGCCCTTTTGCCAAAACTTGCCAAATTCAGATTGCGTAAGTCCTGATATTTTAGATCATATTACTATATAATGATATAGTGAATAAACCAACTGACGGAGAAGGAACAATGCTATTCCGCCAACTTTTTGACTACGAAACTAGCACCTACACTTACCTCATTGCCGATCAAGATATCGGTGAGGCAATAATTGTGGATTCAGTGTTAGAGCAGACGGAGCGCGATCTGAAATTGATTCAAGAATTAGGATTGACCTTACGCTACTGTTTGGAGACCCATGTTCATGCTGACCATATCACGGCGGCAGGAAAACTCCGATCGCTGACCGGATGCCTGAGTATAGTGCCTGAGACCGCACAAGTAGAGTGTGCAGATCGTTTTATCCAAGATGGTGAAAAACTACAGCTTGGTGGAGTAGAGGTTTTAGCGATCGCTACTCCAGGACACACAGATAGTCACATGGCTTATTTGGTCAACAGCACCCATTTACTCACAGGAGATGCACTGCTCATTAGGGGCTGTGGGCGCACAGACTTTCAAAGTGGGGATGCAAATACCTTGTTTGATGCAGTCACAGAACGGCTGTTTACTTTACCAGATCAGACTCTAGTCTATCCTGGTCATGACTATCGTGGTCAGACTGTTTCTACCATTGCTGAGGAAAAGCAGTGGAATCCTCGCTTTCTAGGACGTAATCGCGCTCAATTTAAGGAGTTTATGGACAACCTAGACTTACCCAATCCGCAAAAAATTGCTGAGGCAGTTCCAGCCAATCAACTTTGTGGTCAAGCGATTAATTGAAATCTAGATTTGAGATCGCGTTTGTATTTGCCCTACATTTATTTAGTCAATCATGATGAATACTTCTCAACTTCAAGTAATTGATCCCCATACCCTACGGGAATGGCTTGAGCATGAATCCGTTCTTTTAGTAGATGTACGTGAGCCTGGAGAATATAGTTCAGAGCGGATACCAGGAGCCAAACTCCAGCCTCTATCTCAATTCAATCCTGAACAAATCCGATTATCCTCTGGACAAAAACTAGTGCTCTACTGCCAATCGGGTAATCGATCTAGTGCGGCAGCCCACAAATGCCTGGAAGCAGGATTCCCTCTGGTAAATCATTTGGGAGGAGGAATCGCAACTTGGAAACAGGCTGGCTATGGAATAGAAAAGAGCGCAAATGCGCCAATTAGTATATTTCGCCAAGTGCAAATTGTTGCGGGTTCTCTGGTACTGGGAGCAACTATTTTAGGAGCGATCGCTTCTCCTTATTTCCTGCTCGTGAGTGGATTTGTAGGCGCAGGGCTGATGTTTGCCGGCATATCCAATACCTGTGCCATGGGTCTGCTGTTGGCAAAATTGCCCTACAATCAGCGCTGGGGGAATAAGCTATGAGTTGGGCGATCGGACACCTGTTAGCGGTGGCTATTGGGATTAGTTTAGGGCTACTAGGTGGTGGAGGTTCAGTTTTAGCTCTACCTGTACTGGTCTATGTGATGGGAATTTCACCTAAACCCGCGATCGCTATGACTTTAGTTATTGTCGGTACGGTGAGTTTGTTAGGCACTATTCCCCATGCTCAAAAGGGCAATCTCAATGTGCGGGTAGCGGCAATTTTTGGCTCAGCCACTATGGTAGGGGCTTATGTGGGGGCGCGGCTAGCCACTTTGCCATTGATTACCAGTGGAGTACAAATGCTGCTATTTGGGCTTGCTATGTTGATTGCTGCTACTTTGATGATTTATCGTTCCGCCAGGGCAAATCCTGCGGCTAGTGCAGATCAGTTGAGCGGCTATGTCAAACCTGCTTGTAAATACTGCTGGCTATGGCTGATCACTGAAGGTGTTGGGGTGGGAGTTTTAACTGGATTAGTCGGAGTGGGAGGTGGTTTTGCGATCGTGCCCGCTTTGGTACTCTTGGGCAATATTCCCATGCGACAAGCGATCGGGACTTCTCTATTAATCATTGCAGCCAACTCGGTAGCTGGTTTCTTGGGCTACTTGGGACACCTTTCCCTAGATTGGACTGTGACCGTTTCGTTTACCTTCTTGGCGGGGTCTGGAACAGTAGTTGGTGCTTATCTTGCTCAGTTTGTGTCAGTGTCACAATTACAAAAAAGTTTTGGCTACCTATTGTTGACGGTTGCTGCTTTTGTCCTAATTCAAAATTGGGATAGTTTGCGGGGGGTAAAGAAGTCTTCTATCTATGATCGGCAGTCGATCGCTCAAGTCAGATAGGTAGGTATCGGCTACACTGGAGCCATGGCTTTCCAAACCTACCCCCTATGGCAAATTCCCGTCCGCCTGCTGCCAAGCTCTTCACCCAAATTCGCCATCGCTTTCCGGCGCTCCAACGGTTGAAGTCCCATGCCAGGGTACCTAAATTAGAGATTCGCACTCCAGGAGATCGCCCGACCATCGTTGACCTGGTGAGCGATCGCTACCTCATTGGTCGCAACCCCCAAAAATGTGAAATTGTGATTGAGACGCCTTTGGTGAGCCAAG
>JANRLH010000021.1:0-14335 GCA_033762795.1 Pseudanabaenaceae cyanobacterium bins.68
ATAGGGACAGATGGCACTAGCACCATAGCCAATCAAACAGGCGTAGTGGTGGGTACTCCAGCATTGGGCAGTTTCGACCACAATCGAGGCGTGCATGCGCAAACCCACCCCGATCAAGCGATGATGCACTGCTCCCACTGCTAGCAAGGGCGGAATATAGGCAAAGTCAGCACTAAGATCGCGATCGCTCAACACTAAGATTTCTACACCATCCTGTACGGCTGCTACTGCCTGATCGGTCAAGCGTTCTAGGGCATACTCCAACCCATTGGGACCTTCAGCTACGGGGAACAGAATGCTTAACTTGCTAATTCTAAAACCAGAATTTTCCAACTTAGCCAATTCTGCCTCATTCAAAACTGGGCTCTCGAGTTGGAGTTGGCGGGCAAATTCGGGCTTGACTTCTAAGAGGTTACCCTTAGCGCCCAACAGCATTTGCAGAGACATCACCATCCCTTCGCGCAGGGGATCGATCGCTGGGTTAGTCACCTGGGCAAAGCGCTGCTTGAAATAGTCATAGAGCAAATGAGGCTTAGCAGACAGCACCGCCAAGGGGGCATCATCTCCCATGGAAAAAACTGGCTCCTTGCTATCTTGAGCCATCGCTTCCACCACCATGTCCACATCTTCGAGCGTATAGCCAAAAGCAGTTTGATAGGCGAGGGTTAGTTCTGGCTCTAGGCTGGGCTGGTCGCCAAAGGGCTGTGCTTCCAGGGGCTGGCGATACTGGCGTAACCATTCACCGTAGGGATGCAGGTTCGCAACTCGCTCTTTCACCTGCCAATTAGTCAAAAGCTGTTGGCTCACTAGATCCACCGCCACCATTTGACCTGGTCCCAAGCGTCCTTTTTCTAAAATTTCACCTTCATCAATATCCAGGGTACCAGCTTCAGAACCAACCACCACTAGCCCTGACTTCGTGACTAGATAGCGAGCCGGCCTCAGACCATTGCGATCTAGTAAAGCACCTACGGTTTTGCCATCACTAAAAGACAACAGGGCGGGGCCATCCCAGGGTTCCTGCAGACCCTTGTAATACTCATAAAAATCCAGTATTTCAGGGCGATCGCTCAGTTCAGGTTGATTTTGGTAGGCTTCTGGCACCATCACCATAATTGCCTCTAGGGGATCACGTCCCGTTTCCACTAGCAGTTCAAAGACATGATCTAGGGTGGCAGAATCGCTCTCATTTGCCTTCAGAATTGGCACAATATCCCTTAAGCGATCGCCCCAATTGCCATGATTCAGATCCCCTTGGCGGGCCGTAAACCAGTTAATATTGCCCAGCAAGGTATTAATTTCACCATTGTGACCCAGGAACCGCATCGGCTGTGCTAGGTGCCACTTGGGCATCGTATTAGTGCTAAAGCGGCGGTGATAGATGGCAAAAGCCGAAACATAGGCGGGATTAGTCAGATCTAAGTAAAACTGGCTCAATACTGCTGATCGCACCATCCCCTTGTAAATGATCGTGCGTTGAGACAGGGAAGCAATGTAAAAATCACTGTGCCATTGGGGATAAAGCCGTTCAATCTCTAGCTTGATCCGCCGGCGGGCGAGATAGATCGCTCGGTCTAAAGTGCCTGAGAGATTTGCACTAGCTTGCAAGATCACCTGCTCAATTTGGGGTTGATTTTGACGTGCCTGAACTCCTAGCACTTCTGGTTGCACCGGTACTACTCGCCAGCCCACAAGGTTGAGCCCCTCTTGTGTAGCACATTGCTCTACTATCTGGCGACAGATTTGTTGGCGATCGCTAGCTTGCGGCAAAAAAATCATCCCTACAGCCATGGTTTGAGGGTCAACTTCAAACTGCTGGCGCAAAAGTTGCCAGGGAATCCCAGTCATCAAACCCGCTCCATCCCCCGTATCTAAATCAGCACTACAGCCGCCCCGATGCTCCACACAATGCAAAGCTTGCAGGGCTTGACTCACAATTTGGTGGCTAGGCTGGTTATGCAGATTGGCCAAAAAACCTACGCCACAACTATCTCGCTCTTCTACTAGCCAAAACTGACCGGGAACTTTTGTACTGCCAACTTGATTATTCACGCCGATTTAACCGCAACTTTACAACGCAATGGATATGATTGTTATCATACCAAAGCCATAGTATATTCTGAGGCAAACCCCAAGGTGTACCCCAAAACACAATCTACTAACCTCAACCAACGCATTCAAGATCTTTATGATCGCTCCTCACTTTTATGGGAAAAGATCTGGGGTGAGCATATGCACCATGGCTACTATGGCTTCGGCGAAGATAGCCGCACCAAAGATCGCTATCAAGCTCAAGTAGATTTAATTAGCCAAATTCTGACCTGGTCAGGGATTGAGCAAAGTCCGCCCTCACGCATCTTAGATCTAGGCTGCGGCATTGGCGGCAGTTCTCTACATCTGGCGCGGCTATTTCCCCAAGCTCAAATTACCGGCATTACCCTCAGCCCAGTGCAGGCTAGCCGTGCTACTGAGCGGGCTTTAGCCCAAAGTTTCAGCGATCGCGTCCAATTTCTAGTAGCCGATGCCCTAGCCATGCCCTTTGCCGATCAGAGCTTTGACCTGGTGTGGTCTCTGGAAAGTGGGGAACATATGCCCGACAAGCAAAAATTTTTGCAAGCCTGTGATCGGGTTTTAGTGCCTGGCGGCCAATTAGTATTAGCCACCTGGTGTCATCGTCCAATTGCTGATCGGCCATTAACTAGCTACGAACAGCGTCATCTGGAGCGGATTTATACCGCCTACTGCCTGCCCTATGTGATTTCTCTGCCAGAATATACCCAGATTATGCAGGATCTCCACTATCAGAACCTCCAAGTAGCAGATTGGTCAAAGCAAGTAGCACCCTTTTGGGATTTAGTAATCAGCAGCTTTTTAACTCCCAGCACCTTTGCCCAAGTGTTAAACTCAGGCTTGGTAACACTTACGGCTGCCATGTCCTTGCGGCTGATGAGTCGAGGCTATGCCTCTGGACTAGTGCGATTTGGTCTAGTCAGTGGTCACAAAGCCGCTTAAACCCAGCCCTTTAATTATCTTAGAATTCTCTTAGCTGCCATTAGCATGATCAACCTCGCCGCCAACGCCAATCTAGGAATTGTCGCTCTTCCCCTAATCACCTTTCTAACTCTGCTACTCTTGTTTGTGCTGGGGATCGCCGTGGGCTACGCCCGTGGCAAATATCAAGTACCCGTACCTCAAACCAGTGGCAACGACACCTTTGAGCGAGTATTCCGCGTCCATCAAAACACGATCGAACAAACTGTAGGGTTTTTACCTGGGCTATGGCTATTTGGGCTCACCGTTAATGCCAACGTCGCCGCCATCTTAGGCATCATCTGGATTATTGGTCGCATTCTCTATGCTTGGGGCTACTATCTAGAAGCTAAAAAGCGCGCTCCTGGTTTTGCGCTCTCGATGCTAGCCAATCTCACCCTCTTATTTGGCGGCGGCTATGGCGCAATTAAACTGGCTATTCAAGCTGTGAGCCTAGGCACTTGAGTTCGCTATTTCAATTACCAGGTCAAATTAGTCAGTGGTGCGATCGCGCCTGGCATCGATTCCTTAGCCTATTGCCCCAGCCCTGGAGCATCACCCTAGACTTATTGATTTCTCTCGTGCAGCGAGATCTATCTAGCAAATACCAAGGCTCGGTGTTGGGGAATCTGTGGCCCTTGATCAACCAGCTATTTCAGTTGTTGATCTACACCTATGTATTTTCAATCATTCTCAAGGTCAAGCTAGATCTACCAGGGGCGACCAATAGCAACTTTACCTTTGGACTGTGGGCATTTGCAGGCCTGGTACCTTGGTTTGCCTTTACCACTGGTTTTTTGCAATCGGCTAGCGCCGTGGTGCATCAGCCCAACTTGGTCAAAAAAGTAGTGTTCCCCCTAGAATTGCTGCCCCTAGTGCCGGTGTTATCTGCCTTTGTGGAAAGCACCATGGGACTGATTGTGTTGGTAGTAGCAGTCAGCTTGATCTTGAAGGTAGCCCATGGCACCTTGTTACTGTTACCCCTGGTGTGGCTCACTCAGCTTTTACTAACCGCAGGCCTAAGCTACCTTGCTGCAGGCTTGACCGTATTTCTGCGAGACATTCCCCAAACTATTGGAGTAATCCTCAATCTGTGGTTTTACCTCACGCCGATTGTCTACCCAGCCAAGGCAATTCCCGCCGCTTGGCGAGTGTGGATCACTTGGCTCAACCCCCTAGCGGTGATCTGTGAGTTATACCGAGATTTGATTTTGGTGGGGCGAGTGGATCACTTGGGTGAATGGCTGGTTACCTTGGCGATCGCTAGTCTAGTCTATGCCCTAGGCTGGTATTGCTATCAGCGCTTGCGCCCAGCTTTTGCCGATGTTTTATAACTCTAGCTATCCAGGCTACCAACTGCCCCAAGGGACTGATCTAGACTCATCCGCAATTCCATCTGCTTAAGAAAGTAACCAGTCATCATTGCCGAGCCAATTAACCCTGCTAGATTTTCATGATTAGTGGTGATTTCCACATTAAATTGACGGGGTGGCAAAACGCCCAGCAAGCTCTGCACATTGTGGGCAATGATCTGCTTCACTTCTGGAGATGCCGATTGGGCAAGCTCAGAAAGCACCTCTGGGGGCTGATTTTTGAGATAGGAGAGCAAAGGATTATCGCTCGCATTCAGATCATCAACATTAAACATTCCTGTCACTCCTAAATGTAGGTTGGGTATGGTGGCGTTGTCCAGCAGGGAGAACACTTAGAGGTTGACAACGCCATAAGTTGATGTATTGTACCCCTGGATTAGAGCTTGAGAATGAGGGATATTGGTAAGTCCGAGGGAGAGAAAACCGATCCTAGCCTCTACCATACATCAGAGCTTGGCGCAATCCATTGGCAATTCTGAGTCCCAAATGATCAGGAATAGTTTGACCATCAGGGCCAAGCATATAAAACCTAGCCTTGATTCTACCTTTGGCGATCGCTAAGTTAGCACTAATTAGTTGTAGATCCTCTTGAGCCAGAGCCGCAAACACTTGGGCACAAAACTCTGGGTGAGGTGGGGAAGCGATCGTAATCAAGGGCAGGTGGCAGACCCGATCAATGGCAAAATCAGCCTGAATATCGTCTAGCTTTACTAGGTTGAACTGAATCGCTTTTTCTTTACTGAGGGCTTGGATCTGACTCTGGAGAGTTTCTGCCTGGGCAGGAGTGATCGCTTGGCAATTAGCTGAGACCACCAACCGTAAAAACACCAACTTAGGACGATGCACTTGAGCCTGGAGGCTAAACCGTTGCACGGTGACCTGTTGTTGCAGCAGTAGGGCAAAGATCTCTGCCAATAGCCAGGGGGAATTGTGATGGGCAAGCAAGATCAAGCTGCGCTCAGACGAGATCTTGCGCAAGCGAAAAGCTGAGCTATGGTTGCGGTAGAAGTGATAGGCGAGCAGATAGTTTTGGTGTTGGACTTCGCTAGTGGCAAGCCGTTGATAAAACTGCGGAAAGCTCTGATTAAATTTGCTTAGATCTGCCAAATTAGCTGCACTTAAGACCATGGGCTCTCTTCCGAATATAGCTGCTCAAGTTTACCCAAATCTTATCCTCAAATCTCACTTGAGTGCAGACTGCAACTTTATTCCCCGCTCCCTGCTACAATGATCCGAGACTTTTGTTTCGCTACCTAGGGCAGGATAGTCAACATTGCAACTACCATCATTCCCTGAGACCAGTCATGCCCTTGTGCAGGCTCTATTACCCAAAACTGATGCTGAGTTGGTCTATCTCTACCAACGGCATCCAGAAATGGGACAGTATTTTGCGGCAATTTTCTGTCGCTATGGTCATGTAGTTTACAGCCTGATGGCTAATGCCTCTCCTTCGCCAGTGCAGACCGATTTTTTATTTGTCAAGATCTGGGAGAGGGTTTTTAATGAATTGCGATCGCTTGACTATCGTTCTATGGAGTCCAAGTTCCCGCTCCAAACCTGGCTGTTGAATATGGCCGCCCTCAGTATTACCCAGATATTATTGCCTCCGCCTGAGCAAATTCAGTACGTTCTGGCTGAGGTTTCTCCCGTATTTTGGTGTTACCTCAATCAAAGCCTCAACCTTTTGCCTGGTAATCTGCGCTTGGTGATGATTTTAACTGAAACTTTTCATTGGAATCCCAATCGGATCGCCGCCTATCTTCAGACCGAAGGGGAAATGGTGGATGCGGAACAGGTGCTAGTTCTAGTTGAACAGGCCTATGCTAAGATCAGCGCTACTATGCCCGCAGATATTCGCGAAATTTATTTGACCTAAACTAGTGAGTAGTCCAGTGAAAACCACCGCCACCTCCATTAAGTCAGCCCTTGAATGTCTAGATTTTAGCCTAGACCAGGAATTAGCCCGCTATCGCCACTGGCGTGCTACTGGTAAGACCTACAGCTTGGCTGACCTGGCTCCAGAGTTTAGACCTGAGCTTAAACCAGAGATAAAAGTGGGTACACAACCTGAACCTGAGTCGAATCCGCCCAAGTCCCAAACCAATCCCTACCTCAATCTTGAGCTACCTGAATTGACAGCACCTCAACCAGAACCGCCATCTGCTCAGCCTCTGCCAGAGCCAAAACTAGAGTCTCCAAAAATAGAGTTTAAGGATCAAGTCCTACAAAATTTCACCCATCAACCAATCACGATCAAGCCTTCAGGTTTTAGGCTGGGTTCTCCCCTGGGTATCCTATTATTGCTGCTGCTATGTGGGGGGAGTAGTCTGCTGGGCTATCTGCTGATTGACCGCTTGCTGCCTAAATTGAACCCGCCGGCTCCTCCCTCACCCCAGCCATCTCCTCAGTCTAGTTGGGGCACTTCAGACTTTAGCAGCCCCACAGTGCCAAGCAAGGGGTTGCAGCCATCTAGCCAAAAAAACCAACCTAGTCTTCCTGCCTTGCCCCAGCTAGATACGGGCTTAAATTCGATTAGGGCAATGCTAAAGAACTCTGCGGCACCTAGCGAGCCCGCCGTATCTGTGCGACCCTACCCAGCTTTGCCTAGTCTACCGCCACCGCCCGCCCAAATGTCGGCAGCGCCAATTGTTCGCTCTAACACTAGTGTGACTAGTTCTGGCAACTCGAAGCCCAAGATCACTGGTGAAGTTGATGCCAGTATTAATTTGATTCGCGACCTGGCAGTTCCGCCAAAACTAGAACCTCAGCCTAGGGTAGAAGCACCTCAACCTCAGCCACAGACCCCAGTGAGTCCTCCTGTAGCAGTTAATCGCCCCGCACCCTTGACTACCCCTGCCAATCCGATTGAGAATGCGCCAGTAAAATATGCACCCCTAGTGACTGCCAAGAGTCAGCCTAGCGCCCCTGAAGAAACTCGCTACGCGATCGTGGCTCCTAATCGTTATTTGGCAGAGGGTAAGCAGGTAGAGAAAGGAGCTTTTGTGCGCCCTAGTGACGGTCAGTTGCAACTCGGCTCCTTCCGCGATCCTGAAGCTGCGCAGCGCCGCATTGAGGAGCTACGTCAGCAGGGCATCCCTGTAGATGCAATTCGAGTAGAAGCGAAGTAAATATCTATACTTATGGCTTGATCATGACTTGCTGATCGGCAATCCAAAGTATGACTACCCTAGAACAACTGTTAGCTCGCCCTGAGCGCCTAGACAGGATAATCATGGAGATTGAGCAGTTGCTGTGGCAAAAGCCGCTAGGTGCTCTATCTTTGCCTGAGCAAATCATTCTGGCGATTGAATCCTTAGAGCGAGAAGTAAACAATGGGGGCTATGAGCAGTTTTTTATTAATCCTAGCAATGAATTTGTGGGCTTAATTTTATCTGCGCTTGAAGCAATCAACTGCCCTCAGCTATATCAACTTACCGCAGAAGCGATCGCGGTGTTAGGAGTATCAGAATTAAATAACTTTGATTTGATTACCGAAACTGCCCTAAACCTTGCAGACGTGGATCGCGATCGTCTAGCACAGTTGACTGAGCGCTACTATGCCAACGATGAAGTGATTACAGAGCAATTATTTAAGTTTATTCGCCAACATCAAGCGGAGGTTCTGATATAGGGATTAGGGCTGGCAGAATTCAAAGTCTGGGATTTAACTAGAAAGATGATAGGGAAAACCTAAACTATTGTGCAGTAGGCTTTTTATAAGTTTACCGACCCTTGAACCTAGTTTAGTTCTGTGTTAGGTTGCTTCAATCATTAAACTTAAGAAGTTGATTAAGCCCATCCTGAGACGGCGCTAAAGCTATGTCATTTGAACTAGATCATCTTTTTATCTGGACTGACATTGGTGCTTACGAAGCTGAGTACCTAATATCATTCGGTTTAGGTGAATACAAAGCAGATCAAGGTACGGGAAGGGGCAGACTATTGTGTAGAGCTTGGGTTTGATGAAGAAGTCCAGGGACAGCAGGTAGATTTTCGACCTAGATTGCCAATGATGATGAGTTGGTAAGGTAAAATCGCCACCTAACAACCGTGCTGCGGTGCGCGGTTCAGAGATTTGTCACTGCTGAACACTACCGTTGACTAAGAACTAGGTGACAATCAAATGCTCACTCAGAAGATCGCTAAGCTGAATCCATTGCTCTAGGCTGAGATCTTCCGCCCTGACTTGACCATCTATGCCCATGTTAGTCAAAATATCTGTGAGTTGGGCGCGATCGCAAATTGGTTCAAGGTTATTGCGCAGCATTTTCCGCCGCATGAGGTAGCCCATATTGATCAATTTATCCAGAAATTTTGGGTTCTGGGGGCTGAGGGGAAACTGTCTAGGGCTAAGACAGACTACGGCGGAGTCTACCTTGGGGACTGGATAGAAGGCGGTGGCGGGGACATCACAGATAAATTCGCATTCTGCTAAAAAGCGCGATCGCACGCTCAAGGCACTATGGGCTTTATGGTTGGGTTTGGCGGTCAGACGCTGGGCAATTTCTTTCTGCACTAGCAATACAATCCGATTAAACTGGGTGACTGGTTGAGCGATCGAACCTAGAAGCTTAGCTAGAATTGGCGCAGTAATGTTGTAGGGAATATTTGCGACTACCCGATCTGGAGCATGGGGTAGACTTGCCAGGGGCAGAGCTAAAATATCCGCCTGCAGCAAAGTAAAGTTGCTTGCCTGCTTAAATCGCTGGGTTAAGCGATCGCACAGATCTCGGTCAATTTCTACTGCTACTAGCGATCGCACTTGGGGCAAGATTTTTGCAGTTAAGATCCCAGTACCAGGGCCAATTTCTAAAACTGATTGGGTGGGTTGGAGTTGGGCGGTAGCAAGAATTTTAGCTAGAGCTTTTTCACTCTTCAGCCAATGTTGACCAAACTGTTTGCGGGGAGTCGCCATACTTTAAGCGGTGTAGAGCTTAGTGATCGCCGATGACAGATCAGGCTGCCGCAACAGGGATTCTCCTACCAGTATACCCGTGACCCCCAAGGCTTTTACCTGAGCCACATCAGCCCCAGTGTAAATACCCGACTCGCTGATCCAACGCCACTGGGCGCGATCGCGGGCAGATAAGCCAGTTAGCAGATTGCTAGTCACCTGTAGATCAACTGTAAAAGTTTCCAAATTGCGGTTATTAATGCCGAATAGAGTCTGAGCGGGGATCAAGTGAGCTTGCAACCCCAAAAGTTGATCTAGTTCTGCCTGGCTATGCACTTCAATTAGCGCTGTCATGTTCAGGTGATAAATCTCTTGGGCAAGATCAACTAAATCACGATCGCTCAAAATTGCCTTGATTAAAAGTACAGCATCAGCGCCACAGCTACGGGCATAGCGGATTTGAATGGGGCTAATAATAAATTCCTTGCACAGCAGGGGTAAATCCACCTGACGCCGGACTCGCTCTAAGTTTGCAAAGCTGCCACCAAAAAATTTATGATCTGTCAATACAGATAAACAAGCAGCCCCCCCCTGGGCATAATCTCGAGCGATCGCCTCTGGATCAAAATCTGCTCGAATTACTCCCTTACTGGGGGAAGCTCGTTTCAGTTCGGCAATCAAAGCAGGCTGATAGCTACTGTGGGTGAGGGCGGCACCAAAGTCTCTAGTTGAGGGCTCAAGGGTTTGAACTTGGGGTAGGGATTGGATCTCCACCTGCTTATGGCGCACGATCTGCTCCAGAATATTGCTTTGCATAGCTAGTTGCTGATCGCCATGGTTAATAGTCCCTGCTGACCCAGCACCAACTCACGGATCAAGCTAAAAATCCCTACCCCAATCACGGGCGCAATATCCACCCCAGCCAAGGGTGGCACTAGACGACGGATCAGGGATAGTAAAGGTTCGGTGATGCCAAAGATAATCACCAGGGGGAATTTTTGCAGCGCCACCTGGGGATACCAGGTTAGAACAATGCGTAGGACATTCGCCAAAATCAAGCTACCAATCAAGAGGTTCAGCCCAAGGCTGAGTAATGATAAATTTTCTGGGTTCATATTCATAGAATTAGCTCAGTAACTGTTGGGCGCGATCGCTTAGGCTCTCAGCCGTTAAACCATTGAATGCCATCAACTGATTGGCGGTCGCCGTAGTTTCGCCCCGCTGCCAGGCAAACAGATCCCGATTGAGGTGACTACGCAGCATAATTGGTTCTAATAGAGCACCTGCACCACCAGTCACACCGATTAAAACTGTAGTGGCGCGATCGCCGCCAAAAATCCGGTCAAATCCAGGATCATCTAAAAATTGATCATCTGGCTGGGAACAGGTCTGCCAAGCTACATCACTAGGGCGATAGAGGCGGCGGGGATTGATCACTGAGACTACGCGGCTACCGATTCCTTGCGCTGCCAAAATTTTACAGGCGGCATCCACCGGTGCTAGGGTCATGTCACCAATCACGGCAAACACCACTGTGCGATCGCCTGGAATTTCACTTAAAATCACTGCCCCATCTGCCAAGCCTTGCTGAGTTTGAGCCAGGGTGGTGCGAATAGGGAGAGCGGACTTGCTAGCCGTAATCACAATTCCTTTGTTTTTGGTGGTCAAGGCCCAATCAAAGCAAGCTTGAATGGAGTTGGCATCGGGCGGAAACAGGGTAAAAATATTGCCATTGCGTAACATGGCGGCAAAATAGGCTTCAATCTCAGGGCGTTGGTGAGTCCAGCCATTGCGACCTTGCTCTAAGGCTCCAGCCGTAAACAAGCAAATACTAGAAGGAGTAGGGCGGCGCAGTTCTGCCATGGCCTGGGTAACCGTCTGCCAGATGGGTAGGCCATTAATAGCAAAAGACTCATAGCTACACCAGAGCGATCGCGCTCCTAGTAAGTTTAAGCCCACCGCCAGCCCAGCGCAGGCATCCTCTGATAGGGGCTCATAGACCTGCCCCAGAGCCGACTGGTTATAGAGTTGATCTTCCGTGGGGTGAATAATTTTGAGTGCTTGGTTGATATTGCCAATGCCCGAAGCTTCATTGCCATCCGCATTCGTCACCAAAAAGGCGCGATCGCTGATACCCACATGACCCACTAATTGCCCCATAGCCGTAGTTGCTACTTTCGCCTCTCCCAGGCTGAATTCTACTAAGGGCAGTTCACCTAAATTGGGTAAATCTAACTCCACCTCAGTCACTGCTACCTGAGCAGCCGCACCACCCGCCGCCCGCTCACAGTTGGTACGCACTAATTGCCAAGCTGCGGGGCAGAGCGCTCTTCTTTGTAAGGCTGTCACTATATGAGGTGCATCCAGGGTGTCCTTAGGATATAAGTTATGGGACTTAGCACCCAGGGCATGAACCCCTGCCCCCTTAAGCTGCTTGATGATCAAGACGGTGAGCGTGCCAGTTAGAGCCAACTGGGCCGCCTGCTCTGCCCCCTGCAACACTGCCTGGGTGAAAGCCAAGCGCTGGTTTAACCCAAAAACCGTGCTGTCCACATAGTCTCCCGCCTGACCTTGATCATCAAAATCCTTAGCATCCACCAGAATCACCTGCCCAAAGCCATTGCCCAACCAGTAATCCTGCATTTGCTGATTAGTTTTGAGCGATACCATACTGTGATGCTCCTGGCTAAAGCCATTCCACACCAAAACTGGTAAAAAATTAGTTACGCTGGGAAAAGCAGTGTGAAAATGCCCCATGCTGCTCATGGGATAAGGCTCGCCCAAACCGCCATCCCCCAGGGTAAAGGGAAATAAAGTGCCAGGATGCAACTTAGCTGCTGCCATGGCAAAATGTTGCCCCTGCCCCAAGGGACCGGCTGGGGCTAAAATGCCTGGAATAAACCCCGATAAATGCCCTAATAGTCCATGGGTCTCTCGAAAGCGATCGCGCAGTTGCTGTACTGTAAAAATCTCCATCGCCTCCAAAGACCGATCTAAAAACATCGCACTATAAAACCCTGGGGCATGGTGTCCCACTTCGGTGAGAATATTCTTATGGCCTAGCATCACCAAGGCAGCATAGGCTTCTGCCTGACTGGCAAACCCACCTGGATGGCCAGAGGCTTTACTAGCGGTAACTTGTAAGGTTAAATAGCGCAGGGCATCTGCATATAGCAAGGTCTGATAAACTGCGGCTGGGTCACTAGTACTAGATATGGCTTTGGCTCCAGGCGCGATCGCTGGCTCACTGGTAAGATCGGGATCTAAAGCTGAATCAGCAAAATACTGAATGCCCGTACAAAAATCAGGAAAGGATTGCTCAGCCATAGGTTTTGAGGAGAAAATAAAACTCAGCCGATCATACCCTAGAAGCTCAACCATCCGCTTGGGATCTAGCTATGCCTAAAATAGATATTACAGTTTGCAAGTTAATGGCTGACAAAAGGGGTCGCAGAGCCCCGCCATGGGTTTTAATGATTTTTGTACCGCATTCTTTTGAAAATCGCAATAACCACCTCTAAGCTACAAATGACCTAACTTTTTAGCATGATTAACCTACAGATCAATGGCAACCTCCAAGCCTGTTCTCCCCAATTAAACTTGATTGCCTTGCTAGAAGAACTAGGGATCAACCCTAGGCTGGTAGCAGTGGAATATAACGGCGAAATTTTGCATCGGCAGTTTTGGGCAGAGACTATGATCCAGGCAAGCGATCGCTTAGAAATTGTCACTATAGTTGGTGGCGGCTAGCTGTACCTACTCACACCTATAACTTTCATCTTTGACTGGCTGTCTTTTGACTTTGCCTCATGCCACAACAGATAATCTAGCAGTTGCTATGGTTTTGGTTATGGGTACAAACTTCCTAAAATTCTGTTGTCTAAGCCTGCTCAGTTTGATAGTTTGGTTCGGTGGTGGGTTAGCGATCGCTGCTGACCTAGAAAATGGAGCTAAATTATTTGGCGCTAATTGTGCTGCCTGTCATGCTCTGGGCAGCAATCGAGTGGTGGCAGCTAAGACCCTGAAAAAGGCGGCTTTAGAGAAGTATGACATGTATGCAGTAGAAAAAATTGCCTATCAGGTGACCAAGGGCAAAAATGCTATGCCTGCCTTTGGCAAAAAGCTTGACCCCCAGCAAATTGAAGATATTGCCAGCTATGTGCTGGCTCGTGCTGACGCTGGCTGGAGTAAATAGCTAATGACTCCCTGGCAATTGGTTTGGAACTTAGTTTTGAGTGTGGGGCTGGTCTATTTTATGGGTGCAAATGGAGTAGGTGCTAGCCCTTTGCCTGCTGCTTTTGAACTGGGAGTTACCCATATTCAAGCCCAACAATTTTTGCAAGCGATCGCGGATTTTTCGGAGGCAATTGCCGCTAATCCCCATAATTCTGGTGCTTACACCAATCGTTGTTTTGCCCAACTGCAAGTAGAGAACTATCAGGCGGCGATTTTGGACTGCACGGATGCGCTCTCCCTGGGCAGAACTGAGGATGCTCTACTCAATCGGGGGATTGCTCACTATCGCCAAGCCAATTTTCCTCAAGCGATCGCTGACTTTGATGCGGTGATTAGCCATAATTCCCAAAGTGCCGAAGCCTACCTCAATCGCGGCATCGCTGAGTCAGAATTGGGCAATCTTTCTACGGGGCTATCAGATTTGGTGCAGGCAGCTAAATATTTTTGGCTACGGCAGGACTTGATCAGCTGTCAGCAAGTCAAGGCACGGATCAAAGGCATTCAACTGGAATTTAACCTGATCGCCTGAGCTAGAGTCAATTTAATTTTCTATGTTAATCAATACCTCAATAATATAACTAGTGGGATATGCTTAATAATAATTAGGCAGATTATTTTAATTTAGTAAATCTTCGCACACAATGAATCTAAACCCAGTTTGGCAATCTCTATAATCTCGCCAATTTTGTCTTTGCTAATTGTAAAATCGTCAATATAATCATATCTAGCTCCTACAAATTCTACAAGCGAAAGCCCTTGCGCCTCAAAAGCAAGCTCAAATAAACCTCTAATAAATCTTAAG
>JANRLH010000022.1:0-39776 GCA_033762795.1 Pseudanabaenaceae cyanobacterium bins.68
ATCGCCTCAACTCCAGCTATGTTCATGAGTACGATTACTGAAGGCTGCAACTGCAACGGCGCGATCATGCTCACTGCCAGTCATTTACCCTTCAACCGCAACGGCTTAAAATTCTTCACCGCCCAAGGAGGACTAGAGAAAGCGGATATTACGGAGCTGCTCAACCTGGCAGAAAATCTGGTTACTAGTTCAGCCATCCAACCAGAGCCCCATACCGTTATTTGCGATCGCACCAGACCCAACAGGATTACCTATGATTTTATTTCGGTATATGCTAATCAACTGGTTGCCAAAATCAGAGCAGGCGTAAATCATCCGCACCACTACGATCGCCCCTTACAAGGCTTAAGGATTATTGTGGATGCTGGCAACGGTGCGGGCGGATTTTATGTGAGCAAAGTATTAGAGCCGTTGGGAGCCGACACCACAGGCAGTCAGTTCCTAGAACCAGACGGTACTTTCCCCAACCATGTGCCAAATCCTGAAGATCAGACGGCAATGGCAGCGATTTGTGGGGCAGTAATCAAACACCAGGCTGATTTTGGCATTATTTTTGATACCGATGTCGATCGCAGCGGCGCAGTAGATCAATTTGGTAAAGAGTTAAATCGCAACCGTTTAATCGCCCTGATCGCAGCAATCGTGCTCCAAGAGCATCCAGGTTCTACGATTGTCACCGACTCCATTACTTCGGATGGCTTAGCCCAGTTTATTACCAGAGATTTAGGCGGGCGGCATCATCGCTTCAAGCGCGGTTACAAAAATGTAATCAATGAGGCGATGCGGTTAAATCAGATTGGGCAAGAGTCTTGGTTAGCGATCGAGACTTCGGGACATGGAGCTTTGCGGGAAAATCACTTCCTAGATGATGGGGCTTATTTAGTGAGTAAGTTACTGATCGAATTAGCGAAGGCGAAACTAGCAGGCAAATCCCTCACCGATCTAATTGCCAACTTGGAAGAACCAAGGGAAAGCCAAGAACTGCGGCTGAAGATTAAGGCAGCTAATTTTTTAGAGATTGGCGATCGCCTGCTGCAAGCATTACAAGATTTTGTTCTGACTCAAGCCGACTGGCAGATCGTGCCGAACAATTACGAGGGCGTGCGGGTAGCCTGTAAGGGAGCAGCCGAAAATGGCTGGTTCTTACTGAGAATGTCCTTACACGATCCAGTAATGCCCCTCAACCTAGAATCAAATGTCCCAGGGGGCGTAGCCCATATGCGGCAGCGGTTGTTAGAGCAGTTGGCGAAAGTTGAGCAGCTAGAGATCCCGCCAGAATTAGCTGATGGGCAGGCAATTTAGGAAGAAAAAAACTGGAGTCATGGGCGATCGCGCTATGCTGGAACTAATCAGCTTTTGTTTTACATACCACTTTCGGCATGACTGTATCTTCAGATCTCCGTAACTCAGACCATTCCCCCAAGATCGCCTTGATCACTGGCATTACTGGTCAGGACGGCTCCTATCTATCAGAATTGCTATTGGCTAAAGGTTACCAGGTGCATGGAATTGTGCGGCGCTCTTCTACGATCAATACAGACCGCATCGATCATCTCTACCAAGACCCTCACTTGCCAGATACCAAGCTATTTCTGCACTACGGCGACCTCACCGATGGTACTACCCTACGCCGTATTTTAGAGATGGTGTGTCCCCAAGAAATTTATAATCTGGGCGCTCAATCCCATGTTCGAGTTAGCTTTGATGCCCCTGAGTACACCGCAGATACAGTGGCGATGGGTACTCTGCGACTACTTGAAGCTATGCGAGATTACCAGCAACGTACTGGGGAAGAGGTGCGCTACTACCAGGCTGGTTCTTCTGAGATGTTTGGTTTAGTGCAAGCAGTGCCCCAAAGGGAAACTACCCCTTTCTATCCCCGCAGTCCCTATGCCTGTGCTAAGGTGTTTGCCCATTGGCAGACGGTCAACTACCGCGAGTCCTACGGTCTATTTGCCTGCAACGGCATTTTGTTTAACCATGAATCCCCCAGGCGCGGAGAGACTTTTGTCACCCGTAAAATTACCCGCGCGATCGCTCGCATTGTCGCCAAGCAGCAGCACAAGCTTTACCTGGGTAACCTAGATGCTAAGCGAGATTGGGGCTACGCTAAAGACTACGTGGAAGCCATGTGGCTGATGTTGCAGCAGCCTGAGGCAGATGACTATGTGATTGCCACGGGTGAAACCCATTCAGTCAAAGATTTTTTGCAGCAGGCCTTTGCCTATGTCAGCTTAGATTGGCAAGACTATGTGGAAATTGATCCCCGCTATTTTCGACCAGCAGAAGTAGATCTGCTGTTGGGAGACTGCTCCAAGGCAAAACAAAAGTTGGGCTGGCAGCCACGGGTAACTTTTGCCGAACTGGTGGAAATTATGGTAGATGCAGATTTACAGGTATTGGGCTTACCTACGCCCAAGCGCGATCGTCCGCCTGATTTCGCTACCCTGCGTCAAAATGGCAAAGACAGTAACTGGGGGTAATAAGGATGTCTGCTGACCTATTTAATCTATTAAGGCGGAAGGAGGGTAACTGGACAGACTGGGCATCAGCCTGTACTCAACTCAGTAGCCAAGGGGAAACTACCCAACAAATTTTTGAACAAACTGGTTTTGAGCCAATTCATCAGAATCAAATTACCGTCGCCCTTAAGGTTTATGAAGGTTTAGTCCAGGGAACAGCCAGTTCTAAGGTCATAAATCACTTTGCAACTCAAGACAGTGAAATGCTCTACGAGTTGCGGGTACTGCCCCAGAGCGCTCGCGTAGAACTGGCAGAGTTTATTTTGTTGCACCGCCTAGATCTCACTACCACCAAAGAAGTGATCAAAGCCATGCGCGACTTCGCCATGTTGAGCAACCTCCCCCCCGGCTTTAGTCAGCATCCTGGAGACGCGATCGCTTACCAGTGCTACAGAAACGCCCAAAAATCTAATCAGGCGGCGCAGGTCACCAAATTTATGCTCAAAGGGTTGCAATACGTCCATAGCGCCAGCGCCAGGAGTTTGATTGAACAACTCTTGACCGCTCAAACTGCTCCACCAGTAGCACCATTACCCAAGTTGCCCATTTATCGGCTAGATCAAGATGATCAGCTACCGCGCCTAGTACCAGTGGCAGGAAAAATCCCGATCACGATCTCTGAACTCAAGGCAGTTCCCTTAATTGACCAAATCGAGCCTTTCGGTATGGTTGCCTATGAGGGAGCTTGTGCTTGGATTGCTTTACCTGGATGGGATGTGGTAAGGCGGGCGATCGATCCTTTAATTATTTTGGCGAATACTGACACCTTGGCGGAGGCTAGTGGGCAAAGGTTGCCTAATAGTTTTCCCGATCGCCCAGAACAAATCCTGCTACTAATTGATCGCAGCCAAAGAGATCCAGAAAGTAACAGTTACTTTGCGATCGCTACTACCGAACCAGTTACAGAGCAAATTCAAGTTGCCCTACCATCCGCTAATTCTAAAATTTATGGCAAACTATTATTAGTGTTGCGGGAGCGTCGCGTGCTTGACCAAGCCGCCAGCAGCGATCTGTGGCAAGAGGAAGAGTAATCCAGCCTATGAGTCTGAAATTGTGAGTCTGAAATCGTCTGAACCCAGTCAACCCCGACCCAAGCAACCACCCCAGGAGGAACAGATCCTCTGCTGCCATTGTCAGCGCACTGCTACTAACGGGATCAAATGCCAAGGGATCTGCGTGGCAGATAGTAGCTACTAAGCAAATACACTCAAAATTTTTAGGGGCAAGCACAAGAGCGCCCCTCCAATTCTGATCTACTCAATTTAAGTGCCCTTCACCAAGTCAACCGAATCACCAAAACTCTTGTAGCAGTGCTCAGAATCATAAATATGGCATTGCTTCGTAATCTGATCCATCAGTTGCCAGCTAAACTTAGTCTTATACAGATACCTACCCCAGTTTTGCTCAAGAGCAGCCGTAGCCAAGCGCAAGCGGTAAAAGGGAATTGCCGTAGAAACATGGTGAGGAATATGCCAGTTGATATCATGGCACAGCCATTCCACCCACAGGGGATAATCACAATGGACAGTACCAGTTAGTTGGTCAGTAGCAGCGTGCCATTGTTCCGGGTAGTGAAAAGGAATTTCAGGCATAGTATGATGCACAATCGTGAAAGTGCTCATCCAAAAATGGTAAACCAGCCAGGGCATCAGGAAGAAATTTATCCAACCAATTAGGCCGCCGGCGGCTAGCATCAAAGGAAAAGCCACCAGAGCATAGGCAATTACTACCCGATCAGAAAACTTTACTTGCTCCCTTTCTCTAGCAGGGTAAAGTTCAGGATTGAAGTGCAAGACTGCCCAGTGGATAGTCGAGCCCAGCCACCATAACTTGCCTCTGATAGCACGGTACACCCAGCGTTCGTAGGGCTGCACCTGCTCAAAGTTAGAGTCAGTAAAGGGGTACCAGGCATTATCATGTCCCAATTTATTAGTGTGAGAATGGTGGTAATTATGCTTGAGTCGCCAAGGATGGAAAGGGTACAGAAGAGGCATGAGAGTAAGATGACCTACTAAGTCGTTTACCCAAACCTTTCGAGAGAAAGAGCGGTGCCCACAGTCATGACCAATCACAAAAAAGCCAGTGAGGGCAGTGCCGGTAAATATCCAAACTAAAGGTAAGAGGTACCAAGGAGCGATCACGGTTAAAAAATAGCCTAGAGTTACTGCTGCTACACTGAAACCTAAACCTAGCCAGGCTCTTAACTCGTCTTTTTCAAAACACTCCTTCGGTAAGGTATCAATAATCTGGCGCAGGGTAGTTTCGGGCGTAATTTCGCAGGTAATCCCCTGATGATTTACTGCTGTCATCTAGGAGTGGCTCCCAACTTGGCTGAGGCGATGGCGGCTGAGGGCTTGAAGTTGTTGGAACAACAGATCAGTATCAGATTGCAATTCGATCAGCTCAGCTCGCACAGCATCATTGTAGAGATTTTGCGATGGGGCTTTCAAACTGGGGGGGCAATTACCTGCCGCCGCTAATTTAAGGTCTTGTTGCTCAGATTGAGCTTGAATCGTAGAGTGAGCTTGCACCTTTAGATTTTCCATATAAAGCTTAATTATTCACAGCTATAAAAATTTCTCCTGACCGCAGTTTTATTTTAGCTTGAGGAGTTCAATATATTACTTAACATAGCATCTACTGGAAGATTTGTAAGTAAAATCACTTAGTCCCAGTTGGAGGTTCAAGCTCAAGTAGCTGCAAGAAGCGCTCAAAGTTGAAATAGGAGGTCATCATCTCCTGAATGCACTGGACTTTTACCCCTTCATTCAGCCGTACTCGCCCCAGGGAATTTTCAATGATTTCCACCGTAGTCAGGGTATCGGTGCTGACCGCCAAAATTGGTACTTCTAGCTCAGATGCCCGTTGAAAAGTTTCGGCTGCCAGGTTGGGATTACCAGTTAAGATCAAGCAATTAGTAGAAGTGCCTAGGGCAGCTAGTTGAATATCTACCCGATCGCTTCCAGTTACTACGGCTTTATTAAAAGACTTGCGGAAGTAGATTTGCGCTGCACTCACATTCATCGCGCCAATTTTTAATTCCTCTACCATTAAATTGCTCAAATCAGTTTGATCACTGGCATACAAGATTTTGGCATCGAGATGGTCAACCAACTGCTGCACACTCACACTGCGTAAGATGCGATTGGCTGGCATCAGGGCAAACACTGGAATGTCTAGAGATTCTAGAAATGGTGCCAAGATGGTTTTGGCATTTTCATATTCTGTGGCTGGAATATCGTTAATCACTACGCCAAGCAAGCGATCGCCAAACCGTTGTTTAGAAATCATCATGTGCTCTGCCACCAACATCGACCCATAGCGAATCACTAGGATAAAATTGGCATCTAGGGCAGTGGAAATAGACTCTAGGTTTAAGCCAAACAAGGCACCCTCGGCAGTATTAGCTGGGGCTTCGACTAAAATTAGGTCGCCTGGAGTACCAGACTGGGGGTATTGCTGCAATTGGCTGAGATAATCCGTGCGATCGCTACCTGTCAAGCGATTTTTGAGGTTTTCCCGTCCCAGGCTCACTAGGGTAGGACGGCAAAGTTCGGGAGGGAGGTTAAGGGTATTGGTAATAAACCGTACATCCGCATCCTCGGTGTAGTTAATCTCTGGCAGGGTTGAGCTAGTAAAAGTGCCAAGGGGTTTGCCATAGCCAATCTGCAGCCCTAGCTCCTGTAGCTTCAAACCTAAGCCCAAGATCGTTGCAGACTTGCCACTGTTTGCCCTGGTGGAGCCAATTAGTAAATATTTCATAATTATTTGCCAACTAGCTGCCTGCTAAACATTTCATAAGTATCATTCAGTATTACTTGCCCATACCCAACTGCTGTGCTTTTTGATACACCTTCCCTTCGGTTAGAAGTGAGGGCGCAATAATTACCTCTACCTGCTGCATTTGCTTGAGGTTCTTGGCTCCCAGGGTACCCATGCTGGTTTTTAGGGCACCGAGCAGGTTATGAGTGCCGTCATCTAGTCCTGCTGGCCCGCGCAAAATCTGTTGGATGCTGCCAGTAGTGCCGACTTTGATCCGAGTACCACGGGGTAATACGGGGCTCGGCGTAGCCATGCCCCAATGAAACCCTCCGCCAGGCGCTTCGGCTGCCCTGGCTAGGGGAGAACCAATCATCACCGCATCCGCACCGCAGGCGATCGACTTGCAGATATCTCCCCCCGTGATTAAGCCCCCATCCGCCACAATCGGTACATAGCGTCCAGTTTCCTGGGCAAACTGCTCTCTGGCAGCAGCACAGTCGGCGATCGCCGTAGCCTGGGGCACACCTACACCCAAAACACCGCGAGAAGTACAGGCTGCCCCTGGGCCAATTCCGACTAAAATGCCGGCTGCGCCGGCGCGTAAGAGTTCCATGGTCACTTCATAGGTGACACAGTTACCTAAAACCACCGGAATAGGCATTTGTTGGCAAAAACTAGCCAAGTCTAAGCTAGTGATCCCCTCTGGAGCCAGGTGAGAGGTGGAGACTACCGTAGACTGCACAAAAAACAGGTCACAGCCAGCGGCGGCGGCAATGGCGCCAAACTTAGCGGCATTAATCGGAGTGCTACTAGCACAAGCGATCGCTCCTGCACTTTTGATCTGAGCGATCCTGCTGGCAATTAGTTCGGCTTTGACCGGTTCGGCGTAGAGCTTTTGCATCAAGCCGACAAACTGATCTTTACCTACGGTGGCAATTTCAGCTAGGATCGGGGCAGTGTCTTGGTAGCGGGTTTGCAGCCCGTCCAGGTTGATTACCCCCAAAGCGCCTAACTCTGATAGAGCGATCGCCATCTTAGGATCGACTACACTGTCCATGGCACTAGCTAGGATCGGGATCTCTCGCTTAATCCCCCCAACTTCCCAAGCGGTATCAGTGAGGCTGGGGTCAACTGTACCTACACCAGGCACCAAAGCAATCTCATCAATCCCATAGGCGCGGCGCGCCTTTTTGCCAAGACCAATTTGAATATCCACTTTAAAAATTTTAACTCCCAAGCATTTAAGCAAGCCTAGCAGATCAACCGCCAAACCAGATCAAGTTGGAGCGAAAATCTTCGCCTTTAGCAGCGTAAGTCCTGATTTAAACCAGTCAGCCAACCAAGAGAAAGTTAGAATATAATTAGCCCCAGATCAATCGAGCTAAATTACCATGTCTAATCCCGTGACCCATGCTTTTTTTATTGGTAGAGCCACTGCCGAAGCCTTGATTGAACAGATAGAAGATCAAATTACTGACCTACTCAGCGCCCTGACTAAGTATGATGCTGAGCAAAGGCAGAAAATTCGCGAATTCGTCGCTGTGGTTCAAGAGAAAGCTGCTCAAGCCGAGGGTAGTGTAGTAGCAGACAACCCTAGCCATGACCTGCAGGAAACTATTGACTATTTGAGAGCTGAGATTGCCCAACTAAAAGTAGAACTCCAAATCTATCGGGAAAATCAAGCTAAATCCTAGAGTGGTGATTCCTGGTCGGTATGCCTAGCTCTGTTGCTCAGTCTGTTTCATCCTTGGTAAATCATGGCGATCGCTCAAGACCGATGTTAAGTTCAGACTCTAATCTGATGGTTACGGAATCAACCTATGCTTGGAGTCGTGATCGCTATTCCCCTCTGCTCCGTACCATCGATATCTGGCGGACAGTCTTGATGTTTCTGCTCATGCTCCAAATTGACCGCTACAACTGGAGCTATATTGGCGGCAAAACTGAGATTAAGCTGAAAAAACGGCGGCGATCGCGGGCTGCTTGGCTGAGGGAAGCCATGCTACAGCTAGGCCCCACCTTTATCAAGATTGGGCAGCTTCTCTCTAGTCGGGCAGATATTTTGCCCAGCGAAAGTGTAGAAGAATTGGCAAAGCTCCAAGATCGAGTACCAGCTTTTAGCTACGACAAAACTAGGCAAATTCTAGAAGCGGATCTAGATAAACCAATCAGTACCGCTTTCGCCTACTTTGAAACCACCCCCCTAGCCGCAGCTAGCCTTGGTCAGGTGCATCGAGCCAAGCTCCACTCTGGGGAAGAAGTGGTGGTGAAGGTACAAAGACCAGGACTACTCAAACTATTTGAAATTGATCTAGGCATCCTCAAAAAAATTGTCACCTACTTTCAGAATCATCCCCGCTATGGCAAGGGCAGAGATTGGCTGGGTATCTATGGAGAATGTAGTCGAATTTTATATCAGGAGGCAGATTACCTCAACGAAGGTCGCAATGCCGATACCTTTCGGCGCAATTTTCGTCAAGATCTGCGAATTGTCGTGCCTAAAGTCTATTGGCGGTTCACGGCGCGGCGAGTACTAACTTTGGAGTATTTGCCTGGGATCAAGATTAGTAACTATGCCGCCCTAGAGGCAGCAGGCATTGATCGCCAAGCTCTAGCCAAAATTGGTGCCGAATCTTACCTCCAACAACTGCTCAACCATGGGTTTTTTCATGCTGATCCCCACCCTGGTAATTTAGCAGTCACCCAAGCAGGCAAGCTGATTTTCTATGATTTTGGCATGATGGGTCAGATTCAACCGATTACACGGGAAAAACTGCTCCAGACTTTTTTTGGCATTGCCCAACGGGATGCGGCTCGAGTGGTGCAGGCTTTGATTGAACTAGGAGCGCTAGAAGCCTCAGGCGATCTATCTCCCGTGCGGCGGTCAGTGCAGTATTTACTGGACAATTTTATGGGGCAGAGCTTAGAAAAGCAGTCGGTGGCAGCTATTAGTGAAGATCTGTATGAGATCGCCTACGACCAGCCCTTTCGTTTTCCCGCAACTTTTACCTTTGTGATGCGGGCTTTGTCTACCCTAGAGGGGTTGGGCAAGGGGCTAGATCCGAGCTTTGATTTTATGGAGGTGGCAAAACCCTTTGCCGTAAATCTAATGGAAAATGGAAATTTAGGAAACGCCATGTCTTCGGCTTTTTGGGGAGAACTGGGTAAACAGGCAACCCAGGTGAGCAATTCAGCTATCAACCTGCCGCGCAAGCTAGAGGAGACGATCGCTAAACTCGAAAATGGCGACATTCGTCTAAGAGTACGCTCCCAGGAATCTGATCGGCTTCTACGCCGCCTTGGTAATATTGGTGTGGGGATGATTTATGCCCTATTTAGTTCAGTTCTGCTGCTCTCTGGTACGATTTTATGGGTAAATAGTTGGCAGTGGCTAGCGGCTGGGGCACTGGCCTTGAGTATGTGGGCGGGTTTGGCTCTAGTAAGACTACTGGGTCGCTTAGAATGACTCCGATGGAAATAAAAGGGCTTACGGTTTGGGGTTTACCCATCTACTTCGGTAAAATTTGTCGTAAAGATTTGCGCTAAACTGCCAGATAAATTCTAAATAAACTTCTATGAAGCTAATTTTTGATGGCAACACTGACAAGGGCTGTGCTCGGCCCTCTAATCAGGATGCTTTTTACATTGATCCTGAAGGTCGCTACTTTATCGTGGCGGATGGCATGGGCGGTCATGCGGGGGGAGAAGTGGCAAGTCGCTTAGCAACGGAGACGGTGCAGCAGTTTTTGGATCAGTATTGGAACTCATCTAGCTATGACTCTGACCAGATCTTACGGGAAGCGATCGCGCGGGCAAATAGGGCGATTTTGCAGGATCAAGTCGCCAACCCCAGTCGTTCTGATGCGGGTACTACGATCGTGGTGGTGATCTTTCGGGAGCAGCAACCCTGGTATTGTCATGTGGGGGATTCTCGTTTGTATCGCTTGCGGGGAACTAAGCTAGAACAAATTAGTGAAGATCACACCTGGATTGCCAGAGCGATTCAAAATGGCGTAGTAGACTTGGATGAAGCGCGGCGACATCCCTGGCGGCATATGCTGCTACAGTGTTTAGGTAGAGAAGATTTAAAGGTGAACCAAGCCCATCCAATTGCCCTGCTACCTGGCGATCGCCTGTTGATCTGTAGTGATGGCTTAACCGAAGAATTGACCGATGAGCGTATTACCCATCACCTTAAAACTGTGCGCTCTTCCCCCTATGCGGTACGCACTTTAATTGAGGCGGCCAAGGCTAAAGGGGGGCGGGACAATATTACCGTGATTGTGATTACTAGCGACCGCGCCGATTAAGCTTGAGGTTGCTCTTTTGTACTTATTATGATTCCACCACCTCTACCAGAAAATGAAGAGCAGAGACTACAGGCACTAGTTGCATACCAAATTCTCGACACCCCCTTGGAAGCGGATTTTGATCAGCTAGTTCAACTGGCTGCTAACATCTGTGATGCGCCGATTGCTCTCATTAGCTTGATTGATCGCGATCGGCAATGGTTCAAGGCTAGCTGTGGGTTAGATCTAGTGGAGGCAGACCGTTCCACTTCCATGTGCGGCCACGCCATTCTGCAACCTGAAGTATTTGTGATAGAGAATTGCTTGGAAGATCTGCGGTTTTTTGATAATCCGTTTGTGATCGGCAAGGACAGAGTGAGATTTTATGCTGGTGCGCCTCTAGTTAATCAGGCAGGTTTAGCCCTAGGTACGATCTGTGTCTTGGATCGCCAGCCGCGCACCTTGACTGCCGCCCAACTCCAAGGGCTCAAGGCTCTTGCCAATCAGGTGGTGAGTTTGCTGGAGCTACGCCTAAATAGTCGCCGTCTTCAGCAGGTAATTATTGAAAAGGACAAATTGCTAGGAATCATTTCCCACGACCTACGAGCGCCCTTTCACGGCATTTTAGCCCTGGCTGAAGTTTTAGCCCAAAATCCGGAACTTCTCAGCCGTTCAGAGATGGAGGGGATTGCCCAGGACATTTTTGCGGCGGCAGAGCCAGCCTATCGATTGGTAGAAAATCTGCGGCAATGGTCACTGGTGGAAACCCAGGCAATCAAGTTTTGCCCCGACTGGTTCAAGTTGAGCGATCTAGTAGCAGAGGTGTTCACTCTGCTGTCTACTTTCGCCAAGCTCAAAAAAGTAAAACTGGTCAATGATTGCACCGCTGAGTTAGAGATTTATGCTGACCGCGATCAGCTAGGCTGTGTATTGCAAAACCTGGTAACTAACAGTATTAAATTTTGCCTATCTCAAGGCAAAGTGAGCATCAGGGCGATCGCTAGCTCCGCCCAGGTAGAAATTCTAGTTCAAGATAATGGCGTGGGAATTTCAGATTTACAGATGGAAGTAATTCAAGCTAATCAGCAGTTTTATAGCAGCAAGGGCACCCTGGGGGAACCTGGCACGGGGATCGGCATGAATTTGTGTCGGCAATTGATCGCCCAGCACCAGGGGGAGTTACTGATCAGTTCTGAAGTGGGGCGAGGTACAGAGGTGCGGCTAGTTTTACCGCAGCCAATTAATCATATAATTTGAGCCTAGGGAATTTAGATTGGAGTAATTTTTTATGGTGCAATGGCATAGATGGCTAAGCGTGCTGATTTTAGGTCTGAGTTTGTTAGTGGCAATGCCAGCGATCGCCCAGCCTAACCCCAATGCAGTGGCACGGTTGATGGTTTTTAAGGAGCGATTTAATAACCTCGAAACCTATGTGAGTGCCAGAGACTGGACTACAGTTCAAACCTACATCCATGGCCCCTTGGGTACAGTGCGTCAAGATCTGCGCCTAGCAACTGGGGGACTGTCCGCCAAGCAAAGTAAGCAAGCCAAGGACTTGACCAAGGAGTTTGCAGCGGATTTGGTACGCCTAGATTTTGCTGCCAAAGATCGAGATCCAGCCAGAACTGAAGCAGCCTTTGATCAAGCCCGCCAAGACTTTGAGCAGTTGGTAAATTTGATTGAAAATTCCTAAAATTTACTGGACATAGGCCAAGCGGCTATCTGCCAAGCGATCGCACCACTGTTGAAAATACGCCAGGTTTTGAGCTTGTGCGATCGGGTCATCTGTACCTAGAGGCTGGGGAGCCAAACCCAAGATAGCTGCTGTGGTCACACAAAACATTGACTTCTGGAAAGACACACAGATCTGTCCCCGCAGATCTCGTTGTCCTCTCTGACTGCGCTGAGCGTAGATCTCAAAGATATAGTCGGGCAAATAATGGCGCATATCCTGCATTAGTAGGGTAGGGGGAATACCTGCGCCGCCAATTGGTAGGGGATCAGCGTAGAGTGCCCCATACTTAAACTTGGACAATTGCCGGGGAATCTCTTCCTCCTGGGCATTGTAGGTAACTGTGCCACGGAAGGGGAAAGAACGGAAAAATACTGTTTCTACATAGGGCACTGCCGCATCAGTCAAGAAAGTGAGACCGGCGGTAGGAGGCATTATTGGATAGGTTTGACCCTGAATCTCTACTTGGTAGACCACAGGTAGGTTAGCAGCCTGCACCAATGCCTGCAAAATATGATTGACCACATCGGCAATCGACTTGATTTCCCCTTGATCGTAGCGATCGCTCAAATTCAAAAACATCTCCGCCATCACCGACCAGAAAGTACCAAGGGCAGAGTAGTAGCAGAGTTGGCGTACCTGCTCTGGCAAGAAATCTGGAAAAAGACGATCCAGTGCCTGCATGAATGGATTACCTGCAACTTTAGCAGCGATCGCCCGCGCCGCATTTGCTTTAAATTCCTCCGTATCCAAGTAGCGATCTATTCCCCCGCCCCCATGCCACAACATACAGCGCATACAATACTCCGCAAACTCATAGTTGAGCCGCTCATGCCACCAATGGCGCCGCAAGCTTGCCCAAGATACCGCTCCATTCATGTATTTAAAGAAAGGGAACAGTTCTAAAAATTGCTGTTCGGCAATGTAGGTGAGATTGCGATTGTAGCCTGCTAGCACCACGCCATAACTCTTCAAAATTCCTACTACCTCGGTAGTATTTTCAGGGGAATCAGGTAGTAATGCCCCGCCCTGGGCTAGGCGTTGGGCCATGTGAGTAGGGGAAAAGTCGATCGCTTGCATTTAACTCCTTTTGTTGATCTCTTTAGCCATTTGACGGAACATATCCAGACCACCTGACTGGGTGGGCTTGCGCTCTGGAATTGGCTGACCTAGCTTTGGCTGACTAGCTGGTTCTGGTTTAGCGACTTTTTTTGGTTCAGCTACCGTATCGGTAATGTCGCGTTTTTCCAGGGCAGAAATAGTTTCGATCACTTCGGCATCACCCTTGGGATAGGTCTTGCGCACGGCCTTGGCGGTACGCATATACTCAATGTCTCCATAGGTCTTGGCGCTGTCAGGATCAAGGAAAAACTCGCCTGGCTTGTCTTTTTTGATTACAGTTGCTTCGTCCTGCTTTTTACCAAATAGTCCACGAATAAAGCCGGTCATAGGTGTTTTAGGTTGAGGTGTACCTTTATATTCTAAAGAATTATTACAAAATTTTGCTGATTAAATGATCTGAAGACAACTGGACTAGCTGTAGCAACCATTGGGGCTGCAAGCCAAAGCCAATGATTAAAACCACCAGCACCAAAGGCGGGGCTAGATCCCTGAGATTGGACTGGGGCAAAGATTGGCTTAAGGGCATGAGTTGGTCGGGCTGATCGATTGAAGCGACTAAAACCATAAAGCGGCCAAAAAAGGCGCGATCAATCAAGATCAAGAAGTAAACGGCAGTTAGAACTGTGCCTAGCATACAGAAGATGGTCTGGTAGGGAAACACACCAAAACTGCCGCGAAAAATGATAAATTCTGCCACAAACCCCGCCATCCCAGGGATGCCAGCACTGGCCATCGCCGCCAAGATCATCAGCGCACCTGTGACTGGTAGCCCTCGCTCTGGATTTAGCAGCCCTTGCAATCGATTTAGATCTCTGGTGCCAGTTTTTTGGTAGATGATCCCCACCAGCAAAAATAACAGCCCCGAAATTAGCCCGTGGCAGATCATCTGTAGCACAGCCCCCAGGGTAGACAAAGGAGTGGCAGCCGCCAAAGCCAAGAGAATGTAGCCCATGTGACCAATGGAACTGTAGGCTACCATTTTTTTCATATCAGTTTGAATGATTGCCACTGAGCAGCCATAGATGACGCTGACTGCTGCCCAAACTGCTAGCCCTGGGGCGATCGCTTGCCAAGCCTGGGGAAATAGATCCAAACCAAAGCGCAGTAGGCCATAGGTACCAAGCTTGAGCAATACACCTGCCAGCAGCACAGACACAGGCGTAGAGGCTTCCACATGGGCATCGGGCAACCAGGTGTGAAAAGGCACTAGGGGAATTTTGATGGCAAACCCAAAGATTATCCCTAGCAATAAAATAATTTGTAATTGCAAGGGCAACTGCTGGGTGGCTAAGTCTCTGAGATCAAAGCTAAAGGGTAAATCTAACTGATTACTGACTACCGCCGCGATCGCTAGAAATACGCCCAGCAACACAAACCCAGACACGGCAGTGTAGATCAAAAACTTGGTGGCAGCATAGCTGCGATTTTTTCCACCCCAAATCCCGATCAAGAGATAGAGGGGAATAAGTTCGGCTTCATAAAATAGCAAGAACAGCAGCAAATTTTGCGCTAGGAACGTGCCGTAAATGCCAGCGCTGAGCAGCAAAATTAGGGGGTAATAAAATCGAGGACGCTCTACCTGATCGCTGGCAAAGATTGCTACCCAGACTAGCAGGCTATTCAGCAGCACCAGGGGCAAAGATAGGCCATCGATCGCTAACTCGTAGCTTAAGCCCAAACTTGGCAGCCAGGGCAGCGACTCTACCAGACTTCCTTGGGTGCAGATCCAGCCACTAAAAGCCAGTAGACCTGAAGCGATCGCTAATGCCCAGGTGCGGCACTGCTTTTGATCGGCTGTGGGTAGCACTGCAATCAGACCGGCACCTACAACAGCACCCCAAATTAGCAAACTCAGCATTAAAAATAATCTATGAAAAAATATTAATATCCAACCATACTACAGCCCTCTGGCTCAATATTTATAGCTCCACCGCAGTACCAGAGAGTTGGTTACCACACTCACCGAGCTAAATGCCATCGCCAGACCTGCCCACATCGGATTGAGATAGATGCCGAAGCCAGGATAGAGCAAGCCTGCTGCCACTGGAATGCCAATGCAGTTGTAGATCATTGCCCAGAATAGATTTTGCTGAATTTTGGCAAAGGTAGCACGGCTGAGTTCAAGGGCTTCTAGCAATTGATTTAGGTCAGATCTAGTCAAAATTAAATCCGCCGTCTCGATCGCTACCTCCGTACCCGTACCCATGGCAATGCCTACATCCGCGATCGCTAAAGCTGGGGCATCATTGATCCCGTCTCCCACCATTGCCACTAACTTAGTCTGCTGCAATTGCTGAATCAGGTCGGATTTCTGTTGGGGTAGCACTTCTGCACGAATATGCTCGGTCAAAATGCCTAACTCTTGGGCGATTACCCTGGCACTACTCAAGCGATCGCCGGTCAGCATCCAGACGGCAATTCCCCTGTGGTGCAAGTTAGAGATCACCCCTTTAGCTTCAGGCTTCACTTGATCTGCTAGCAGAATCATCCCTCCCACCTGCCGATCTACCGCTACCCACACCAGGATTTTGCCTGCGTCCAAACCATCTGCGGCTGGTACTTCAACCCCATGGCGGGCTAACCAGGCAGAATTCCCCACCAATACCAACTGGGCGCCAATTTCCGCCTTTACCCCCAGACCCACCTCAATCTGCTGTTGTTGGGGATCTTTGAGGTCTAGCTGTAGATCCTGGGCATGGTTGACAATGGCTTGAGCGATCGGGTGATTGTTGTGGAGTTCGCTACTGGCAGCTAAGGCCAATACTTGCTCTTGCTCTAGATTGATCCCCACCACCTCAGAAATTTGCAACTGCCCTAGGGTGAGAGTGCCAGTTTTATCGAATACGATCGCGCCCAATCCCTGCAATCGTTCCAAGATTTCGCCCCCCTTAATCAAAATTCCCCGCTCCGCCCCCAGAGTCGTGCCTACCAAGATGGCGCTAGGAGTAGCCAAGCCCAAAGCACAGGGACAAGCGATCGCTAGCACCGCAATACTGATCTTGAGGCTAAAGATTAAATTCTCACCCCAGATTCCCCACCAAAACACCAGACTTGCCAAGGCGATCGCCAGCACCGTATAGCAAAAGTAGCCCGCAATCCGATCAGCCAGGCCTTGAATGGGAGCTTTACGCCCCTGAGCTTGACTTACCAACTGCACAATTTGGGCAAGGGTGGTCTGACCACCCACGCGCACAGCTTCAATCACTAGTTTTTGCCCCAGATTCAGGGTGGCAGCGGTCACCAGATCCCCTGGCTGCTTGTTACAGGGCAAGGCTTCCCCGGTCAACATCGACTGGTCAACCACTGTACTTCCCTGGAGAATCACTCCATCTACGGGAATTTTTTCGCCTGATCTCACTACCAAGCGATCGCCCACCTGCACTTCTAGGGCGGGAATG
The DNA here is from genome assembly GCA_033762795.1 of Pseudanabaenaceae cyanobacterium bins.68. Taxonomy (GTDB): domain Bacteria; phylum Cyanobacteriota; class Cyanobacteriia; order Pseudanabaenales; family Pseudanabaenaceae; genus JANRLH01. The sequence goes on from JANRLH010000022.1 coordinate 16,826, forward strand.
CAGATCTCTTGATCCCCAACCATTAATCTGGCCTGAGCCGGCTGCAAATTGATCAAACTCGTTAAAGCCCTAGTCGCCCTAGTGCGAGCTTGATGTTCCAGTTGCCTGCCCAGCAGCACAAAGCCCAACAGCATTACCGGCTCTTCAAAAAAACAATGCCAACTCAAACCTGGCAAAAATAAGGCTGCCGTACTAGCACCATAGGCAGAAACCGCCCCGATCCCAATCAAGGAGTTCATATTGGGGACTCGATGCCAGAGGGCTAGTAGCCCATCCCACCAAATCCACCGCCCTGGAATCGCCAATGCCAGAGTAGCGATCGCCCAGTGACCATACTGATTGTGCAAAACAGGGACAAAATGCCCCAAACTCGCCAAGGCAATTAACAGTAATGCCATTACCATGCCTTGATCCCAAGCACGCGACCGGGCGGGCAAGCTCAAAGGTGGCAGCACATCAGGCAACAAACTGCCCCGAAAGCCAAGCTGCTCCACCGCCGCCACAATCCTTGCTAAAGCGGAATCGTCCAGGGGATCACGCAAAACTAGCCGAGCCTGACCAGTCAGCAGATTCACACTCGCTGCCTGCACCCCATCACAACCCAATAACTTTTGCTCCACCGCCGCCACACAGCCGCCACAGCGCATCCCGTCAATTTTGAGATTGGTGATCGCTAATTCTTCAGACTGGGTGGCAATCATAAAACCTATTTTCGTGCATACATATCTCTAGTAGGACTTACGCAAAGGTGATCTAAAACCCTGGCTTTAAGTGGGGTGTAGGACTTTGCCCTCAGATTCCTTTTTTACAACAGTTCCTAGCTTAGGCTGCTTAAGTCCTGTCTAGATCATATACAGAAGTTACCCCCTCTCACCAGAGAACTGAAGGGAGCGGGGAGAAAAAGCCGATACGGCCCCCGTTTGTACTCATGATTTAAGGGAAGGACTGTAGAATGCAGCACAGAAACCTTGCTTTTAGCGGGGTGGAGGATTCTATTTGAGGTTTCTGCCCCAAAGTCGGTTTGCGCGACACTTTCCGAATCAGACTCTAATGCAGGCAAAATAAAGATCGCCAAAAAAGTCATAAGCATATATACTTAGACATATCCAAATCAACTCTATTTTTGGATCGGTTTCAAATCCCAAGCTCTCTGCTGTTTTCCTCAACAACCTAAAGGTTTTCTTAAATCTCAGCAGTATCGATAGGTAAAAATGCGTTGAAGCGGCTAGATTAGGGTAAGTTAATCTGAGATAATTAGCAAAGCAGCTAAATTTTATACATTAAAAATCACCAATCCCCTAGCCTAGTCTGACCGATTTCTGATCTAATCTGACCTAACCTAATCTGACCTAAATAGATAACTAAGCAGATAACTAAACAGCCAATTTAAACCACTGTTCAGATCTTTCTGACCTCTATATTTATTTGCCGCCAGCATTTAGCTAGAGTAGCTTTCTAAAATTCCACTTTCGCCTTTAAGACTACTCAATTTAATTCTCTCACTATCTATAAAAAACTTTTTTAAGGAATCCCAATGTTAAACTTTGAAAACGACCCTGCCTTTGCTAGTCCCCACGAAAACAGGGGTAGAGTAGCTATTTTTATTGATGGCTCCAATCTTTTCTATGCCGCTGTGCAGTTGTCGATTGAGATTGATTACTCCAAACTGCTAGCCAAACTCACCGGCAATGCACGGCTTCTGCGGGCTTTTTTCTACACAGGAGTAGATCGCACCAACGAAAAGCAGCAGGGTTTCTTGCTGTGGATGCGCCGTAATGGTTATCGCGTGATCTCTAAAGAATTAGTGCTGTTGCCTGATGGTTCTAAAAAAGCCAACCTCGATGTAGAAATTGCCGTAGATATGATGGCTCTAGCAGGCTCCTACGACACTGCTATCCTCGTGAGTGGCGATGGGGATTTGGCCTATGCGGTAGATGCGGCAAGTTACCGAGGCGTGAGAGTTGAGGTGGTAAGCTTGCGCTCGATGACCAGCGATCACTTGATCAATGTGGCAGATCGATATATCGACCTAGAGGCAATCAAGGAAGAAATTCAAAAACACCCCAAAGCTAACTTTCCAATTCGAACAATTTCTGGCATCGTCCAAGAATCTAATCATGCTGACCATTAATCTCTGGGCGTTACAGATCTAAAGAACGACTGGGGGTGGGGCAGAGCCCCCTGGATCACTTCTTCCTGTTAGGCAGTACCAAAATTTAGGTATTGACAAAACCAAAGTAATTAACTAGTCTAGTTAGAGTCTGTTTTGCCCCCATCGTCTAGAGGCCTAGGACACATCCCTTTCACGGATGCGACGCGGATTCGAATTCCGCTGGGGGTATTTTTCCTAAGATTGTAGCTTCCGCACCTTTAAGGTATCTTGCGACTGACCTGAGGTTGCAATGTCATATCAAAGCGATCCCAAATCAAGGCTTTGCCGTGGTTTTCCTAGTCGTGCCGGAGGCGAGAAAAGGGCTGTAGGTGAAAATTATAAAAAAACTACATATTGCAATTTTCAAAAGCAAGACTTACGCAAAGGTGATCTAAAACCCTAGCTTTGACTGGGGTGTGGGGCTACGCCCTCAAACTCCCTTTTTACAAAAGTTCCTAACTTAGGCTGCGTAAGTCCTGAAAAGAATGCGGTGCAGAAATGATTAAAACCCATGGCGGGGCTGTGCCCTGCAACCCCTTTTGTCACCCATTAACTTGCAAACTGCAATAGCAATTCGCTGCAAACGATCTTGGCATTGTGCAATGCCCACTAAACTAATCTAATTAAGCTCACACCATCCTCAATCGGTAAGATAATCTGCTCTACTCGCCGATCGCTAGCTACCTGTCGATTAAATTCAGCGATCGCTTGACCAGTCTTTGATCTAGATTGGCTCAGAAATACATCCCCCTTAAACAAGGTATTGTCCACACACAAGATACCCGAACGCTTTAGCAGATTACCACCCAATATCTGTTCGTAATAGCTCAGATAAGCCTTCTTGTTGGCATCCAAAAAGATAAAGTCAAACTGCTCTCCTGTTGCAGCCAATTGCTCTAGGGCAGGCTGAATTTCTCCTAGACGCAGATCGATCTTGGGGAGATCAGAACAGTTACCCAATAACTTCTGAGCGATCGCAATGACTTGGGGATCACGGTCGTAAGCAATCACCTCGCCGTGGTCTGGTAATGCCTCCGCGATCGCTAGGGTGCTGTAGCCAGTAAATGAGCCTAGTTCTAACACCCGACTGGCCTGATTTAGCTTAACCAAAAACTTGAGCAATTGCCCCTGAAATGGACTGGAACTGAGCTGTGGTTTGAGTGGATGCTGGAGTTGTCGAGTCTTAAACCAATTTTCCCAGGGTAAATTTGCTGTGATTGTAGCGATCGCCTCTAATTGTGCAGAAGCAGGGGTGCTGTACTGCTGGGCATAGCTATTCAGCCCTAGGGCAAGGGTCAAAGCTGTAGCTAGATGTTCACCCAGAGCTTCGGTGGTGGTAGCTGCCTGGGCCTGTACCAAGTGATCGATCAAATGCTGAATTGGGGTATTTGCCATCAGGGAGCTTGATCAGGATTAGTTCTACTTTGCGGTTGAGCTTACAATTATGACAATGGGCAGGAAAAGTTAGGTGAATTATGGACTGGCTAGTGACCAATGCAGGTGAGTGTAAACCCCTATTCCAGGCTAGTAGACCCAGCCAACCCACTGAGTGCTATCGGTTATACCGGCTTTTAACCGATCTAGAAGACATCTTAAGCCAGGATCTAGAACTTACTCAACAGCTAGCTGAGATTGTTCCTCTGGTGCGGCGGTTACTGACCGAATCCTACTGGTGGCAAGTGCCAGATCAGGCCCCTGATCCTGAGTTAGGCTGGGCAGTACAGTCCCTCTACGATGAGCCATTTTTTGACCTTACTGTGCAGTTGGTCACCTGGCTACCAGGTGCTAGCTCCCCCATTCACAACCATGGTACCTGGGCAGTGATTGCTATGATTAGCGGCGCAGAATTAAACCAGTTTTGGCAAAATTCCCAGCAGATTCAGCTAGTGGGTGAGCAGACTTTTACGGCTGGAGAGATTCTGGCACTCATGCCCCAGGTAATTCATCAAGTGTCAGTGTGCGGCGAAGAGCCAACCATTAGTTTAAATATCTATGGCAAGGCCGACTATGATGCTAGGCTTGAGTTTGACCCACTTGACTATCGTGCTAATCCCTACTAGGTTCCTCAGCTACTTCACTGCTTGAGGTGGGCTAACTAAGCAGTCATTGCCAGCCAGGGTAGTACATTCGCTATTGATTTGCCGTAGGGTATTGGGGGGGATTTGCTTGGCTTTAGCCAGAGCCTGGATATAAAATTGTTTAGCGAGGTCAAGGTTATCGCCTTTTTGCCAGAGAATCTGACCCTTAAGATATAAAAGTTCAGGATTTTCGGGTGCTGCCGCGATCGCTTGATCGACTGCTTCCAGGGCTTCAGTTGCCCGCTTGGCATCTCGATAACCTAAAGCAATGCCCCTATACTTGAGATAGGCTGGCCCAGAACGGCGTAAGCTGCCCAAGGCTCCTTCGAGATCAGCTAGGGGTAGAACTGAGGCGATCAGCATATCCATGTAGCCCTTGATCAGGTTTAGTTCTGGGTCTTGATCGTTGACGGCCTGGGCAGATTTGATTTCATCTAGTACTTTCTGCACCAGACCTAGAGCTTGGGCAGTGCCACTAAATAGACCTTGGGTAGAAACCGCATGACCAGCTTCAATTAGATAACCTACCCCACTGTAGAGATGCCCTCGCAGTTTGTCTTTGGCTTTTAACTGCTCCGCGCGATCGCGAGTACGCCTGGCGTAGATCAGCATCCCCTGAAAATCTTGCTCAATGTAAGCGAGGGAAGCCTTGAGGCTTTGGGCAAGGGGCTCACTGGGATCACTGCGTAAAGCTCGATCTAGCTGTTTACTGGCGCTCGGATAGTCCCCTTGCTTAAACATTAACTCAAAGGCGGCTTGGGTATCAGCGCTGATTGGTCTAGGATTGGTAGTACGAAAAGGATCACCCGCCCTGGCTGGTGAACTAGCTAGGGTAAGCGCCAATGCCAAAGTGGTTAGAGTAGAAGCCAAAAATTTCATTGGAGTTTAGGGGACTTTATTAAAGTTTGATTATAACTATAGCCACGCAGCCAAATGCTGAATATTCAAAATCTGTTGTATCATCCTGCTGCTACCCCCGCACCCATCCTTCGGGGGATTTCCTTGGAGTTACTACCCCAGCAGTTGGGCGTAATTGTGGGCGCTAGTGGCTCTGGTAAGACTACTTTGCTAGAAATTCTGGCGGGCTTTGTGGAGTGGAATCAAGGCTCTATTGGCTGGCGATCGCAGGAACTAGCATCCGAACAGCTACACCAAATTTGTGGTCTAGTATTTCAGTTTCCCGAACGCCATTTCTGTGGCAGCACCATGCTAGAAGAACTACGCCTAGGTCATGTGGGTTTAGAAACTAGCCAGATTGATCAAGCGATCCAGGCAGTAGGTTTAAGCGGCATTGATCTGAATAGTTCGCCTCAAGCCCTCAGTGGTGGTCAGCAGCGCCGTCTGGCTTTGGCAGTGCAACTCATTCGCCAGCCGGCTATTTTACTCTTGGATGAGCCGACCGCAGGCTTGGATTGGTCAGTGCGGCAGCAAGTAATTAAGCTCTTGGGGCAGCTTAAGCAGGAATGGACGATCTTGGTAGTGAGCCATGAGCCAGAAGAACTCAAATCCATTAGTGATCGCACTTGGAGTTTGGTTCAAGGAGAATTAACTAGCCTAATTTGATCATGTAGATAGCTCCAGTCTGGGCTAAAGTAATGGTGGCTATGGGACTAAAACAAAGTAGTGGAATAAACTCATGACAACCAGCGCAGCTAGCTTAGACCTTGATTTTGATATAAACACTAGCTTTAACCACCAAGAAACCATCCAGACGGTAATCGCCAGCATGGATCCCGATAAAACTGCGGTGGTAAACCAGACCAATGACACCTGGAAATTCCGCTACGGCACAGTTGAAGTAGTGGTAAATATCACTGGGGAGGAGCCTCAGGATACCTTTACGGTGTTTGCCTCGGTGCTTACCTATCCAATTAAAGATGAACTCACCTTGTTAAAGTTTTTGCTGGAAAAAAATGCCGCAGAAACCTTTGAAGCCCGCTTTGCTCTGCAAAATGATCAGGTATTAGTGTTGTCTTCGCGCTCAGTAGAAGATCTGTCGGCGGCAGAAATTTCCCGCATTATTACTGTAGTAGCAGCGATCGCCGATGAATATGACGAAGAACTCCAAGCTAAGTTTGGTGGCTAGCTAACTTTGGGGCAAACCTGGCGCTTAATCCCCCTGCGAGTGACTAGTGGCACTGAGCAGATGGCAATAGACCGATTTTGGCTAGAGCAGCTTAGTCAAGATCCCAACCAACCACCAATTTTGCGGTTTTACACTTGGCAACCAGCCGCCCTCTCTTTGGGTTTGCACCAGTCAGTTGCACCCCCTTGGGCAGATTTGATTGAACGCTATCAGCTAGAGCTAGTCCGCCGACCCTCTGGGGGCAGAGCCGTACTGCACCAGGGAGACCTGTGCTACGCGATTATTAGTCCAATCCTTTTCCCAGAGCGATCGCAAAATTATGCCTATCTCTGCCAGTTTTTGCTCGAAGGCTTAAACTCTTTGTGCACTAGTCTATCCCAGCACTCCAATTTAGCTCCTGCTAGTTTTAGCTTCGGTAGTAAGGGGCGTGAATATGTTCAGCAACCCAATTGCTTTGCGACCGCTACGGCGGCTGATCTGGTATTGAACCTACCAGGTAAAGCACCGATTAAATTAGTAGGCAGCGCTCAAACTTACACTCGCACCGCTCTATTGCAGCATGGCTCTATTCTGATCCAGCCCCACCCTCAACTCTGGCAAGACTTTTGGGGCGATTCACCTCTGGGGCTGCACCACTTGTTCCCCCAGCTATCGATCGCAGAATTAACTGAAATTCTGATCAAATATCTATGTGATGCTGCTGTGGCAACCTGGAAAATTACCCTCATGGAGCAGGATCTAAGCCCCGCCGAATCTAGCTTGATCGGCATAGAAACCTAAAAATTCTTCATGGTTTTCTAGATTTGCGCAAAAAAAGCCTCTAATCCATATAAATTAAAGCTTTTTGCTTGGCACAAGTCCACAGTTGCGATTAGAATATGGCAGAGAAACCGCCATCTGGCGGTAGATCCACAAATTTAACTAGCGATTTAAAAGAATTATGAATAAAGGTGAGTTGGTTGATGCGATCGCCAAGAGAGCGAATGTTGCCAAAAAGACTGCAGATGAAGTGCTAACTTCCACAATCGAGGTGATCATGGAAACCGTAGCCGAAGGTGAAAAAGTGACCCTAGTTGGCTTTGGTTCCTTTGAACCCCGTGAACGTAAGGCTAGAGAAGGGCGCAATCCTAAGACTGGAGAGAAGATGGATATTCCAGCGACCACGGTGCCAGCATTTTCAGCGGGTAAATCTTTCAGAGAGAAGGTCTCACCTGGAGATAGTGAAGACTAGGTAGCTGATTGGGGGACGGCGCTGTCCCCTGGCTATTGCCAAAATTCGGCTGTTGCAGGGCCGAAGCATGATTGGGGTATCGGCTTTACCTGCTGAACTTGGCAAAGCCATCTCACTACTAGGCAATGCCAAAATTCCTATTCATCCAGATTTTCAACGGGTCTCTCACCAAAGCTGTTGCGTAAGTATGCTGAAAAATGATCGGTGGATATTAGCCCAAGCTGAGGTGGGAATGATTGCCCCCTTTGAACCCGCCCTGGTGCGGCAGGTAGAAGCTCAAAAAGTAATCAGCTATGGATTATCTAGCTATGGCTACGACTTGCGCCTATCTGACCATGATTTTCGCGTATTTCGCCATATTCCTGGCACGGTGATTGATCCTAAAAATTTTAATCCTGGCAATTTGGAGCCCGCGCCTCTGCATCAAGATGCGGGCGGTACCTATTTTATCTTGCCTGCCCATTCCTATGGTTTGGGAGTGGCTCTGGAGCGGTTGGCGGTGCCAGAGAATGTCACGGTAATTTGTATAGGTAAAAGTACTTATGCCCGTTGCGGCATTATTGCCAATCTGACTCCGGCGGAAGCGGGTTGGCGTGGTCATCTCACCCTAGAATTTTCTAATTCTTCCAGCGCTGACTGTCGTATTTATGCCAATGAAGGCGTGGTACAACTTTTGTTCTTAGAGGGAGAGCCTTGCCAAACTACCTATGCCGATCGCGCTGGCAAGTATCAGGATCAAGCTCAGACAGTGACTTTGGCAAAGGTGTGAAAATCAAGAATTGGGCTAAGTGGCGATCATGGGGTTTACAAGTCGGGGTAGCGATCGCTTTGATCCTGTTATTAGGCTGGGGTGGGCATAACCTGGGACAGAATTTACGCCGCGCTAACCTCAGTTTAGATTTTGGCTTTTTAGGCTCCCAATCGGGTCAAGTAGTGCGGGATGCAGCTTTTCCAGTCAAGCCTACTGACCCTTACGCCTGGGTGATTGGGGCAGGTGTAGTCAACTCCCTTAAAGTAGCAGGTTTAAGCATGGCTGTGGGTACGGGGCTAGGAGTCGTGATCGCCTTGACTCAGCTTTCCCCTAGCTGGTGGTTGCGACGGTTAGCGCAGATCTATGTGGAAGCCCTGCGGAACCTCCCTCTATTACTCCAGCTTTTATTTTGGTATGGGGTGATTTTTTTAAGCTTGCCCCGCGATCAGGTCTACGAGTGGGCAGGATTGCAGCTATCGATTCAGGGTTTGGCGGGAGCAGGCTGGCAGTGGTCAGCGGAGTTTTGCACGTTGGTATTAGGCTTGAGTCTGTATGGCGGCGCGTTGATGGGGGAAGTGTGGCGGGGCGCAATTTTAGCCATCCCCCCAGGGCAATGGTGGGCAGCAAAAGCAGCCGGACTAGCTGGTTGGCAGGTGATGGTTTGGGTGATTTTGCCCCAGGCAATTTTGCGGGTAATTCCGCCCTTGATCAATCAGTATGTAAATATTTTGAAGAATTCTAGCTTGGCGATCGCGATCGGCTATGAGGACTTGATGGCTCTGAGTTCTACCGCTTTGAATCAAACTGGTAGAGCAGTGGAGATCATGAGCTTGACCATGGGGATCTACCTGGGGCTGTGTCTAGCGATCGCTACTAGCATGAATTATTTAAACTCGAGCCTACGCAGAAATATAGGCCTCTAGGGGCGGACAAGTACAGACTAAATGGCGATCGCCATAGGCGTTATCAATGCGGCTGACTGGCACCCAAAATTTACCCTCCTGCCCTGCGGGATAGGCAGCTTGAGCACGGGTATAGGGATGATCCCACTGGTCTGCCAATAACACGGCGGCGGTATGGGGGGCATTTTTGAGCGGGTTATCGAGTTTGTCCCACTTACCCTGCTCAATCTGGGCGATTTCTTGACGAATGGCAATCATGGCATCACAGAAGCGATCGAGTTCAGCTTTGGATTCGCTTTCGGTCGGCTCAATCATGATTGTGCCAGCTACCGGCCAGGATACGGTGGGGGCATGGAAGCCATAATCCATCAGGCGTTTGGCCAGATCATCTACTTCGATGTTGGCAGTAGTTTTGAGGTGCCGCAAATCTAAAATACATTCATGGGCGACCAGACCATTGGCACCGGTATATAAAATTGGGTAATGGGGAGCGAGGCGCTGGGCCATGTAGTTGGCATTTAAGATCGCGATCGCGGTAGCGGTTTGTAAACCCCTCCCACCCATCAGGGCGATGTACATCCAAGAAATTGGCAGGATGCCAGCACTGCCCCAGGGAGCCCCTGCCACGGCACCAATGCCATGATCTTGACCAGGTAAAAAAGTAGCTAAATGGCGTGCGACAGCGATCGGCCCTACGCCTGGCCCGCCGCCACCGTGGGGAATACAAAAGGTTTTGTGGAGATTGAGGTGACAGACATCTACGCCAAAATCGCCTGGACGACAGAGTCCCACCTGGGCGTTCATGTTTGCCCCATCCATGTAAACCTGACCACCGTAGTAATGGACAAGATCACAGATTTCTCGAATCCCCGCCTCAAACACCCCATGGGTTGAAGGATAGGTGATCATGATCGCGGCTAGTTGATCTTGGTGCTGGGCAGCCTTAGTTTTGAGGTCAGCCAGATCGATATTGCCTGCTTGATCACAAGCGATCGCTACCACTTGCATGCCGGCCATGACCGCACTAGCGGGATTAGTGCCATGGGCAGATTGGGGGATTAGGCAAATGTGACGCTGGGTTTCGCCCCGATGGTGGTGATAGGCACGAATCACCAACAGACCAGCATATTCGCCCTGGGAACCAGCATTGGGCTGGAGCGATACGGCGGTAAATCCGGTAATTTCTGCTAGCCAAGTTTCTAGCTGTTCACATAACACCCTATAGCCTTGGGCTTGCTCTTGAGGAACAAAGGGGTGTAGATTGGCAAACTCTGGCCAGGTGATCGGGATCATCTCAGCAGTGCCATTTAGTTTCATGGTGCAAGAGCCGAGGGGAATCATGCTGTGAGCCAGGGAAATATCTTTGGCCTGGAGGCGGGTGATGTAGCGCAGCAGTTCAGTTTCGGAGTGGTAAAGCTGAAAGACCGGCTGGGTTAAAAAGCTAGATTGGCGCTGTAATTGGGCTGGAATGGCGAGGTTTTGGCTGGGTATGGGCGCGGTTTCCCCAAATAGACCTAGCAAGGTTTGCAGATCTGCCAGGGTGGTAGTCTGATCTAGGCTAATGGTAAGGGTTTCAGGATTGAGACGGCGGAGATTGATTTGCTGCGATCGCGCCTTAGCATCAATAGCAACTAAATCTGTAGGACTGAGCCGCACGGCTAGAGTATCAAAATAGTGTTCGTAGACTAGCTGATAACCGAGATTAGCTAGTCCTGCCGCCAGGGTGACCGCCAGGTGATGAATTTGCAGGGCGATTAATTTTAATCCCCTAGGGCCGTGATAGACCCCATACATCGATGCCATAATTGCCAATAGCACCTGGGCAGTGCAGATATTGCTAGTAGCCTTATCCCGTCTGATATGCTGCTCGCGGGTTTGCAGGGCTAGGCGTAGAGCGGGATTGCCCTGGCTATCCTTAGACATACCCACAATTCGACCAGGTATCTGGCGCTTGTATTGATCCTTTGTAGCCAAAAAAGCGGCATGGGGCCCCCCATAGCCCAGGGGTACGCCAAATCGCTGGCTATTGCCCACTACCACATCCGCGCCAAACTCTCCTGGGGGAACCAGCAGGGTAAGACTTAATAAATCAGCCGCTACGATCGCTAGGGCATGAGCTTGATGTAACTGGGTAATAAAATCCCTATAATCATGCACCGCCCCATCTGTAGCAGGATATTGCAGCAAGGCTCCAAAAATTGGGATGTCAAACCTAAAGGTCTGCCAGTCTGCCACCAGCACTTTAATGCCCAGGGGCTGCGCGCGAGTTTGGATCACGGCAATGGTCTGGGGATGGCAAGCCTGATCTACCAGAAAAGTATTACTGCTAGTTTTCTGCCACACCATGGTCATGGCTTCGGCGGCGGCAGTCGCCTCGTCTAGCAAAGAAGCATTGGCGATTTCCATGGCCGTGAGTTCACACACCATGGTCTGAAAGTTGAATAGGGCCTCTAGTCTGCCCTGGGCAATTTCGGCTTGGTAGGGGGTATATTGGGTGTACCAGCCAGGATTTTCGAGAATATTGCGCTGAATCACCCCAGGGGTAATGGAATTGGCGTAGCCCATGCCCAAGTAGGAGCGCCAAATTTGGTTTTGCTGCGCCAGTTGCTTGAGTTCGTGGAGAATCTGGGGTTCGGGGCGGGCGGGCGGCAGATCTAGGGGCTGCTTCAGGCGAATGGTCTCAGGCACAGTGGCAGCTACAAGGTCAGCCAGGGAGCCATAACCCAGAGTCTGGAGCATTTCTTCTACCTGGGCTGGATTACTACCGATGTGGCGACCTAAAAACTGGTTAATGTCTTCTAAGTCAGCTAGAGCGATCGCTAAGTTGGCAAAACTCATAGTAGGCATAGTTAAGGCAGGAATTACGATTTGCCCCACTTCTATTATGAAACAGAAAAATTAGGCTGGACTTGCTCTAAGCTAAAAAGATCAAATACTGCTACCCAAATGAGTGCCAATTTGCCAATCCCACCCACCTGGCTACCCTATCTCAAACGGCTAGCGATCGCAGCGATCGTGATCCTATTGTTGTGGCGCTTGCAGCAAACCGTCCAGCTACTAGCGATCAGCGCTTTTCTGGCAGGGGCGATTACGCCCTTAGTTTTAGAAATGGAAAAGTATCACCTCAAGCGCGGTTGGGCGGTGGCAATCATTTATCTAGGCATTTTAATTGTGCTGCTGCTAACCGTAGCTCCTGCTCCCAGGCTAATTTATGAGTTGGGGCAGTTTTTGATCAAGCTCCCCGAACTAGTTCGCCAAATTCAGTATCCTGACCTGGGCTTTTTCGGCATTTCTCCCCAGGATTTACGCATTTTCTTTCAATCCGATGCCATTACTGCCCAATTACAGAACTTGGGGCGCGAAGTAGCAGGTCAAACCCGCGATCTAGCAGGGCAGACGGTGAATTTTACCTTGCAACTATTGAATGTGCTGAGTTTAGGGCTGTTGAGCCTGTTGATCACCGCCTATATGGTAATTAACTCCGAAGAACTCTTGACTAAAGTCCTGTCTCCATTCAAGCCTGAGTTACGTCTGCAAGTGCGAGAACTGCTACCGCCAATTAATCGGTGCTTGGGCGCCTATGTGTTGGGGCGAATTGGCACTTCAGCACTGCTAGGATTTTGTACCTATTTGGTGCTAGTAACCGTAGGGGTGCAATTTGCTGGGGCTTTGGGGCTAGTGGTGGCAGTTTCTAATCTGATTCCGTTTGTGGGGCCAATTTTGGGTTTAATTCCGATGATGCTGACGGCTGCCAGCTTGGGAATTGGGGTGGTGATTTTGGTGGCAGGGACTTCGTTTGTATTACAGCAGATTGAAGCCTGGATCTTGCAGCCCTGGTTGGTAGGGCCTTATCTCAATCTCGATCCCTTTGAGCTATTGCTATCAATTATTGTGGGGGCGGAATTGTTGGGCGTGGTGGGAGCGATCATTGCGCCGCCGATCGCTGGCATTGGCAAAATTATTTTCGCTTACTATCGTCATCACCAGGTCTTAGAGCAGGAGCAGCAGGACTAGAACGCCAAATGCCGATCTTTTGTTGCTGGGCAATCTGGGCAAATTTTTGGTAGCGATCGCATTCTCGCCGAAACTCGCCGTGATAAACAGCGTAGCCCTGTTCTAGGAGGGTTTGATTCACGTTTTTGCCGCCGGCATAGACCTCGGCCAGGAGTCTGCCGTAGGGATCTTTGTTGATCACCCGCAGGGAAAATTGCTGGCGATCTACCAAGTTTTTGAGGGCTTTGCGGGCAGCCTGTCCCCCAGATTGGCTGAGCTCGGGGGCTTTGAGGCAGGCAAGACCGACTTTAGTCTTAATGCCGCCTTGGATCAAAATAAAATTGTCGCCATCGTAAAAATTCAACCGATAGCCAGCGATCGCTTCACTGGGTAAAATCAAGTTACTGAGCAGCAAAATCAAACAAAAAATTAGCGCCATTGTCTTGCCAAGGGTAGCTTGAACCAAGGTAAGTGGGGGTATTCGTGGTGTTCCCAATGGTAGCCAAAGTGATAGCAGGTGAGCGCAGACCAAAAGACCCCCAGGTTTTGACTAGTGGCACGGTGGCGATTTTGATAGCCCTGTTGGGGCAGGCGGTGGGGTAGATAAGTACCAAAATAAAATAGTTGAAATGAACTAAGCAACAGTGGCAATACCCAAAATAGGATCAAAGACCAGCCAGAAATGTGCAGATAGATCCTCAGACCATGAAAAATCAGGGTGAAAATAATTAAAAACCGCGAGATCTGACCCAAGGTTAAGTAGCCACCCATAAATTGACCGTACCAGGCGAGGGGATGGGACCGATCGGGAGCATGAAAATCTGGATCACCAGCTTGGGCAGGGGTGGCATGGTGCAGGTAGTGCTTGTGGCAAAACTGCTGGTAGGGTAGCAGGGCATAGAGACTAATTGCCAGATTCCCTAGGCCAGCATTCCAATCTCGGTTAAAGGTGACTACCGTGCCATGGGCAGCATCATGGGCGATGATAAATAAACCCGTATGCAGAAAGGTGCGAGTAATTACCGTGAGCAAGATTAGCCAGTTGGGGATTGCGGCTAAATCGGTTGAGAGGGCAAACACCAGAGTGCCAAGCCAGAGCACAAAAATCGCGATCGCACTAATTAGACCCAAATACTGATCTGGCAATGGAGCAAAGGGAGAGAAGGACTTCAAGCATTACCTCAAGGTTTAAGATTTTTTTCAGCTTTGCTCATATTGTATAGTTTTATGAAGAAATTTACTGGGCTTGAGCCAGGATTTTCTGGACGGCAGTACGGTCAATCTTCCCAGTGGCAGTTTGGGGCAGTTGCTCCAGGCATTTGATCACCTTAGGTAACTTAAACTTGGCTAGCCCTTGGCTGAGACAATAATCTTGCACCTGCTCTAGGCTGAGAGCCTCAGCACAGACCATCACTGCCCCTACGCTCTGACCCCACACTGGATCGGTCTGGGCTACCACACAGGCATCGGCGATCGCGGCATGGGTCAGTAAAATCAACTCAATCTCTCTGGGATAAATATTTTCGCCGCCGCTAATAATTAGATCGGTGCTTCTTTGCAACACATGCAGGTAATTTTGAGGATCAAAATAGCCCAAATCCCCGCTGGCATACCATCCTGACCCGTTCAAGTTACTGCCTTGTAACCAAATTTCGCCCTCAGCAATTTTTACCTGATTGCAAATTAGGGGCTGACCAACTGAATTGCTCAAGTGGGGGGATTGGGCAAGCTCAAGGGGGGTAATTAGGCTCACGGTACTGGCGGCTTCAGTCATGCCATAACTCAGGGCAATCGGCAATTTTAGTTCCAGGCAAGTTTGCACTAGCTCTGGTGGCGGGGCGGCTCCACCTAGAAGTATGCACCTGAGCCTTTGCCAAGGGAGCGGGTCAAAGCCAGGGTGGGCGAGGATTCTTGCCAGCATGGTGGGTACTAGAGAAATATGAGTGACTTGAGCGATCGCGGCTTGCACTAACTGGGGCTGAAAGCTAGGCAACAACACCATCCCCATACCCCAGATCAAACTGCGCCACACCTGAGCCAAGCCCCCCACATGAAACAGGGGTAAACAAATTAAGATGCGATCGCTGCTGGTAAATCCTAGTCTCATCCCTAGGGCTAAGGCACTATGATAATGCTGCCCAAAAGTGAGGGGAATGGGCTTGGGCTGCCCTGTAGTGCCAGAGCTAAACATGATTCCCTGCACCCGATTTAGGTCAATCTGAGCAAGTTGCTCTGGGGCAGCCCTGGGCTGGGGGGGCGAATGGCTAAACGCCTGGCAATTGGCAAAGTCAATCTGCTCTACCAGGGCAGAGAGCGCAGGGTCATAGAGCAAGCAACTAGCGCCACTGTGGGCAATTTGGGCAGTGAGTTCGATCGGGCTCAGACGGGAATTTAACAAAATTGCTGTACTACCATAGCGAGCGATCGCTAACAGGTTGAGCAGCATTTCTCCACAATTTTTGCTTAACAGGGCAATTTTGGCATTGGGGTGAATCTGCTGGAAGCTAGCTGAAGTTTGATTAACCGCCAGTTCTAATTGGGCAAAACTCCAAGCGCGATCGCCACAGCCTAACGCCAGCCGATCAGAGGAATAGCGAGCTTGATAGTTCAGCCAGTCGGGTACTACTACTTGATTTTCAGATCCTTCAGCCAATTTTTGCATTTCCTACTGACGAGAGGTTGCACCAAATCTCTCTAGCTCGACTACAGGACTTATTGGGGTGTGGGGCTACGCCCTCAAAATCCCTTTTTACAGCAGATTAATGGAAATGGGTGAAACCCCGGCATTGAGCTTTATCCCATCTCCCATCTGGAGTGAAGATTTGGAGAATTGGATAAGTCCTAATCTTAAAATACCTGATGCCCAACTCCTGAGTTAAAATATAGGTATTTAAACTTCTGAGTCAAAATTTCCTATGGTCAAAAAAACTAAGCCTGAAGGCATTGAAACTGCCGAATTGGGCCAAGAAAACCTCCAAGACCAAGGAATTAGCCCCAAAGCTTTAAGTCCCAAGCTCGATAACTACAATGCCGCCCAGATTCAAGTTTTGGAAGGAATTGATCACGTCCGCAAGCGCCCAGGGATGTACATTGGGTCTACGGGACCAAAAGGACTACACCACTTGGTCTTTGAAGTTGTAGACAACAGTGTAGACGAAGCGCTAGCGGGTCATTGTAACCAAATTCTGATTGAACTTTTCCCAGATGATTCCGTAGCTGTGACGGACAATGGTCGGGGTATTCCCACGGATATTCATCCCAAAACCGGGAAGTCTGCCCTCGAAACTGTGATGACTGTGCTAGGAGCAGGGGGCAAATTTGGCGAAGGTGGCTACAAGGTGTCGGGTGGCTTGCATGGGGTGGGCGTATCAGTGGTAAATGCCCTATCTAGCTGGGTAGAAGTGACCGTGTGGCGGCAGCAGCAAGAACATCGCCAGCGCTATGAACGGGGAATTCCGATGGGAGAACTCCAGGTGCAACGATCGCTCCAATCCCAAACTGGAACCAGAGTACATTTCCAGCCAGATGATCAAATTTTTCAAACCGATACCCGCTACGATTTTGCCACCCTAGCCAGTCGGTTGAAGGAACTTGCCTATCTCAATGCTGGGGTCAACATCACTTTTACTGATCATCGGGTTGAACCGGCATACCAAGAGACCTACCTGTTCAACGGTGGGATTAAGGAATATGTGGAATACATGACGCGGGAAAAACAACCGATTCATGCAGAAATTATCTATGTGCAGGGAGAGCGAGATCATGTGCAAGTGGAAGTGGCATTGCAGTGGTGCCAGGATACCTACAACGATAATGTGCTCGGCTTTGCCAACAATATTCGCACCATCGATGGTGGCACTCACCTAGAGGGATTACGCACAGTCTTAACCCGTACCATTAATGCCACTGCCCGCAAGCTCAAAAAGCTGAAGGATGGGGATTCTAATCTTGCGGGTGAGAATGTCAGAGAGGGTCTAACTGCGGTAATTTCGGTCAAGGTACCAAATCCAGAATTTGAAGGTCAAACCAAAACCAAGCTCGGCAATACGGAAGTGCGAGGGATTGTCGATTCTTTGGTGGGAGAGGTATTGAACGAATTTTTAGAATTTCATCCCGCGATCGCTAATGGAATCATTGAGAAGGCAATTCAATCTTTCAATGCAGCAGAGGCGGCGAAAAGAGCGAGGGATTTGGTGCGACGGAAGTCAGCTTTAGAGTCTTCCACTTTGCCAGGCAAACTCGCAGATTGCAGTTCCCGTGACCCCAAAGAATCAGAGATTTTCATTGTTGAGGGAGATTCTGCGGGGGGCTGTTTTTCTGGCGATACCCTTGTTGCTTTAGCCGATGGACGCAATCTTAGCTTTAAGCAACTGGTCGAAGAAGAAAAAGCTGGCAAGCAAAACTTCTGCTACACAATTCGTAATGATGGCTCGATTGGCGTTGAAGAAATTATCAACGCTAGAATTACTAAACAAAATGCGGAAGTGATTCGGGTTACTTTAGATAACGGGGAGCAGCTAATTTGTACGCCCGATCATCCTTTTATGCTGCGCGATCGCACCTACAAAGCGGCGGCTGAACTGACAACTGATGATTCATTAATGCCTCTCTATCGCAAGCTTTCTAACAAAGCCGATAAGGGAACAACCATTGATGGCTACGAGATGGTGTGGAATCCTAAATCTGATTCTTGGTTGTTTACGCACATGATCGCTGACTGGTATAACCGCTATCAAGGTGTTTACCAAGTCGAAGAAGGCGATCATTGTCATCATCTTGATTTCAATAAACTTAATAACAATCCAACTAATCTTCAACGTTTGCCAGCTTCAGAGCATTTGCAATTGCACCAAGTTCACATTGTCAAAACCTTGCATCGTTCTGAAGTGATCGAGAAATGTCGTCAATTAAAAACTACGCCAGAATTTCGTGATCGCATGAGTCAGAGAATGCAGGAACCTACAACAAGAGCAATCCTCTCGCAACAGGCAAAAGCTCAGTGGCAAGATGCTCAGTACAAAGCCCATATGACTGCGAAGTGGCGTGAATTTTATGAAGGTAATCCTGATTATCAGCAACAAAATCAGGAGCAACTAGATCGAATTCAGCACGAATATTGGAGTAATCCCGAACATCGTCAACAGCAATCTACAAGAACAAAAGAGTTTTTTGCTCAACATCCTGAAGCAAAACAGCGCTTATCAGAAATTGCCCAACAACAATGGCAAGATCCAGCACTAATTGATTGGCGACGTGTGAAAACTCAGGAGCAATGGACAGATAGCTTTAGGGCAAAACGTAAGCGTGCATTGCAACAAACCTATTATCGCAAAACCTTAGCTGCCCTTAAGCAAGTTGTAGTCGAGAATGGTTGTCTTGATTTGGATGCCTATCGTGCTTATCGCCTGGATACCCGCGATAAATCTTTACTCAAATTTGAAACATTCTGTGATCGCTATTTTGCAGGTAATTCGGAACTTGCGATCGAGGCAGTGGCTAATTACAATCACCGAATTGTCAAGATCGAGAAGCTAACTGAGAGCATTGATGTTTATGACATCGAAGTGCCAAACACCCATAACTTTGCCCTTGCATCTGGTGTATTTGTGCATAACAGCGCCAAGCAAGGACGCGATCGCCACTTTCAGGCAATTTTACCGCTCAGGGGTAAGGTGCTAAATATTGAACGCGCTGATGATAGCAAAATCTACAAGAACAACGAGATCCAAGCGCTGATTACGGGTTTGGGCATGGGGATCAGAGGTGAGGAATTTAATTTAGCCCAACTGCGATACCACAAGATCATTCTGCTGGCCGATGCCGATGTGGATGGCGCTCACATTCGTACTCTTCTGCTCACTTTCTTTTACCGCTATCAGCGCCAGTTGGTTGATCAAGGCTATATCTACATTGGCTGTCCGCCTTTGTATAAACTAGAGCGGGGCAAACAAGTCCAGTATCTCTATAGCGATCGGGAATTGAAGCAAGCGATCGCTAACTATCCTGCCAACGCCAATTACAACATTCAAAGATTTAAAGGTTTAGGAGAAATGATGCCCCAGCAGTTATGGGACACCACCATGAATCCCCAAACTCGGATGCTCAAGCAAATTACAATCGAGGATGCTGCCGAAGCTGATCGAATTTTTAATATTTTGATGGGCGATCGCGTACCACCGCGCCGAGAGTTTATTGAAACCCATGGTAGCAAGCTCAGCCTGGCGGAGCTAGACATCTAAGGCTCAAGCCGCCAATTAAACTTGAGATTAATTAAATAATTCCAAGCCGTAGAGCCAGCGATCGCCAACAGATTTGCCCAGATCGGCAGTACTCCCACTTGACTTAGCACCGTAAACAAGCATAAATTCAGCAATGCCCCCAAACTACAGGCGAGGTTAAACCGACCAAAACGCACCAGCCTAGCCCAGTTGCCTCGCTCCTTCTGGCTAGCATCCGCAAACGTCCAGAGATCATTCCAGATAAAGTTATTCACAATTGCTAGTTCAATTGCCAAGGCTTTACTCCAAAAAATTGCCGGGCGCACCATGGCAGCTTTGACCGTGACCAAATCAAACCCTAGGATCTGCCCCAATAGCCAAAGTACGGCAAAATCTACTACTACTCCACTCAAGCCCACCAAGCCAAAGCGCAAAAAACGACCCAGCTTGGCAACCGCGCCGCTACCCGTGGCGAAGCGCAAGCGCAAGAGATGGCGAATAAACTGCTCGTATTGCCGCCAAGTTACTTTGCTATTCCCTTGGCTCCGCACTTCAAAGGTATAGCCGACTTCTTGGACGCGCTCAATTCTCCCCCGTGCCATCACCTCAAGCAAGATTTTGTAACCAATGGGTGAAAGCTCTAAATTGGCGATCGCTTGCCGCCGCACTAGAAAAAAACCACTCATGGGATCGGACAAATGGCTAGCTACTTCAGGTAAAATCCAAACTGCCAACCGCACCGCCCCCTGGGACAAAAACTGCCTAATCCCATTCCAGTTGCCCACCCCCCCACCCGCAGCATAGCGACTAGCGATCGCGATTGTGGCTCCTGCTTGAATTGCTTCTACCAGGCGGATCAACACATCGGGCGGATGTTGTAAATCCCCATCAATTACGCCTAATACTTCCCCTTCAGCCTGCTGCCAGCCCCTGATCACCGCTGTCGATAAACCCCGCTCGGCTTGCCGCCGCATCACCACTAGCTGGGGATATTCAGGCACAAGTGCTTCAGCCACTGCCCAGGTGAGATCGGGACTGTCGTCATCCACCACAATCACTTGATAGTTTTGCGGCACAGCTTGGTCTAACACCGCACAAATGCGTTGCACCAACTCCTGCACATTGGCGCTCTCGTTGTAGGTAGGTACTACCAAAGATAAAAATGGGAGATTGGCTCCAGAAGCGATCGCCGGGACAACTAAACTCACAGCCAACTCAATAAACAACTAAGGCATATTACTCGAATTTATTGAACATAGCAGGACTTACGCAGCCTGATTTAGGCAGTGTTGGCAAAAGGGAGTTTGAGGGCTTTGTCCTCAAGTGGAGCGCTACACCCTGCTTACAGTCAGGGTTTTAGATCACATTTGCCTAATTCCCAAGATTTAAATCAAACAAGGTGGAGCAATGGTTTGCCTAAGCCCTAAAACTATGGGACTAGTCCAAACGCTCTAACTTGACTAGCCGAGGATCAATAATCTTTTTACCCAAGCCAGGAAAATGAATGGCGAGGCAGGTTTTTTCCCCCGTACCCAAAATATTGCTGACCTTGCCTTCACCAAAAGACTGATGACGGACGCGATCGCCCAATTTCCAGTTCCCACTCGCGGCTTGACCTATAGTTTTAGTCCCTAAGCTCACCGTTCTCCGACCTGGAGTTTTGGTATCTAGGTATGCCCTGGGCAACTCTGCTAGAAATTGCGAAGGTACTGCAGATTCACGGTTATTGTAAAGGCGGCGTTCTTGGGCATAGGTGATATGTAGCTGTTCCTGGGCGCGGGTGATCCCCACATACATCAGGCGTCGTTCTTCCTCTAGGGACATGGGATCATTGAGCGATCGGAAGCTAGGAAACAGGCCCTGTTCTAAGCCCACCAAAAACACCACGGGAAATTCTAAGCCCTTGGCAGAATGAAGAGTCATGAGCGTGACCTTGCGTTCCTCTGCCTCGCGATCGTCCAGGTTAGAAGCCAGGGCAGCGTTGGCTAAGAAGGCGGCAAGGGAATCATCCTGTTCCTCCTCGGCGTATTGCAGAGCAGCATTTACCAATTCATTCAAGTTGGCAATTCGATCATTGGCTTCATCAGTACCTTGGGCTTGCAGATCAGCAAGATAACCCGACTCCGCGATCAATCCTTGAATAATTGCAGCCGCAGGTGTGGTGTCCAGCTTCGCTTGCCAGGTGGCAACCAGCACCGCAAAGCCAATCACTGGTTTAGCTGATCGCCCCGCCAGGGTCTTCACCGTACTCTCATCTTGAATTATTTCTACCAACGGAACCTTAAGCGCTTCAGCCGCTTCGCTCAGCCGCTCAATCGTGGCAGCGCCAATGCCGCGGCGGGGAGTATTGATGATGCGCAGCAAGCTCACGCTATCGGCAGGATTGACTAGCAACCGCAAGTAGGCGAGCAGATCCTTGATTTCCTTGCGATCGTAAAAACGTAAGCCTCCCACCACCCGATAGGAAATATTCGCTCGCACTAGGGCATCTTCTATGGGGCGAGATTGGGCGTTGGTGCGATAAAGCACGGCAAAGTGACCAAAGTGAGCCGTTGGTACCTGTTCTAGGGTTTGGCGCAGTTTTTCCACTACATACTGAGCTTCGGTGATTTCGTTATCGGCTTGATAAATTTTGACCTTTTCTCCTTCGGGGCGGGTAGGAAGTAAGACCTTATCGATTCTTTCGGTGTTGTGTTCGATCAGATGATTTGCTACCGCTAAAATAGCAGCCACAGAGCGATAGTTGTGCTCCAGTTTAATCATGGTTTGGGTTTGATCATCTGGCAAGCGATCGCCAAAAGTCTGTTGAAATTCCATCAAAATCGTAAAGTCTGCCAAGCGAAAAGAATAGATTGACTGATCCGCATCCCCTACCACAAAGACCGATCGCTGTTGCCAGTTGAAATTGGCGACCGGCTGATTATTAGTGGCGAGTAGACGAATCAACTCATACTGGGTGCGATTGGTATCCTGATATTCATCCACTAAAATGTGTTTGAAGCGATCGTGCCAATAGCTCAATACGGTTGCGTCTTGCTTAAATAACTCCACAGGCAGAAAGATCAAATCATCAAAATCTAAGGCATTATTCCCTGCCAGTTGAGCTTGATAGAGTTGATAAACTTCACTCACGGTCTTGCGCCAAAGCAGAGAACCTTCGCCATTTAGCGCCAACCCTCCAGGTGACCAGCCTCGGTTTTTAGCGCTACCGATCGCGTTGCGTACTCGTTTCGGATCGAACTTCTTCTCATCCAGGTTGAGACGTTTGGTGACAATTTCCTTCACCAGGCTCTGGGCATCAGACTCATCAAAAATTGAGAAATTCTTTTGCCAACGATAACCGGCAGGATCGCGATATTTTTCTAGATCGAAACGTAAAATTCTGGCGCAGAGGCTATGAAACGTACCGATCCACAGTTCTTTAGTGTAATTGTGATAAACCTGCGATCGCAATTTTTTTTGAATTGGGGCGGATAACTGACCATAGGGAACCCCATGGGTAGCGATCGCCTGCTGCTCGGCAAACAACTGTTCAATCCG
>JANRLH010000023.1:0-11329 GCA_033762795.1 Pseudanabaenaceae cyanobacterium bins.68
AGCCAGTGAGTGAGCGATCAACTCACAAAGCACAGGGGCAAGCCGTGAGCAATTATTTTAGGCGGCTAGACCTGCCCTTCCATATCTACTCACTGCGCCATGCCTGGGCAATCAGAAATATTGGCTATGGCTTTCCTGATAGTGATAGTCACTAATGTGTATAGTATCGGGATGATAGGATTTGAACCTACGACATCCTGCTCCCAAAGCAGGCGCGCTACCAAGCTGCGCTACATCCCGCCACAAATACTATAACATATAAGCTGGATAAATAGCTTATGTGATTGTTTTTTATATAGCATAGTCGTCTCAGATCGTCGTAATGAGACAAACCTGCCTTTACTTCTCTCGCCCTATATGGGAGAGGGGCTGGGGGTGAGGGAAAAACTGTCTCATATTTATTTGGGATGACTATAATCCTTGAACTGCACGTAACAAAGTTTGGGTGTAGGGATGTTGCGGCTGCCAAAATAGCCTATCTGCCTCCCCCTGTTCCACAATTTTACCTTGGTACATCACTGCCAGACGATTACAAAAGTATTGGGCAACGCCTAGGTCGTGGGTAATAAATAGATAGGTCAACTCAAACTCAGCTTGCAACTCTAGCATCAAAGCTAAAATCTGCGTCTGAATGGTAGCATCTAGCATACTTACTGGCTCATCACAAATCAAAAGTTGGGGTTTGGTAATCAAGGCACGAGCGATCGCTACCCGCTGAAGTTGGCCGCCTGAAAGCTGATGGGGTAGGCGATCGTGTAAGGCACGATCAATGCCAACTCGCCCTAAAATTTCATGTACCTGAGGCAAAGCTTGTCTATAGTTAGGTACCAAGCCATGAATGAGCAAAGGATCGGCAACCGCACGGCTAATGGATAAATGGGGCGGTAGAGATGCTCGGGGATCTTGGAAAATCATCTGCAACTGGGGACGAAATCGCCGCATACCCTCGGTCTTTAAACCTAATAACTCTTTTTGCCCAAACCAAACTTGACCTTGATCCAGTTGAATCAACCGTAAAATTCCTCTGGCAGTCGAACTTTTACCTGAACCGCTTTCACCGATCATGCCCAAGCGATCGCCTCGGTAAATCTTGAAGCTGACTTGATCAAGGGCTTTTACCCCAAGCTTAGATTTTTGCCAAGGTAGGTGCGATCGACCATAGAACTTAGATAAATTCTGCACTTCTAGGAGAAGAGGGCAGGGGGAGATAAGAGAGGAGGAGGGCGGCGCAGGCACAAATCGCTTGATTGACTGTACCAGGGTCTGGGTATATTGCTGCTGAGGTTGGTGCAACACTTGTTTACTCTTGCCAATCTCCACGATCGCGCCTCCATACATCACTGCTACCCGATCGCAATATTGGGCTACTAAACCTAGGTCATGGGTAATCAGAATGATTGCCATCCGGGATCGCAACTGGGTGAGTTCGGTCAAGATCTCGGCGGCGATCGTCACATCTAAACTCGTGGTGGGCTCATCCGCAATCAGTACTACAGGCTCAAGTACCAAGGCTAAAGCGATCGCTACCCTTTGGCGCATACCACCGCTAAATTGATGGGGATATTGATCAGCGCGATCCCGGTCAATATTGACCTGGGTAAGGGCATGGGCAAATTTTGCTCGCGCTTCAGTTTTAGTTAAACGGGGAAAATGAGATTGGACAACTTCAATCCCATGGGCAGCAATAGTCAAAAGTGGGTTGAGACGAGTTAAGGGATCTTGAAAAATTAGACCAATTTGGCGGCCACGCTGAAAATCTTTTAGCCCTAACACCTGAGAATTGGCTAAGGTCAAGCTGACCTGACCCGACACCTGGGCAGATTTGGGTAATAGTCCCAATAGCGATCGCCCTAAAGTAGATTTACCACAACCACTTTCGCCCACCAATCCTAAAATTTCGCCGACTGGCACAGTTAAATTCACCCGATCAACCGCAGGGGGGAGGTCGCGGTCATACTGGACTGTGAGATCTTCAAGCCTCAGCATTGAGGCAACTATCGACCGCTCTCAAGCGTTGCAGCACAAATTGCCGCTCCAAAAATGAGAAAAGACTACCTGCTTTTGGTCCCCGCTCTTTGTTCAAAAAACAGAGATAAATTGCTTTAAAGGCTTCCTTTTGGCTGAGATTGAGCTCACGGGTGAGGGCAAAAATTTCAGTCTGTAAAGGCTCTGCTTCCCAACTAGCGATCGCTTCTAATCTGCTAGCCAGGACATGAAGATAATTTGCCTGTTCTCCATTGATTTCCTTAGCTCGTTCTGGTAATCGCTCCAGATAAATCTCCAACTTCTCTTCCTCATCGGCATAATCTCGCAACCATTGTCTTGCCGTAGCAATATAAGACCTGATTACTTGCCAATCGCGATCGCTTAAAGGTTTGCCAATCCGCCGCTCAAGTTCAGCCTCAATGTCCAGATGGGGTAACTGTAACAGGGAGATAATCGTACTCAGATCAAAAGTCTGGTGACTTTGCCAATCCTTAACTTGAGCGTAACGTAAAGCAGCCAAATCATCTCCCTCTAGATCTGGGCTAGCGATCGCCTTATCTACTAGCAGATCATAATCCCGAAACAAGCGGGTAATCGTCTCATAGTTCGGCGAAAAATTGATCACGGTGCGCGGTTGAGTGCGCAACATCAAGAACCTTAATAATTCTGCTGGCAACAGGTCTGCAATTTCCTTGGCTCCAGAACCTACACCCTTAGAAGAGCTCATCTTGGTGCCGTTCACCAAAATAAACTCATAGGGAGAATGGAAAGGAGCAGGCTTACCCAATACCGACTCACAAATTGCATTCGCCACCTCCCTAGAACCACCCTTCTGGGAATGGTCTTTGCCCGCCATCTCAACGGTTACACCCAACAGATCCCACTTTGCCACCCATTCTACTTTCCAGGGCAATTTGCCCCTGCCATCAAAAGGTGATACCCAGCCCCTATGGTTACAGCCTTTCACATAGTTAGTACCTTTGCAGTGATAAAACACTTCCGCTCCGTTATAGTCACTCACTACCGTGGTCGCAATCTTGCCGCAATTCTCACAAATTGGCTGAAAGGGATACCAATCTTCTGCTCGCTTACCACCACTCACCCGTAGATAAGCCTCACGCACCAAAGCTGCTTGGCGCAAAAACAGATCAATGTAGGGGTTAAGCTTACCCATGCGGTAAAAATCCCGCAGGTAGTAAACCTCTGGACGTACACCTAAGTAGTCAAATACCTCCAAAAATTCCTGCATAAAGTATTTGGCATAATCACTAGCAGTATCCTGAGGGGCGGGCACATTGCACAGGGGAAAGCCTAAGTAGGGGCTGAATCGTTCCTGATCAAGATACCTAGGTACTGTATCTAGGGCATCATAATCGTCTGCGCCATACAAAAATCTGACTGGTTTATCCAAATGCTGTAGCGATCTATAAATCACATCATGGATAATTACCCCCCGCAAAGAACCCACATGTACCCTTCCCGAAGGAGTCTTCGAGTCATTCACCACCTGGGTGCCAGTCAAATCAGCAGCTAACTTTTCTGCCCAAAACATCTAAGCTACTCCTAATTGCTCAAAACCCCTCATCCTCAGCCTCAAACTCTGCCGCCAACTCATCATCTATCTGTGCCTCAAGATCCTCTTCTTCAGCACCTTCCATGAGATCATCAAGATCATCACTTACTAAAGCTTCAACAGTCGCCCTAGCCAATCCAGCCTCCTGTTCTAGCTTGTAGCGAGCAATCCGATCGTCAATAATCTCATCTTCTCCATCTCCTAAGCGATCGTAAGAGAATTCTGGTTCAAAATTGTTGATTCCATCCTCTTCTTCAATTAGCACATCCGACAGAGTGCTATCGTAGGCATTAAAGCCAGTGCCTGCTGGAATCAAACGCCCAATGATCACATTCTCCTTCAAGCCTCGCAGCCAATCAGACTTGCCCTCAATCGCCGCCTCAGTTAGCACCCTAGTGGTTTCCTGGAAACTAGCTGCGGAAATAAAGCTGTCAGTATTCAAACTAGCTTTGGTAATCCCCATCAAGATCGGCGTATATTCAGCCGGCACGCCGCGAGTCACCGCCATCGCCAGGTTAATATCATCCACCTGATTCAAATCCACCAGTTCTCCAGGCAGGCGCGTCGTATCTCCACCATCTTCGATTCTCACCTTTGAAGTCATCTGCTTCACTACTACTTCAATGTGCTTATCGGAAATATCTACCCCTTGAGATTGATAGACCCGTAGTACCTCTTCTACCAGGAATTCTTGAGCTTTTTGCAGGCTGCGTAAAGCTGCCTCCTTATTCACTAAAGATTCCAATACTCGCAGCATACTCACCAAGGTTGGCTCCTCACTCAGACGCAGTTTTAGCTTTATAAACCTAGAAATGACGGGCTCCTCCATATCTAATTCAGCTACAAATTGACGGAAACTCACCAAAGCCTCATCTTCAATTACTGTGCCCAAGATGTCTTGAAAGTCAACTAGTGCTGCTTCCATTACCTCTGAATCTTGCTTATAGAGACCAAAGAAAATCTCCAGAATTTCATGGGGATCTCTTGGCCCATCAGTGAGTGGTTCACCTGCTTCTACCTCTTGAGCATCAGATACTAGAAGGCTTTGGCCAGGGCTAACTTCATACACTGAGATCTCGCCATTATCCTCCACAATGTTCAACTCAGGTAAATCATCTTCTCGATATTTTACCTGCACAACACCTTTACGCTGACTCAAAACCGACTTCTCTTTGGGCTTGCGCGCTTCTAGCAGTTCTTCAATCCGTGGCAGTCCTTGAATAATATCCCCAGTCTTGGCTCGTTCAAACACCAGGAGTGCCAGGTTGTCGCCGCGCTGGACTAAATCGCCATGTTCTACCTGCAAGACTGCTCCAGGAGAGACCAGATAGGGACGCCCAATTCTCAACTGTATATCTTCCTCATTCACTTCCACAATCTGCCCCGATTCAGGCGCTGTAATCCCCTTTCCGATCGCATCTCCCGCTCTCACCAAATCTCCCACTCGCAAATCTGTATGGGTACAGGGTACAGTTTGACGACTAGCATCAGTCACCAATAGAATGCGGCGCACTGATTCTCCTAACTCATTGATCCCGCGTACTTCTCCTGCCTGCTTACAAAGAATTTCAGTACGCGCTACTACTGCGCCAGGATCAATTTGCTCACCATCCTTGACTAGAATCCGAGTGAGAACATTGCCATGCCCTGGCTCAGAATTATCTTGACGAATTACTAAAGATTCCAAGATCACCATTTGCAATCTCAAGCGCTCAGGATCTTGTTCATCAGGTAAAAATTCAATATCTGCGGCCAAATGCAATGCATCGGAATCAATTTCTAATACCAGTTGAGTGCGCAATAGTTCGAGCCCATCAATTGACTTAACTCGCTCACCATCTTTGTAGGGAATGCGCTGTACGGCTCTCAACCGAATCGCTCTACCCGACTGATTTGCCGACTCCTGGCTAGGTACTATCGGGCTATCAGGAATGTGAAATTCTTCTACTGGGCGTAGGAGCAAAGCTGGGCCTTCTGGCGTATCCACATATTCCACGTAGCGCATTTGATCGTAGACAATGCCGTCCATGACCTCAACCCCAGGATGGGCAAAGGAGTCATGCATCTGCATAGCAGTTTGAGGATCGTCTACCAGATGTAAAAATCCAGGCTTGATCACGATTTCCCGCAGAATATCATTTTTCTGAGTCACCTCAACTACGCCGGCACTTTGGCAGTAGATATCCTTGACGACCTCGGTACCAGATTCCACGTACTGACCATCTTCAACCATCAGTAAAGAAATATCTTTATTGACTTCATGGGATTCTTCAGGAATCCAAAGCACAGTGCCGCCACTGAGAATCTCATAGCCCTGTTTTGCCTTGCTGCGCTTGGTCACTTCCAAGTCTCCGGAGTACTTGATGATTCCGCCACTTTTGGTTTGGAAAGTGGAATCAATTAGTTCGGCTACTACTTGAGAATTACTTACCTTAGTACCTGGAGTAGCCTTGAGCGAAAATCTCTGACCTTGCTTAGTTTCCAGAATGTAGTTTTCTCTTCCCTGTTGAATCTCTTTAATGATTACCGCCTGGTCTAACACCACTGAAGCAGTAATGATCTCGACTTCTCGATTTTGACGCTGATCTTCAGGGTTAATTCGGACAATACCACCATGTTCTGTAACTAACCGGGTTTCCGCTAGGGTGCTATTGACTTCCACATAGTCACCGTTCTTCACTACTGGCTCTGCTCCAGGTGGCAGATTGTAGACTTCCCCTGCTAAAATCCAAATGCGCCCGTTACGATTGGCGACGTAGCTAGTATTGCCTTG
The DNA here is from genome assembly GCA_033762795.1 of Pseudanabaenaceae cyanobacterium bins.68. Classification (GTDB taxonomy): domain Bacteria; phylum Cyanobacteriota; class Cyanobacteriia; order Pseudanabaenales; family Pseudanabaenaceae; genus JANRLH01. The sequence goes on from JANRLH010000023.1 coordinate 6,333, forward strand.
ACGATCTTTCTTCTCTTCTGGCGTTAGATCATCGAAAAATACTTCCCCTGCTAAACCAGTGTTCAAGCTCTTGGTCGCTTTTTCTGTGGTTTTGCGAGCAGTTCTGCCGCTGGCTGCTACCTCTGCTAGAAGTTCCCCCTTGGTCACTTTCTGCCCATCTCTCACTCGTAGAGTGGAACCCTGAGTAACTGAATATACTTCTTTATGCCCTTGTCCCTCTAAGCTAAATTCGCCATTGGCTTCAACCATGAAAGCATCATCCCCATGGTTAGTTCTAATTGGGCGAAGACGCAATTTTTTAGCTTTGACTACACCGTCAAACTTGGCTAGCTCCTGCTGGGCTACCTCACCAGTAAACACACCACCGGTATGGAAAGTCCGCATGGTTAGCTGTGTACCAGGTTCGCCAATTGACTGAGCAGCAATGATTCCCACTGCTTCGCCAATATCAACAATCTTGCCGTGAGCCATACTCCAGCCGTAGCAATGTTGACATACTGAACGGTTAGATTCACAGGTTAGAGCAGAGCGCACTAGCACTTTTTCTACTCCGGCATCCTGTACTGCTTTTGCTAGTTCATCAGAAAAGGCTTGATTACGGGGAACTATTACTTCTCCAGTTTGGGGGTGCATTACATCTTCTGCTGCCACACGACCAAATAAGCGATCGCTTAATTTAATCATGGTGCGATCGCCGTCTTTCATCGCTTGGATAACAATTCCTCTGGTAGTGCCACAATCAGATTCACGAATAATTACGTCTTGGGATACATCTACTAGTCTTCTGGTCAAGTATCCAGAGTCAGCAGTTCTTAAAGCAGTATCTACCAGACCTTTACGCGCACCATAGGAAGAAATGATGTACTCAGTTACAGTCAATCCTTCCCTAAAGTTAGTTTTGATTGGGAGGTCAATAATCTCCCCTTGGGGATTGGCCATCAAACCACGCATACCCACTAGCTGCTTCACCTGAGAGATATTCCCTCTCGCTCCAGAGAACGCCATCATGTAGACGGAATTGAGAGGATTGTTTTTCTTAAAGTTAGTAACAACTTGATTCTTTAGCTCATCATTAGCCTTATTCCAGGTGTCAATCACCTTCTGGAATCGCTCAACCTCGGTAATTTCCCCCTTGATGTAGCGAGCCTCACTCACCTCAATTTCTTGCTCGGCTTTGGCGAGCATATCTTTTTTCTCTGGCGGAATTTGCAAGTCTTCCACACTAATCGAAATCCCTGCTTGAGTAGCATAGCGGAATCCCAAGGCTTTGAGTTGATCAGCCATATTTGCTGCACGAGAAGCACCGTGGTTAGTGAATGCCCAAGCAATTCTGCTTTTCAACTCGCTCTTATTTACAGTTTTGTTGATGAATTTAGGCTGCTTCTTCTTGGATTCTGAATCTGCCATGATTAAAATATCTCGCTAAAAAAATGGTGAGCAGTAAATTGAAAAATCTATTAGGCTAATCTAGAGATAGGCGCAGCCACCCTCGCCCCCTAAATCTAACCCATCAAAGCGTGATGCACCGTGTAGTTAAAGATTACTCGTCCTGCCGTAGTGCGGATATACTGCAATACTGGCTTGGCACTATGATCACAGCGGATCAACCTAATTGCTCGCTTAGTGTTAGCTCCCAGTTGGATTTTGGTAATGGTGGAGAGTTGATCATTAGCTTTCATAACCTCCCCAGTCGCCAGAGGGAGTGCGGGACGAATTGTTAATACTAGATCTTGGTCGCGATCGCGCAAATCTACTATATAACCATTAGTCTGAATTACTAAATTTTCGGCAACCACCTGATCCTTGAATACCAGATCGCCCACACCAACTCGTAAAGAATCTTCCAACCTATTGGGTACTAAAAGTTCCACCAAATTATCGCTTAGCTGCCAAATCTCTCCCTCAGGCTCATCAAACTCAACCTCCCCTTCAATATCAAAACGGAGCCAGATAGGAGAATGGAGATCTATCTGCTTCTGCTCATAGGCAACAATTACATCCTCATAACCAGCAAAATACTGAACAGGAGGATTTTTCTGCTTATCTGGGTTATCAATCGTGAGGTAGTAACAGCCCAAAACCATATCCTGGCTGGGGGCAACAATGGGGCGACCCGTAGCTGGAGATAATACGCTGTTAGAAGCGAGCATTAACAGCCTAGCTTCCGCTTGGGATTCTAAGGACAAAGGTACATGCACAGCCATCTGATCTCCATCAAAGTCAGCATTAAAAGCTGGACAAACTAATGGATGTAACTGAATAGCACGTCCAGTCACCAGGATTGGTTCGAAAGCCTGAATGCCCAGTCGGTGTAATGTAGGTGCTCGGTTGAGCATGACTGGATGCTCACGAATAACTGACTCCAAAACATCCCAAATAGCGGGATCATTGCGCTGAATCATCTTTTTGGCTGCCTTAATATTATTTACTAGGCTAGATTTGATTAACCTCTGAATCACAAAGGGTTGAAACAGTTCAATTGCCATCTCCTTAGGCAAGCCACATTGGTGGATTTTGAGATTTGGACCAACTACAATTACGCTTCTGCCCGAATAGTCAACCCGCTTGCCAAGTAGGTTCTGACGGAAACGACCTTGCTTACCTTCAATAATATCGGATAGGGATTTCAGCGGTCGGTTATTAGCACCTACTACCGTGCGTCCACGTCTGCCATTGTCAATTAAGGCATCTACTGCTTCTTGCAGCATCCGCTTCTCATTCCGCACAATAATTTCTGGCGCCAGAATTTCCTGTAATCTTGCCAATCGATTATTGCGATTAATCACCCGTCGATACAGATCATTTAAGTCACTGGTGGCAAACCTACCGCCATCTAGCTGTACCATCGGTCGCAAATCAGGTGGAATTACCGGAATATATTCTAAAACCATCCAATCTGGACTAGCTTGAGTAGCTACAAAGTTATCCACTACTCGGAGTCGCTTAATTAATTTTGCTCGTTTTTGCCCTTTAGAATTGGCAATCTCTTCCCGCAACTTTTCAGCTTCTAGCTCCAGGTTCAAATCCTGTAAAAGTCTCTGTACGGCTTCAGCCCCAATCCCCACTTCGATTCCTTCTAGTTGAGAATCAAGCGCGTAGATCTGGTCTTCTAATTCGAGCCACTGATCTTCAGTCAGTAATTGTTTATAGCTCAGTTCCTCATTGTTCCCAGGATTGAGTACGACATAGGCGTTAAAGTAAACAATCTGCTCTACATCTCGGAGAGGAATATCCAGCAGAATTGCCATGTAGCTGGGGATGCCCTTTAAATACCAAACATGAGTAACAGGGGCTGCAAGCTTGATATAGCCCATTCGATGCCGCCTTACTCTTGATTCGGTAACTTCTACACCGCAACGCTCGCAGACAATGCCACGATGTCTGACCCGTTTGTATTTACCGCAGTGACATTCCCAATCCTTAGCAGGACCAAAAATTTTCTCGCAGAACAAGCCATCCATTTCAGGCTTTAGAGTACGGTAGTTAATAGTTTCAGGCTTAGTAACCTCACCAACTAAACTACCGTTGGGTAACACTCTTTCCCCCCAACCACGAATACGGGCTGGAGATGCTATACCGATTTTGACATAATCAAAACGTTGTTCCACTTTAGTCATTACTAAAACGTCCTGCTCTATCGGAGCGTAATTTAAGGCTGTGCAATGGGAAATTCGGTAAAGTTGTAATGGCAGCTTATTGACTATTCATCGTCCTCATCAAAGTCGCCATCGCCTTTGTAAATAGACTCATAAGTAGGACGAATAGGAGTGCGGCGTGTGCTGACATCAACCATCAAATCTACTTCAGTATTCCGATTTTTGCCATCCTCTTGAGACTCTAGCTTATGAACAGATACATCTAAACAGAGAGACTGTAACTCTCTAACTAGAACCTTAAAAGACTCTGGAGTGCCGGGTCGTGGAATAGAGTGACCCTTGACGATCGCGTTCAACGCCTCATTTCTACCAGTCATGTCATCTGACTTAACGGTAAGTAATTCCTGAAGAGTGTAGGCAGCACCATAGGCTTCTAATGCCCATACTTCCATTTCACCAAATCTTTGCCCACCTTGCTGAGCTTTACCACCCAAAGGCTGCTGAGTCACCAGAGAATAAGGCCCAGTAGAACGAGCATGAATCTTATCATCTACTAGGTGTACGAGCTTAAGCATATAGGCCTTGCCCACGGTTACAGGCTGGTCAAAGGGCTCTCCCGTACGACCATCAAACAGAGTTAGCTTGCCCGGACAGTTGGGATTGTATACACGCTCACCACCACCTAGGTGGGCTTGAGAATGCTCTAGCTCTTGATTAACTGAATGTCTGGACATCTCTTCGCCATGCATTTCATCAAAAGGTTGAATTTTAAACCTAACATCCCGATGCTCGGCTGCCCAGCCCAGCAAGCATTCAAATACTTGACCCACATTCATACGTGATGGAACTCCAAGGGGATTCAACACAATGTCTATAGGTGTGCCATCTTCCAAAAACGGCATATCCTCCTTGGCAAGAATTCTAGAGATAATTCCCTTGTTGCCGTGGCGGCCTGCCATCTTATCACCTACTTGAATCTTACGTTTCAGCGCTACATAGATTCGCACTACCATGTTGGCACCTGGAGGCAGCTCATCACCTTGCTCTCGCGTGAATACCCGCACATCCACTACTCTTCCCTTCTCGCCATTAGGCACTCTCAGAGAATTATCCCTGACGTCCCTGGCTTTCTCACCGAAAATTGCCCGCAATAGTTTTTCTTCAGGTGGCTGATCCGACTCTCCTTTGGGGGTAACTTTGCCAACTAGAATATCTCCTGACTCCACCCAAGCACCAATGCGAATCACTCCAGTTTCATCTAGTTGACGTAGGGAATCTTCACTGACGTTAGGAATTTCTCGAGTGATTTCTTCAGGGCCTAGCTTGGTTTGCCTTGCTTCAATCTCAAACTTCTCGATGTGAATGGAGGTGTAGATATCATCGTATACTAGCCTTTCATTG
>JANRLH010000024.1:0-8128 GCA_033762795.1 Pseudanabaenaceae cyanobacterium bins.68
GGTGTTTGATTCTAGCCAGCCATTGCAAGAATTAGCCAAATACCAAAAATTAGTTAATTCCAAATAAATTGAGCCTCAATGCCCGATTCCATTCAAACTCTGTGTCCCTATTGTGGCGTAGGTTGTGGTCTAGAAGCGATCTCCCAGCCGTTAGATCGTGCTGATCAACGTATTGAAACCGAATACAAAATTAGAGGCGATCGCGCCCATCCATCTAGTCAAGGAATGTTGTGTGTGAAAGGCGCAACGATTATGGAATCTATTGCCCGCGATCGCTTGCTATATCCAATGTTTAGAGAGAGTCTAGACCAGGAATTTCGCCGTCTAGATTGGGATCAGGCTTTAGATTTAATTGCCACTAGAATTATCCAGGTGCAAGCAACCTACGGTTCTGATGCCCTCTCTATGTATGGTTCGGGACAATTCCAAACCGAGGATTACTATGTAGCACAGAAATTGATTAAAGGCTGCTTAGGCACCAACAATTTTGATGCCAATTCCCGCCTCTGTATGTCTTCTGCCGTATCTGGTTATATCCGTAGTTTGGGTTCCGATGGCCCTCCCTGCTGCTATGAAGATCTGGATTTAACCGATTGCGCCTTCATTATCGGTAGCAATATGGCGGAGTGTCATCCAATTCTATTCAATCGCTTGCGGCGGCATCACAAGGCTGACTCTCAAGTAAAATTGATCGTAGTAGATCCCCGCTGCACTGACACAGCTAAGGTGGCAGATCTACATTTACCGATTTTGCCTGGCACAGATATTGATTTGCTCAATGGCATCGCTTATTTGATTTTGGCATCCCAAACCCAAGATCAAGCCTTCATTCAAGCCCATACCAGTGGCTTTGCTGAGTTTAAAGCATTAGTTCAAGCCTATACCCCTGAGCGCGTAGCCCATAGCTGCGGTATTTCGATAGAACAGCTAGAAACGGCGGCTAAGTTTTGGGGCGGTTCTACAAAGGTACTCTCCCTCTGGTCAATGGGAATTAACCAGTCAGCCCAGGGTACTGCTAAAGTGCAGTCGATCATTAATCTGCATTTACTCACTGGTCAAATTGGCAAACCTGGAGCAGGCCCATTCTCGCTTACAGGTCAGCCTAATGCCATGGGCGGCCGAGAGGCAGGCGGACTTGCCCATCTTCTACCAGGTTATCGCTCCGTCAAAAATCCGCACCATCGCGCCGAACTAGAACAATTTTGGCAATTACCCCCAGGACAGATTTCTCCCCACCCTGGCCGCACTGCTTGGGAGATCATTCACGGTCTTGAACAGCAAGAAGTGAAGCTGCTCTGGATTGCTGCCACTAATCCTTTAGTCAGTTTTCCTGATTTAGTCAGAACCAAGCGGGCTTTGCAAACCTGTGAGTTCACCATTTATCAGGATGCCTACTATCCTACTGAAACTTCCCACTACGCCCATTTACTGCTACCTGCTACCCAATGGAGTGAGAAAACCGGCACGATGACCAATTCCGAACGGATGGTTTCCCTCTGTCCTGCCTTTCAGCCCTGTATGGGAGAATCCCGCCACGACTGGCAGATTTTTGCGGAAGTGGGAAAGCGATTGGGATTTAGCTCCCATTTTGATTTTGCTGATTCTGGAGCAGTGTATCGGGAATTTGCCCAAATTACCCAAGGACGCATTTGCGATCACTCTGGCATCAGTCATGCACTGCTGAAGGAAATCGGCCCAGTTCAATGGCCATGCCCCCAGCCGGAAACCAAGGACACTAAAGTCACTAACAAACGCTTATACACAGATTTAGTTTTTCCTACTAGCGATCGCTGCGCCCACTTTGTTGGTCACCAGGGTAGTGGGATGGCAGAAAAGTTGAGTTCAGATTATCCCCTCTCTCTCACCACAGGAAGACTCTATGGCCATTGGCATACCCAAACTCGCACTGGTCGAATTGCCAAAATTCAAAAAATGTATCCTCAGCCCCTGCTAGAAATTCATCCTAGGGATGCAGCCCCCTATGCCATTGCCAGCGGAGATTTAGTCGAAGTTAAATCAGTGCGGGGTAAGGCGCAATTCACAGCTTTGGTCACTACCGCGATCGCTCCAGGAGTGATATTTGTACCGATGCATTGGGGCTATTTATGGGCAGATCAAGCGGAAGCTAACGCCCTTACCCATGGACTCTCTTGCCCTATCTCTCAGCAACCAGAACTCAAAGCCTGTGCAGTGCAAATTGCCAGGTTATAGAAATCCCTAGGAGTCATACCCAAACCTTAGCCCCTAGCACTGCAATTATCTAGTTGTAGTCCTTAACCAAGCAAAACCACTAAAGGTTGATGCTATACTTTAGCTGCCTAATCAGGGTTTGGGGTATGAAAAAGATAGGAATTTTAGCTACTGCTCTCCTGATTACCAGTTGTGGTAGCCCTCCCGCAGACTTAGGTGGAGGCTCTATAAATGTAAAAACCGCCCCTATGACAGCTAGCCTGATTGAGGATAGTTCAGATTTCATTGCCACACTCAATTCTCGCCAGTCAGTAACCCTCAAACCCAGAGTATCCGGACAAATTTCTCAAATTTTAGTAAGCCAAGGCGATCAAGTAGAAAATGGCACCCCCCTCCTAACTATTGACCCATCCCAACAGGAAGCCACAGTTCAAAGTAACGCTGCCCAAGTAGCCACGGCACGCGCAGAAATTAGCTCTAGAAAAGCCGCTATCCAATCAGCCCAAGCCAGCCTCGAAAGTGCCAGAGCCTTGCTCAATGCCAGGGAAGCAAACCGTTTAGAACGGGTTTCCCTAGTTACCTTACAACGGCGGGATGTCCAGCGAGACCAAGAATTATTTAATGCCGGGGTGATTTCCCAGCGTGTCCTTGAAAACCGGATCAACACTCTCGCCGCCGCTGAATCTGCCCTTAAGTCTCTCGATCAGGAAATTATTGCCCAGCAAGCAACGGTACGAGAAGCACAGGCAGGCATTGCTCAAGCTCAAGCGGATTTGAACGCCGCCCGCCAACGTTTACAACAATCCGAGTCTAATCGCCTTAGAGAACAGGTAGGGTTGCAATTCCATAAGGTGAGCGCCCCCTTTAGCGGCATAGTAGGAAATATTCCAGTTAAAGTAGGAGACTTTGTCAGCAATACCTCCCAGCTTCTTACCCTGACTCAAAATGAGCAACTAGAAATAGAAATTGCCGTGCCAGTGGAGCGGGCTTCCCAGTTAAAAGCAGGATTACCAGTCAAAATTTTGGATAACCAGGACAATACCAAAACCATCGGCAGAGGAAAAATCCTATTTGTTTCACCCACGGTTAATCCCCAAAGTCAGTCAGTGTTGGTCAAAGCTGCCTTCGATAATAGTGATAAAAAACTCCGCCAAGATCAGTTAGTCAAGGTACGCCTGGTATGGGACAGTCGCCCTGGGTTAAAAATTCCAATTACAGCGATCTCGCGACAAGCGGGTAAAACCTTTGTTTACACCATCGGAACCACCACCACCGCAGGCAAGACTAAAACGATCGCTAAACAACGTCTGATCGAGTTGGGTAAAATTGTACAGAATCAGCAAGAAGTATTATCGGGTCTAGGTTCCCAGGAAATTATAGTTATCTCAGGGATTCAATTCCTCAACGATGGTACCGAAGTCACAATCCAAAAGGGGAATCCATGATTTTTTCTATTTCCGATTTTTTCATCCGTCGCCCCATTTTCTCCACCGTGATCTCCCTAATCATTTTTATGGTGGGTTTAGGAGCCGCCTTGACCCTCCCCATTGGTCAATATCCTGAAATCACTCCACCCCAAGTAGTAGTGAGTTCGGTCTATATCGGAGCCAGTGCTGAAGTAGTTGAAAACACCGTCACTAATATTTTGGAGCAGGAGCTAAACGGCCTTCAAGGGGTGCGCTACGTGACTTCCTCTAGCACCGATGATGGAGTTAGCACCATTACCCTTACCTTTGATGCTGATCGGGATCAAGATTTAGCGGCAGTGGATGTGCAGAATCGGGTGGCTACGGTGACATCTCGCTTACCAGCACCAGTGCAACAAACTGGGGTAAGAGTGCGAAAACAAACGGCAGGATTTTTGTTTGCCGTAGGCATCTACTCGGATCGGGATGCCAAGGGGAAACCCCTCTACGATGATGTATTTTTGAGTAACTATGCTGACCTTTACCTAGTGGATGCCGTCCGCAGGGTAAATGGCGTGAGTAATGTGCAAATTTTTGGTGAAAGAAGATTTGCGATTAGGGTTTGGCTTGACCCCAACAAATTAGCAGCGCGCCAACTCACTGCCCAGGATGTAATTCAGGCAATTCAAGAACAAAATATCCAAATTGGAGCCGGTCAAATCGGTCAACAACCAGCATCCCCAGACTTGGCATACCAGTTTACAGTTACGGCCAAGGGGCGTTTAGTGGAGCCTGAACAGTTTAAGCAAATTGTGATTCGATCCACTGGTAATGGCGAATTAGTGCGGATTCAGGATGTGGGCAGGGTGGAATTAGGGGCAGAGAATTATGCTTCCTTTTTGCGATTTAATGGCGTCCGCGCTGTGGGTTTAGGGGTTTCCCAGTTGGCAAATGCCAATGCCCTAGAGGTAGCTAACCGAGTTAGGGCTTTGATGGATCAGTTATCAGTTCAGTTTCCCCCTGGCATGAAGTATAAATTCGCCTACGACACCACCCGATTTATTCAGGCAGGGGCGACAGAAGTAGTGATTTCCTTGGGGATTGCGATTATTTTGGTGGTGCTGATTCTTTATTTGTTTTTACAGGATTGGCGCGTAACTTTAGTCCCTTCTCTAGTGATTCCAGTTTCTTTAGTTGGTACTTTTATATTTGCTAAGTTACTGGGCTTTAATATCAATACTCTCACCTTATTTGGCTTAACTTTAGCTTCGGGTTTAGTGGTAGATGATGCGATCGTCATTGTTGAAGATATTAGTCGCCGCATTAATGAAGAGAATATGAATCCAATCGCCGCCGCGATCGCTTCAATGAATGATTTGGTGAGTGCGGTAATTGCCACTTCTTTAGTGCTAATAGCGGTATTTGTACCTGTAGCTTTTTTTCCTGGAACTACGGGGCAGTTATATCGGCAGTTTGCGCTGACGATCGCGTTTTCGATTACCCTTTCTACTTTTAATGCCATTACTTTTACTCCTACCTTATCAGCCCAGTTATTTAGGGCGGGCCAAATCCATGACAACCGTTTCTTTCGTTGGTTTAATCGGATTGTTGAGCGCAATAGATTGGCTTACCGCTCAAGTTTGGTGGCTATTGCTAAAGTGAAGGGTTTTATTTTAATTTTGTTTGCCCTATCCCTAGGTCTGACCTACTTTGTCTTTAATGCTGTTCCCAATAGTTTTTTACCAGGAGAAGACCAGTCCTATTTTATCACCCTCGTCCGCGCCCCTGAAGGTGCATCCCTTAATTACACGGAAAATGTGTTAACCAAAGTGGAAGAAATTATGCTGAAACAACCGGAAGTGGAGGGGGTTTTCGCGATCGGCGGCTTTAGTTTTTCGGGTGGCGCTCCAAACCAAGGTGTAGTTTTTACTACCCTAAAATCCTGGGAAGAACGGAAAGGAGCAGATCAAGCCCAAAATGCGATTATTTTTGGCAAAATTGCCCCCCAATTAGCGCAAATTAAGGAAGCTCAGGTATTTTCTTTTCCGCCGCCAGCGATTTTAGGGTTAGGGAATGTGGGGGGGTTTGAGTTTCAACTGCAAGCCCAGGAAGGTCAAGACTTTGCCAATATTGAGGCTTTTACCAACGATTTTTTAGCGAAGGCGCAAACCTTCACGATCGCTGGGAAGCCCGCCTTTGCCCCCCCTGGCTTGAGGGCGGATTTTAATGCGAATACTCCCAAGTTATTTGTTGAAGTCAATCGGGATAAGGCTATTTCTCTCCAGGTTTCACTCCAGGACATCTATGCCACGCTTCAGACATTTTTAGGCTCTACCTATGTCAATGACCTTGATCGGTTTGGGCGGAGTTATCGAGTTTATGTCCAGGCTGATAGCCAGTTCCGTTCTAATGCTGAAGATATTCAAAAACTCTATGTCCGCGCCCGCACGGGAGAGATGATCCCCTTGAGCAATTTTGTCACTGTTTCTCAAACTGCTGCCCCTGCTATTATTAGTCACTACAATCTGTTTAGAACTGTACCGATCAGTGGTAGTGCTGCCCCTGGGATTAGCTCTGGTCAAGCTATTCAGGCAATGGAGGCGATCGCCAAACAAGTTTTACCCAAAGGTTATGGCTATGAGTGGACTGGCTTATCTTTAGAAGAAATTGACTCCAGCGGGCAGGGAATTTTGATTTTTGGCTTTGGCCTTGTTTTGGTGTTTTTGGTGCTAGCTGCCCAATACGAAAATTATATTGACCCTCTGATTATTATGTTGGCAGTGCCATTGGCAATTTTGGGGGCTTTGTTAGCAGTAACTGTTCGGGGGGGGCTATCGATTCTACCCTTCATTTTGGGTCAGCCCTGGTTGAGTGTAATTGTTGGCTCTCCTTTTCAGATCGCTAGCGATGTTTATACCCAGATTGGCTTTGTGATGCTAATTGGCTTGGCTAGTAAGAACTCTATTTTAATTGTGGAATTTGCTAACCAACTGCGGCAGGAGCAGGGTTTGTCGATTACCAAAGCCGCGATCGAGGCTGCTCAATTGAGACTGCGACCAATTTTAATGACCGCTCTTTCTACCATGATTGGCATTTTCCCTTTAGTAATTGCTACTGGAGCAGGAGCGGCAGCGCGGCAATCTTTAGGGACAGCGGTTTTTGGGGGCATGGCGATCGCGACTTTCTTAAGTTTATTTATTACTCCCGTACTTTACATAGTGATTAAAACTGCGGTTGATCGGAGCCAGCAACCTGTTAGCCAAGTTCAGCCGATTTTAGCAGAACCGAGCAGCGCGATCGAAGAAGATGCGCCCAACATTTAATTTAAGTGCAAATTAGGAATTTATCGACTTCAGATTAGAATCTCTTTCACTTGAGCTTCACACTGCCGTATCCATTCATAAATCTCAACTAGAGTAGTTTTGGCATCTTTGGTAGGTTGCCATCCTGCTGGTGATATTACCTTGTGACCAAAATAATACCAAATCTCCAAAGTTAGACTACAGATCGATTTATGTAGGGTGCAAGGGTGCCCCACGCAGGGGAGCACAGCCCCATACCCCTAATAATACCAAATCGTTAAATACCAGCTACAGATAGAGCCTCTAAAATGTAATCCCAACCAACAATAGAAGCAATCACGTCTTGGGTCATAACTTCCAACCTTTCTCGGATCAACAGCCGTAACTGATCAAACCTGAGTTCGATGAAGTAAATATAGGCATTATGGGAGTCGTAATCAATATAGGCAGAGGGTTTTTCAGGTTGATAGGTATAAGCAATCAAACCAGCTACTAGATTGACCATAAAGTTTGCCACCTTGCGATGACGACTATGTTCAATCAAATACATATTCTTTAATTGGTCATTGACTGTTTCAATCAAACGACGTTTCTTCAGCCATAACTTATCTTCCAGAGTCATTAACTTGTTTTTCATATTCTTTCTCACAGTTGTAATCAATTGCACACCTTTGTTTAAGAGTTGATTAAATAATTTCTGGGAAATATAACCCTTATCACCAAACACTTTACCGACGATTGCTTCTAGCAACTTTGGTACGACAGTTCTATCGTCAGTATTAGCAGGAGTGAGAACAAAAGAAAGTAGTTCTCCCTGTTCATTAATGACTAAATGGAGCTTAAATCCATAGTACCAACCAAAAGAATTCTTACCCCAATCAGCAAGCCCCGCAAACACTTTATGGCTATTTGCCCTTTGATTTCGACAGGCTTTAATGCTAGTTGAATCAATGAAACTAATTCCTGTATTTCTACCTCTACAACAGAAATGAAAGTAGCAACACAGAGCAATTAAAGCTGATCACATCAATCCCACAAACCTGTTGTAACTTACTAGATTAGGCATCCCTTTGACCCAATATCTCTGTACGTGGAGTACATAAAAATCTTTGAATGTGCGATAACGTGCCCCATGAAACCCAACCAAAACTGTCATCACTTCACTTAAAGACATTCTACTTTTTGGCATGGCTTGTCCACTTACTTCTGGAAGTAGTAGTTCCTGTAAAC
>JANRLH010000025.1:0-25611 GCA_033762795.1 Pseudanabaenaceae cyanobacterium bins.68
AGCGCCTCAGCCGCACTTTCTACCGCCTTAGCGGAGGTCTTAATTTGGTCGCGGGTAGAATCTAGGGTGAGGTAAGCCGACTCCACCTCCAGCCTGATCTGGGTGGCAGTGCTCTCAAATCTGGTCTCAGCCAAGTCGCGATCGGCTTCAAATTGTTTGACCCTAGCACTAGCTACCCCACCATCTAACAGCCGCCAAGCCACCCGCGCCCCCAGGGTATAACCCATGGAGATGCCGCCAGTATTGCTAAAGTTATCCCGCAGATCGTAACTGGCAGTCACCTGAACCTGGGGTCCCAAGCGGGCAATTTCCGCCTTAGCCTGATTGATTGCCGCACTGGCATTCAGTTTTTGAATGTCTAGTTCAGAACGATTGCGCAGAGCTTGCAAAATTGTGTCTTCTAAACTCAATTGCCAGTCAGGGGCAGGCACAATTTTGTCAGCGGCAGTTAAATTGGCGGTGGGCGGGTATTGTAATTGCTGCGCTAGGGTGCGCCTTCTCACCAGTTGATTGTTTTGGGCACTGAGAAGCTGCTGCTGGGCATTGCTCAGTTGTACCTCTGCCTGCAACACATCAAACTTAGTACCAACTCCAGCCCGCTCTAGGGATTGGGTATCCTTGAGACTCTGTTGGCGAGCAGTGACCGAAGCCTGGCGAATCCGCACAATTTCATCACTATCTTGCAAGTCAATATAGGCATTAGTGATGTCCAGAAAAGTAGTTTGCCGAATGCGAGTCAGGTCAGCTTCGGCTGCCCGCAAGCGTTCCTCAGCAGATTTAATCTGGGACTCCACCAAGCCGGAAGTAAACACATTATAGGAAAGCTGCACTGTGCCGGACAGGGGCTGGGTAATGGTGGAACTCTCACCGAGCAAAGGAGATCGGGCAATATTGCTCTGGCGGGCATCGGCGGAATCACTCAAGGCATAGCGACCTTCAATGTCCAGGTTAGGTCTACGGGCAGCGATCGCTTCATCTACCACGGCTTTTGCCCTTTGTACCACTACTGCGGCTTGCTTGATCTGCAAGCTATTAAACTCGGCAATTGCCAGGGCTTCCTTGAGGGTGAGGGCTTGGGTAGTTTGAATTTTCACCTGACTGGGGGTGGTAGGCACAGTCAAGGGCGGAGTTTGGCGAATCCCCGTATCAAACACGGTATCGTTCCTAGGATCAATTCGCTTGGCAGGAGAGACACCTGGCTGAAATTCTGGCTTGGTTTGGGGTGGATTAGGCTGCGTTGGGGCAACAGGCAGCGGCTGCTTGGGGGATTCACCCGACAAGTTGGGTGGGGTAGAACTTGCTGGGTTTGGCTCTGGCTGTTGAGCTAGAACAGGAATAGGCAGTTGGATTTGCCTGGTTAATTCTGCTGACTTAAAGCTGGTTGCCTGGTTTTGCTGACCAGGAATCTGAGGCTGAGGCGTTGCCGATGCCAAAGGCGTGAATCTAGACCCCAGAACCAAGTAACCAAGGCCGACGAGGCTTAAACCTTGGGCTAGCCTAAGGGGAGTAATCGGTTTTTGAAAGTAGAACATATCCAAAGTTTTGCTCCTAACCACCACAAATTGCACGATTATTAAGTGCCATAAATTTCACACTGCCATATTCTAAGCCTAGTCAGGCAAAATTCCGAAAGCCAATGGTAATTTTGATCATTTTTTACCACTTGCCGCAGGACTGGGTACCTGAAAATGCCTGTATTAGGATAAAGTAGTTGCCCAGGGCTAGACATCATTCCTAGGGAGGAGTGTCAAAATTGAACGTAGGACTGACTGAAAATATAAAACCATGACCATAGATCGATTGACCGGCGCGAATTTTGCCACCGAGTTGCTGCGCCAGCGGTTTACAGATGATCCTAGATCCCAAACGGGATGGTTAGGGAAGTATCAGCAATTTTATCGGGAACAGATTGGGCAGATTCCCTTTCCCACTCTGCGCCAGGAAGAGTGGAAATACACTGATCTAGCTGAATTATTGGCTACTGCTTGGCAAATGGGAGCGATCGCCCAAAATCCTAGGATTGAAGCACTAGTGCAAGCAGAAAGAATTGAGGGAACACTACAACTAGTGGTGGTGAATGGAGTGTTCGCGCCGCACTACTCGACGATCGCTTTACCTGAGGGGATCAGTTTTAGTCATAGTTCTAATCTGAGCCAGACTAACCTGGAGCAGTATTTTCAAGCGATCCCTAACTCAGATTTTTTCACTAGCCTCAACCATGGCTGCTTTGAGGATGTAATCGTGCTGGAGGTGTCGGCAGAAGTTCAGCAACCAGTCCAGGTATTATTTGTGCATGATACTTTGGATCAAGCAGCGATCGCCCATAATCGCCTGTTGGTAGTTTTAACGGATCACAGCAGTCTCAATCTCGTTCAAACCCAGGTGGGACTACCAGACCAGACCTATTTTGCCAATACCGTTTCCCAGTTTTATCTGGGTAAAAATGCCCGCCTTCACCATGTGTTGGTGCAAACTCAAGCGCCGCTAGCCTATGATCTGCACGCTAGCCAAATAGTTCAAGCCTCAGATAGCCATTACCACGGGGTAGCGATCGCCCTAGGCGCCAAGTTATCTCGGTTGCAACTAGAAATTGACCAGAAGGGCAAAGGGGCTAGTAGCCAAATTTATGGTCTAGCGGTTACGGATGGCGATCGCTTGGCAGACACCCACTCAGTAATTGCGCACCAGGTTAGGGATGGTAGCAGCACCCAAGTCCATCGCACGGTAGTGAGCGATCGGGGGCGCGGTGTATTTAGCGGCAAGATTAAGGTAGCCAAAAATGCCCAAAACACTAACTCTAGTCAGCTTAGCCGTAACCTGTTGCGCTCATCCACCGCTAGGGTAGACACCCAGCCCCAGTTGGAAATCTTAGCAGATAACGTCAAATGCGCCCATGGAGCTACGGTTAGTCAACTCGATCCAGAGGAAATCTTTTATTTGCAAAGTCGTGGGCTCAGCGCTAGCCAAGCAGCCAACCTATTGACCTACGGATTTGCCGCCGAAATTTTAGCCCAGATCAAGCTTGATAGCCTGCGATCGCGTTTAGAAAAATTGACTGCCCAGCCAAATAGCGATCGCCAAAACGATCAAGATCAGTAAGATTGCCATAGCGGTAAGTTTGAGCTTAAGGAGTAGAGGGCGAATTTCATAGGTAACGATCAAGCGATCTTTGATCAATTCCCCTTCAGGCTTTTGCCAGGTTTGACCATCATACCAACCACTCTCCTCATACAGCACTTGCTCACGATTGAGGCGATCGCCCACATAACTCCAGCCCAAGAACAGTTGTAGCAAAGGTAAAAGTGTACCCAAGGTAGCACCCAAGCTGCCCCAGGCTAAAAATAGAAACCAACCACGGTGGGGCGGAAAACTAGAGGCGGCGATCGGACCAGTGAACAACCACCAACCTAACCACACCAGCAAAAAAACACGTAGATATGGCCAAGTTGCCAGGGTCGCCCACCTAAAAAAGAACGAATCCTTGAGGGCAAGATACTCATTTAGGGGTTGTTGCTCAGTTGGGACAGGGCTAGACATAGATTTGGTTGAACTCACCCGCCGTAAATAACTTGGGATACTAGTGAAAATTTACCATACGGTCGGGTGCAGTGTTTTAAGCTACCAGGTAAGTAATGCCTAAGCTCGCCCAGGTTTGAGTATCTAGATACCAAGACTTATCATCACCAGGGTTGAGGCTGGGCTGATCCAGGTCTTCTAGCAGAGCCTGAGCTACTTCGAGCGGATTGGGAATGGCGATCATGCTAGTGGGCGAAGTGGCTTGCCCCGCATAGCGTTCTCGCAGGCTAGTAGTGCGGTTGAGTGGCTGCCGACTAGCAACAATTTGGAGCTTGACTAGTCCCCTAGGAGCAGCTACTGTCCAGGAAATCGGGGCATTGGGATGGGGAATTACTAGGCTTTGCTGGGGAGGGAGAATGCCATCATTGGCATAGGGGGCAATCACAAAAGAGGGCGTGATCATTTTTCCCCTGGGGTCAAAGCTAAAAATTTGGAGATAGAGGGGAGTCGTAGTCTGGTTTTCTAAATGACAGGAGAGGCGATCGCCCACTACTAAAGGTGCATGACGACTGGGATCGGGAACTAGGTCTTGGCGAGCAACACAGGTAGACTGACAAAAGCTAGCGATCGCTAGAGGCTCTTCCCCTCTTCTGGCTTCAAGTTTGACACTTAGCCCGATGCCTGAAGAGGATTGATTGTGACTGAATTGAATTAGTTTAGCGGCTAATAGGCCTTCGAGGTTGGGGCGTAACCGCCGAATCGCTGCCCCCACCGATTCACTGACTGCGCCAAAGGAGCCGAGAATGGGTTTCCGTGCCAGGGTAAACAAACCATAGCTATTGGACTCAGTGCCAAAAATACAGTCGGCGTAGGCTTCTCCTGCCAATACTCCAGTCATATTGCCTAGCTGAGCGATCGCACCCATGGCATCAATTCGTTCAATTTTGGCAAGTTTCTGATCTAGGGCAATTATTAGTCCCAAATCTTTGGCCAAGGCTCGCACCTGTTCTTGCACTAGTTGCCCCGGCTGGAGAGGTTGCGGGGGATTGAGGATCTCTGCCTTAGCAATTAGACCATCCCGCGATCGCACCTGTAGCCTAGCTTGACCGCAGCCAAAAATCGAACCAGCACCGTAGTTATTCAAAGCCGAAATTGGCAGTCCTCCCAACCAAATCTGGCAAGCTTTGGGATCATCTTGACTCAGGATCGCCCCATCTGCGGCTGCCAACTCAGTAATTAAATTAGGGCTAGGTAGAGTTGCGCCCGTAGGGTTAACTTGGCTAGGGGAAAAGGCCTGCTGATCTAAGGCATCTAATACTTGGGGCATAATCAGGCGATAAAAGCGCGGCTCGGTAGTTTGCCATAGCTGTTGAGTGAGCGCATAGGTAAAAATGCCACTACTAAAACCACGCCAGTTACCATCGGCACAGAAGCGATCGCTTGCCTGCAAAATCGAGATATTTTGACCTTGGGGAAGTTTTAGCTCTGGCTCTAGCAACTGCAAATCTGGCTGACCAGGGCGACTGCGGATCCGAAAATTGCCGACGATCGCTTCACCAGGATGACGATAGCCCGCATCAATTACGCAGGTCACTTGCTCAGTGCTGACCTGGCCTAGGCACTGCTGGAGGGCGGCTAAGCTCAAATCTAGACTGGAAAATTGACTGGCATTCACGGGTACGAGGGTTTTGTATTTGCCCACCTGGGAGCCGTGACCGCTAAAATGTAACACCACCAAATCGCCCGCTAAGGCTTGAGAGATCAAATGTTCCTGCACAGCCTGAGTGATGGCGCTGCGGGTAGCCTGCTGATTGGTGAGAGTGAGGATATCACTAGCTAAAAAACCAAACCGATCAATCAGTAATTGCCGTTGTAACTCCACATCGGTTACACAACCATTCAGGGGCAGCCATTCCCCTTTGGCTTCGTACTCATTAATCCCGATCAAGAGCGCCAACTTGCGGCGACCGCTCCGGCTGAGTTTTTGCTGATACTGGTTTGCCGCCCAAGCTACCTGCTGCCCCAAACTGCTGTAGCTCAATCCCAAAATCCCCAAGCCCTGCAAGAACTGCCGCCGTTCCATCACTTTTACCCCAGACTTACCCTTGCCTTCATTAAAGCTTATTATTGGGAGAGATCATTACTCAACCTTCAGACTTTGGCAGCTTCTACCCTTTTGATTTCTGGTACCGACACTGGCGTAGGTAAAACCACTCTAACTGCTTGCCTGGCGACCTATTGCCAAATTTATCACCCCGATCGCCGCCTCGGAATTTACAAGCCCATTCAGTCAGGCATTGGCGATCGCGAGTATTTTCGAGCCGCCTTAAATTTACCCTATGCCCTTGAGCAAATTACCCCCCTCTATTACCAAACCCCGGTTGCCAGCGCGATCGCCGCTAGGCGTGAACAGCAACCCGTAGACTTAGGGTTACTCTGGCAGCATTTGCAAACTTGGCAAGCTCACACCGATCTGTTGCTGGTAGAAGGCATGGGTGGACTTGGTTCGCCAATTACCTGGGAATACCTCAATGCTGACCTCGCTAGGGACTGGCACTTGCCCGTAGTTTTAGCCGTTCCCCTCAGGCTTGGAGCTATGGGACAGGCGATCGCCCATCTTGCCCTCGCCCGGCTAGCTCAAGTCCAGGTGATTGGGCTAGTAGTTTGCTGCACCGAGCCTCACAGCCGCCAGTATCTTGAGGACTGGTTCCCGCCCGCCCTGATTTCTAGGCTCTTAACTGTGCCAATCTTGGGGATTTTGCCCTATGTGCCTGATTTGCGCGATCGCTCTGCCCTGGCGCGGGCGGCTGCCCAACTGGAACTGGGCTATTTAGGCATATTTTGAAATCTACTATAAACACAGTAGATATTAGTAGTTTCAGTTATAATTAATCACCTACACAGTTAGCAGGGCAGAGCATGGGGATCACGGTTGAACAGGTTTCAAAAAAATTCGGCGATTTCCAAGCCGTAGATCAAGTGAGTTTGGATGTCAATTCTGGCTCCCTGGTCGCTCTCTTGGGTCCTTCTGGCTCTGGGAAGTCCACCCTGCTGCGGCTAATTGCGGGTTTGGAATTCCCGGATCAAGGTAGAATCTGGCTGACCGGCAAGGATGCCACCGACCAAGATGTGCGCGATCGCAACATTGGGTTTGTATTTCAGCACTATGCCCTGTTCAAGCACATGACCGTGCGCCAAAATATTGCCTTTGGGCTGGAAATTCGCCGCGCCCCTAGGGCGAAAATCAATAGCAAAGTAGAAGAACTCCTAGAACTAGTCCAACTCAGGGGCTTAGGTAACCGCTACCCCAACCAAATTTCCGGTGGTCAAAGGCAGCGAGTTGCCCTTGCCAGAGCCTTAGCCGTAGAGCCGCAGGTTTTGTTACTCGATGAACCCTTCGGCGCTCTGGATGCCAAGGTCAGAAAAGAGCTACGCGCCTGGCTGCGGCGCTTACATGATGAAGTCCATGTCACCAGTGTGTTTGTCACCCATGACCAAGAGGAAGCCATGGAGGTGGCCGATCAAGTGGTAGTAATGCACCAGGGCAAAGTGGAACAGATCGGCACTCCCGCCCAAATTTATGATCATCCCGCTAGTTCTTTTGTGATGGGCTTTATTGGGGCGGTGAATGTGCTGAATGGGAATAGCCAGCTTAGTCATCATGCTAAGGCGATCGATCAGGATCGGGTGTATGTCCGACCCCAAGATTTAATCATTGAGACTAGTGCTAGCGCCGAGAGTACGCCTGCTAGGGTCAACCGCATTGTGCATTTAGGCTGGGAAATTCAAGCGGAACTGGTGTTAGATGATGGTCAAGTATTGGTAGCTCATATCAGCCGCGATCGCTACGATCAGATCCAAATTATGCCCCAGCAGCGCGTGTTTGTGCGTCCCAAAGATGTGAAGTCTTTTCCCCCTAGCTACGCGATTTAGCACTAAGATTTAGGGCTAAGATCAAAAAATTAACACCAGCAAACCCCATGGAAATGATCAAATTCCGCGAATGCGACTGGTTCAATCTCTGGATCTGGATCGAATTCGAGCAGGCTCCCCTCGATCAAGAGCGTCATTTTGTAGATGAAACTTTTAACTCTTGGTTTTTGCTGGGCAAACTGGGTGGATTCAATGCCACTAATTTGCAAGTGCAGGAAGCTGGACTCGACATTAGCGATCTAGACTACGAAGTTGACCCTGATAGCATGATGTCGGTGATGCACAATATGTCTGAAGTTGAGTATGAGGGCAATTGGGCAAGGTGCTGGTTTGACCTGGGTACGGCTGACGCGATCGCTCTAGATGTCTTGATCAACGCCCTGCAACAGTTTAGCCAAGACTATCTGCCGATCAAGCAAATTCTGGTTGGCGGTCAAAATCCTGAATGGCCAATTGACTAGCCATGGTGCAAACGATCGCTCAGATTAACCACAAAATTGCCCAGGGTAAAGCCAAGGTTTTAACTGCCACGGAACTCAAACAACTAGTGGCGGAAGTTGGAGTCACTGCTGCGACTAGCCAAGTGGATGTGATTACCACTGGCACCTTTGAGCCGATGGAATCTTCCGGCGCGATCATCAATCTGGGGCATACGGATCCGCCGATTCGGATCAGGAACTGTTGGATCGATGGCGTGGCTGCCTATGCCGGCTTTGGCGCAGTCGATCTATTCTTGGGCGCTACCCAAGAAACTGAAACCAGTGATGATACCCCAGTCAATCGCGGTGGCGGTCATGTAATTGCTGATCTAATCGCGGGCAAAAGTCTGCCCTTCAAAGCGATCGGGCAACCGAATGACTGCTATCCGCGCCCCAGTTTTGAAACCAGCATTCATCAAGACCGCATTAACCAGTTTTATCTCTACAACCCCCGCAACCTCTACCAAAATTTTGTAGTGGGGGTCAACAGTAGCGATCGCCCTTTATATACCTATTTAGGGCAGTTACAACCCCGCCTGGGCAATGCGGTCTATGCCAACCCTGGGGCTATTTCTCCCCTGTGGAACGATCCAGAATTACAACTAGTAGGCATCGGCACGCGGATTTTTTTGGGTGGTGGCATTGGTTACATCGCCTGGGAAGGTACCCAACATTTCCCCTTGCAACGGCGCTTACACAATCAAACCCCCATTGGTCCTGCTGCCACCGTCGCCCTCATTGGTGACGCCAAGCAAATGACCAGCGAATGGGTGAGAGGCTGCTATTTCCGCAACTATGGAGCTTCTTTAATGCTGGGGGTGGGCGTACCTCTTCCTGTTTTAAATGAAGAAGTGGTGCTGCGTGCTGCCGTACTCGATCATGAGATCACCGCACCGGTGATTGATTTTTCCATTCCCCGCCGCGTGCGCCCCACCTTCGGCTCGGTTTCCTATGCCCAACTCAAATCTGGCAAAATTCAAGTGGCAGGGGTAACCATTCGCACTGCGCCCCTTGCTAGCATTTATCTATCGGGGCAAGTGGCAGAAACCCTCAAGCATTTAATTAACCAAGGGCAGTTTTATCTCACCAGCCCCGTGGCAGATTTACCCCGCGATCGCACCCTCATGGCTCAAGATCCAGTTTCTAGCTAAAACCTGTTATTCTAAGACATGTTCAATCCTGCCACCCTGAACTATGAACTCACTTGTGCTCATGGCTGAAATTTTCAGCGAACCAGAATTGCGCCACACTGCCGATAACCAAAATGCGATCGCTTCATTTTTAGTACAGTTCTCTGCCCAGCGCTCCGAAGAGCCACCCTACCGCCTCAGGGTAACTGGCTGGAACACCCTAGCTGAAACGATCATGGCTCAATACCATCGCGGCGACCAGGTGATCATTGAGGGCAGGCTGCAAATCAATACCATTGAAAAAAATGGCGCCAAGGAAAAGCGTACCGAACTGGTAGCCCAGCGCATTCATAGCATTCATAGTTTAGGTAAAGCTGACCTTGCCGCTCCCACTGCCAGTGACCTGGTGATGGGTGCTCCAGAACCCCAAGCTGATTTCGATAATATCCCGTTCTAGCCATGGCAAGTTGGATTGATGCTCAAGGTAAACTCGGCGGCAAAGTCAGCATCATTGACCTGGGCGCACTAGTAATCTTAGCCATTGCCCTGATTAGCATTCTAATTTTGCCCGGCAAGGGCAGTAGCTCGATCGCTAACGGTGGTAAAGCCCAAACCGTAGAAGTAGATATCATGGTGCGGGGGCTATCGGTGCTAAAACCCGATCAACTAGTCAAACCAGGCGACAAAACCAGCATTGTGATCCGCAATCAACCGCGCGGCGAAATCACGGTTAAGCAAGTAAGTGCGCTGATCCCTAAAATTCCCGTACCCCAGCCTGACGGCTCAGTGAAAGCGATCGCTGATCCCCGTTTAGATGAGCTTTATATTCGCGATTTTGCCATTACCCTATCTGCCAATGCCACAGTTACCGATGACGGCGTCATCTTTGGGGGCGACAAGGTGAAAATTGGGACTGCTGTGGATCTAGAAACCCAAAAATTCCTAATTCGTGGCAGTGTCATGGATGTGCGCTTCTAGCTTGAGTTAAAGTATAGGAAGTCTTAATTGCCCATTCTAGGAGTGCAGCACCTTGGTTTCATCTTCCCTCACCCCCGCCCTCGCAAATCCTAGTGTTGGCGATCGCCCGATGATTGCCATCCTTGATTTCGGTTCCCAATACTCGGAACTGATTGCCCGCCGCATCCGTGAAACCCAGGTCTATTCTGAACTCCTGCCTTATCATATCTCGGCTGAGCAACTCGCCCAGTTTAATCTTAAGGGCATCATTATTTCTGGGGGACCCAATTCAGTTTATGACCTCAATGCTCCCACCTGTGACCCAAAAATTTGGCAGATGGGCATCCCAGTTTTAGGGGTATGTTACGGCATGCAACTAATGGTCAGTCAACTAGGGGGCAGGGTAGAAAAAGCGGTGGCGGGGGAATACGGTAAAGCCCAAATCATGATTGATGATCCTACCGATCTGCTCACCAACGTGGAAGACCGCTGCACCATGTGGATGAGCCATGGGGACTCGGTGTTAGAAATGCCCCCAGGATTTGAATTATTGGCTCACACCCACAATACCGCCTGTGCCGCGATCGCTGATCATCAACGCCAACTCTATGGGGTGCAGTTTCATCCAGAAGTAGTGCATTCCCAGGGCGGCAGTGCGATGATTCGCAACTTTGTTTACCACATCTGTCGCTGTGAGCCCACCTGGACAACCAAGCTATTTATTGAAGAAGCGATCGCCGAAGTACGCAATCAAGTGGGCGATCGCCGCGTCTTGCTAGCTCTTTCGGGCGGGGTAGACTCTTCCACTTTAGCTTTCTTACTCCACCGCGCCATTGGCGATCGCCTTACCTGTATGTTTATCGATCAGGGCTTCATGCGTAAATTTGAGCCAGAACGCCTAGTCAAGCTATTTCACGAACAGTTTCACATTCCCGTAGAATACATCAATGCTAGCGATCGCTTTATTGCCAAAGTTGCGGGAGTCACCGACCCAGAGCAGAAGCGCAAACTCATTGGCCATGAATTTATTCAAGTGTTTGAAGAGGAATCCCAACGGCTTGGGCCCTTTGATTTTTTAGCCCAAGGCACCCTCTATCCTGATGTAATTGAATCTGCCAACACCAATATTGATCCTGCCACTGGCAAACGGATCGCCGTCAAGATCAAGAGTCACCACAATGTGGGGGGGCTACCGCCCAACCTGCGGTTCACCCTAGTAGAGCCACTGCGCCGCCTATTCAAGGATGAAGTGCGTAAAGTTGGTCAAGCCCTGGGGCTACCCGAAGAAATTGTCAGACGCCAGCCTTTCCCTGGTCCAGGTTTAGCGATCAGAATCATTGGCGAAATCACCCCCGAACGCCTGGAAATTCTGCGGGATGCTGACCTGATTGTCCGCCAAGAAATCAATCGCGCCGAAGTCTATAACCAACTGTGGCAAGCCTTTGCTGTGTTGCTGCCCACCATTCGCACTGTGGGAGTAATGGGCGATCAACGCACCTATGCCTATCCGATTGTGCTACGGCTGGTCACTAGTGAAGATGGCATGACGGCGGACTGGGCAAAACTCCCTTACGAACTCCTAGAGACTATTTCTAATCGCATTGTAAATGAAGTCAAAGGCGTGAACCGTGTGGTTTTAGATATCACTTCTAAGCCCCCTGGCACGATTGAATGGGAATAGAAGCTAGGCCTCGCCCTGGCGAATCAGATAACCGCAGCGATGCTCCCCCTCAATTAGCCAATGGGTGCGCTTAACGGCACAATCGGGTAGAGCAGTACTAAACATTTCTAGCTCGTGGGTGCAAATGCGGGGATGACTAGCAGCAATTTGGGCGATTGCACAGTTGTATTCGGTAAAAATATAGCCCTCATTCCAGAGATTCCATTCCGTCACATAGCCCTCACTCCGCCGTAATTCTGCCAGCAATTCCAACCGATCAGGCAAGCTACCTTGACCGATCGCTTGCCGATACTGCAATCCTTTACTATGCCATTGACTGCCCAATACCTGTGCTGCTTGGTCGTTAGTTAAATTTTTTAAGAGACTAGATAGCAAATCAACCGCAAACCGATCATAACTTTTGGGTAAGCGATCGCGCCCTAGCTGGGTGAGTTGATAAAAATGTTGGGGTCTGCCCAGATCCTTAGCTAGTTCAGTACCTTCTAATTCAATTAGCCCTTCCGTCAAGAGATCTTTTAAGTGGCGGCGCACTGCCTGGGGACTGATTGCTAGCCTGTTAGCCAGGGTTAGGGCATTAGCCCTAGCTTGTTTGAGCAAAATCCCCAAAATCTCCTGCTTAGTAGAGGACTCTGGGGTGAACTTAGGCAATGATAGGCTTTGCATAATCACTTTGACAATATTGCTGTTGTTAAAGTACCATTAATTGAGATAAGCAACAACTAAATTGTTTAACTAGGCGAAGTAATCCTAAATCACAGTGTTTACTCCTGTCCCACTTAAAGATAATGCTATTGGGGGTGTGGGGACTCCCACGCAGGGGTTCCCCCAGTTAAACCACGCCTATTTCTTCGTTGAAATGGAGTGCAACCCCACATCCGATTTTTAACTTTAAGTATCTTGCGCCCAAATTCCCTGGGCGATCGCGCTTTTCCTCCGAGACCTTCCCATCAGCCTCCTAAATAGCCACCATGACAGCAGCCACCGTCAGATCTCCTGAAGCCTTATTTCCCAACCCTGAGCTTAAACCTGAATCAGTAGACCAGCCCAGTTCGATCCATACCCTGGTCAATCAACCTTACAAGTACGGATTCGTCACCGACATCGCCGCTGACACCCTACCACGGGGCTTAAACGAAGAGATTGTGCGGGCAATTTCCGCCAAAAAGAACGAGCCCGAATTTATGCTCAAGTTTCGGCTCAAGGCTTACCGCCAATGGCTGCGCATGACTGAGCCTACCTGGGCGGGGCTGCATTATCCGCCAATTAACTATCAAGACATTATCTACTATTCGGCGCCCAAACAAGCCAAGCCCAAAAAAGATAGTCTTGATCAGGTTGACCCAGAATTACTCGCTACTTTTGAAAAATTAGGCATCTCCCTATCTGAGCAAAAGCGACTCTCAAATGTGGCAGTGGATGCAATTTTTGATAGTGTCTCGATCGCTACTACTTTCCGCAAAGATTTAGCCAAGGTGGGGGTAATTTTCTGTTCCATCTCGGAAGCAATGCACGAATACCCCGAACTGATTCAAAAGTATATGGGCAGCGTCGTTCCCATTAGCGACAACTACTTTGCCGCGCTCAATTCGGCAGTATTTACCGATGGTTCCTTTGTCTATATTCCCAAGGGAGTGAAATGCCCCATGGAACTCTCTACCTACTTTCGGATTAATAATGGCGATGCTGGTCAATTTGAGCGCACATTAATCATTGCCGAAGAGGGTAGTTCGGTCAGCTACCTGGAAGGCTGCACTGCGCCCATGTTTGATACTAATCAACTCCATGCCGCAGTTGTAGAATTAGTCGCCCTCGATCATGCTGAGATTAAATATTCCACTGTGCAGAATTGGTATGCAGGCGATCGCGATGGCAAAGGGGGCATTTACAACTTTGTCACCAAGCGGGGGCTCTGTCAGGGCAAAAATTCTAAAATTTCCTGGACTCAGGTAGAAACCGGCTCAGCAATTACCTGGAAATATCCTGGTTGTGTCCTAGTGGGCGACAACTCCGTAGGCGAATTCTATTCCGTTGCCCTCACCAATAATCATCAACAGGCGGATACGGGTAGTAAAATGGTGCATATTGGCAAAAATACCCGCAGTAAGATCGTTTCTAAGGGCATTTCTGCTGGCAAATCTGCCAACAGCTATCGAGGTTTAGTCAAGATCTCTCCCAACGCCACCGGCGCGCGCAATTTTTCCCAATGTGATTCCATGCTGATTGGCAATGAATGTCAGGCAAATACTTTTCCCTACATTGAAGTTAAGAACAGCACTGCCACCGTGGAGCATGAAGCTTCTACCTCTAAGATTGGCGAAGAACAGCTATTCTATTTCCAGCAAAGGGGAATCTCCGCCGAAGATGCCATCTCCATGATGATCAGTGGCTTCTGCCGTGAAGTATTCAACGCCCTACCCATGGAATTTGCCGTAGAAGCAGATAAGCTACTCGCACTCAAACTGGAAAACAGTGTGGGTTAAGCGATCGCGCTATTGGCTAGAGCAGGTTGTAGAAGTCATCTTCCGCCACCCGATCACCGCAGTGAGTTTGCTGGCAATTAATCCCCAAGGTCAACTGATCTTAACCCAACGGGCTGATAGTCGGCTTTGGGGTCTGCCAGGCGGGATGGTGAAATGGGGCGAACATATTTCTGCTACGGCAGCGCGGGAACTACAGGAAGAAACTGGTTTAACCATCACCCAGATTAAGCGCCTAGTAGGAGTCTATTCTGATCCTGGGCGCGATCCCCGTATTCATTCCATTTGCATTGCCCTAGAGGTTTTAGTCACAGGTGAAATCAAAGTTCAAGACGATCAAGAAATCCTCCAAGCGATCGCCTATGAATTTGGGCAATTACCCCAATCACAGCTAGCCCATGACCATGCCCGGCAGCTAGCAGACTACTTCAAGTTGTGCCAGGGTGAGCCACCAGCGATCGCTTAACTTTGTTCCTGGACTCTAATTTTGCTTAAGAATTCTTCCAACTGGGCAAAAGTGCCGCCATAGCTCAAAACTTGTTCACTGTAGCCCTTAAGGTTGACTAGGTATTGGCGAAAAGGCAACAGCACCGCCGCATAGGGAGTATGGGTATAGGTGCCCTGACCCAAAATAATATCTACTCCCACCTGTTTAGTCGCTGACTCAAATCGGAAGGCAGCATTGACGGTATCGCCCAAGGCGGTGTATTCAGTGTGACGACTGCTACCCATCTGACCTACCATGGCATAGCCGGTATTCATGCCAGCGCCAACCCGCAACTTGAAGGGCAACTTAAAGTGCTGATTGAGTTGTTCAGTCATCAGGGATAACTGCTGCAAAGCCTGAAATGCTAACAACATCTCCTTGGTGGGAATATGCTCTAACTCAGGCAAGGTATTGTGAATCCAGACTGCCATCACCGCATCACCAATGTATTTATCCACCCAACTGCCGTGATCGGAAATGATTTGACCTGCCCGCCGAAACCAGGTACCAATTAGCTCTGATAACAGCCGATCTTCAATTTGTTGGCTGAGTTTGGTGAAATCCCGAATATCTACCACTAAAACCGTAATTAAGCGGCGGCGATGGAGCAGCATTGTATCGGTAATCTGCTCATCCATCCGTACCTGCTCACCAGCAGTTTTAAAAGAGGGGCAACAAAATTGAATACTTGATTCACCAATCGTGATCTGATCTCCGTTATTCAGGGCGACTGGAAAAGAAATTCTTTTACCATTCAAAATCGTACCGTTACGGCTACCGAGATCAATCAGGTAGTAGTTACCTGGCTCTAGCTCTTGGATTAGGGCATGATTGCGGGAAGCGCAAGGGTCGGGAATTTGACAACTGGTGTCGGAGCCGCGACCAATTGTCCAGGGAGATTCTTGATGGAGATTGATTTGCCTGGATTCCTTGCCATTTTTGAGCAATAGATAGGGCTTCAGGTTAGGGCGAGTGACTGCCAACTCGCTGGCTAAAGCTTCAACTGGATTATTTGTCCCAGAACTATACACCCACAACCCCGCTCTTAATTTAAGTGATTAAGCTAGATCATCTGACTGACAGATTGCCTAAGAGATTGACCGAGAGGTCTTAGCATTGCCAAGCCGCCCAACCAAAGATTAGATCTACGATCAGCGTACTAAAAATTGCGCCAGCAAAAGCCCACTTATAAAGTTTAACAGAACAGCAACCCCAGAGACTAGTGCTGATCAAAGCGATCGCTAGGGTAATCAGAATAGCAGGGTGATGTTCTACCTGAATCAGGGCAGATTTGAGTAGTTGAGTGGTGAGGACTTGATCAATACCAGGCTGCATGAGGCTGCGCCAATGGGCAATCACGCCAATTCGCCAAAAATAGAGATCGGTGATAGCAGTGCCAATCAGAGAGCCCAAATAAAACCAGGCGCCGATCTGATGCTTGGGCGATCGCCTACAAGCCCAAATTGCCCAAGGTAATGCCACCGCCTCAATCGGTAGATGCCAGATAGGTTCAGATCTGAGCCAGCCCCAGTAGATTGAGCCACAGATCCAAGAAAGGCTAAATCCCCAAACTAAGCTGCCCCAGGTTGGCATGCGCACCAGAAGTTGCTGGGCTACTCCCAGGATGCCGACACTCAACAAAAGTGAAAGTACGGGGGCGACTCGTACCAAAGGGGCTTGGAAGAATACTGGCACAGAGACTAAAAAAATTGCTGCTAGGCAGACTAGGTAATGTTTAGAACTAACCCAACTCAGGGGTCTAGATATAGTGATATTCAAAATTTATGAAAAGAGTATGTTAATAATACTTAACATACCCTAGATTGAGCGGAAAATAAAGCCTCAAGCTACTCGGTTTGCAAGACCCGGCGCACCGATAAAATGTCCCCTAGTCGCCCAATTTGTTCACAAACTTTGTCGAATTGCAGGCGATCGCTGATGTCAATGGATAGGTCGATGGTGGCACAGCACTTGGCGCGATCGGTTTTGACCCTGGCTTCCCTAACATTAATTTTGCGATCGGATAGCTTGCTGAGAATATCCTTGAGAATACCTACTCGATCAATAGTTTCTAGGCGCAGATCTACAGGGAAAGTGACTAGCTGATCGGCTTGCCCATGATTCCAACTCACGGGCAGGAGGCGATCGCCCTGCACATGATCTAGGTTGTTACAATCTTGGCGGTGAATTGAGATACTGCGATTGCTGCCCTGGGTAACCAGGCCGATAATTGGCTCGCCGGGCAAGGGTTTACAGCAACCAGCTAGATGATAGGCGACCCCCTCTACACCCAAAATTGGTGATTTAGAAGTGGCAGCAGTTGGATGGGTGGGGAAGTGCGGCAGGCTGACGGTTTTCTCTCGCTGCTGTTCCCGCAACTTGTTGACTACAGTATTAATCGAGAGTTCGCCATAACCCAGAGCGCAGAGTAGATCTTCTGCACTATGGAGATTGCAGCGTTCTACTACCCGCAACATCTGTTCAGACTTGAGTAATTGCTCTAGTCCACTCTTCCCCATTTCTTTCTCTAACAGGGCTCTGCCATTGGCAATATGTTCTTCCCGATGGGATTTCTTGAACCATTGGCGGACACGGTTTTTGGCCGTATTGGTCACTACAAAATTCATCCAGCCGAGACTAGGATGAGCGTTTTTTTGGGTGATAATTTCTACAATGTCGCCACTTTGGAGGGGACGTTCTAGGGGAATCAAGCGATTGTTTGCCTTGGCTCCAGCACAGTGATTGCCAACTTCCGTATGGATTCGGTAGGCAAAATCGACGGGAGTTGCACCTCTAGGTAGATTGTAGACATCGCCCTTGGGCGTAAATACATAGATTTCGCTGTCAAATAGGTCATCTTTTACGGAGTCAAGATATTCTTGGGCATCCTTAATTTCATTTTGCCAGTCAACTAATTGCCTGAGCCAGCCCAATTTCTCATCGTTTTCGGTGGTGGCAAAATTGCTAGAGTTGGATTCCTTATATTTCCAATGGGCCGCGATGCCATATTCAGCTACGCGATGCATTTCCCAAGTGCGAATTTGAATTTCGATTGGCTGACCATTTGGCGCCATCACGGCTGTGTGCAGAGATTGATAGCGGTTGGGCTTAGGAAGACCAATATAGTCTTTGAAACGACTGGGAATGGGACGGAAAAGATCATGGGCGATCGCTAAAATTCGATAACACTCATCTACATTGTTGACAATTACCCGCAGAGCAGAAATATCATAGATCTCGCTGTATTGCTTTTGTTGTCTTTGCATTTTATGGTAGATGCCGTAGAGATGCTTTGGTCTGCCACTAATGTCAAAGTTCTCAAACTTGGCAGCAGCCAATCTGGCTCTCAGTTGGGCGATCGCGGTGTTGAGATGTTCCTCGCGATCGCTGCGGCTCTGAGCCACTAGCTCTTCCATTTGCTGATATTTTTCTGGCTCCAAATACTTAAAGGCGAGGTCTTCCAATTGCCATTTGATGTAGCCAATGCCCAGACGATTTGCCAGGGGAGCAAAAATTTCCTTAGTCTCACGGGCGATCGCTTGACGTTTTTCTGGTTTGAGGTGATGGAGCGTGCTCATGTTGTGCAGACGGTCAGCCAGTTTCACCACAATTACCCGAATATCCTTAGCCATGGCTAAAAACATGCGGCGAAAGTTCTCGGCTTGGCGTTCTGTTTTATTATCAAAGTTAAACTTAGAGAGTTTAGTTACTCCATCTACTAGATGACTAACTTCGCTACCAAATTTTGCCTCAATCTCTTCTATACTCACACTGGTGTCTTCAACCACATCATGCAAGAACCCAGCCGCAATCATAGCTTGAGTACCACCCAAATCCTTGAGAATATTCGCAACCTCAATGGGGTGACTAATGTAAGGCTCTCCTGAAATGCGTCTTTGCCCCTGATGGAGTCGGTAAGCAAACAAGAAAGCTTTTACTACTGGATGATCGGCTTGGCTAGGATCGTATAGCTTGTCAGCTAGCCATGGTGGTAGGTCAATACCCAGGTCTAGTTCACTGAGACTAGGAGGCTTGGGCTCAGATGCTGCTTGGCAATTTTGATCATTACAGCCAGAATCTCGATCCATGTAGTTTACCCAGGCAGCAAGACAAAAATTTGTATGTTTTTGATCATAATCTAAACTTAACTTTTTTGGGGAGATCAGGTTGGGCTGGGCAAAATCGCCAGAATCGCTTCAAATCTAACTAGGCATATATCGCCCCAATGCCACGATCGCGTTCTGGCTGGGAAAAATCGCCAGAACTGCTCCAAATCTAACCAGGTACATATCGACCCAATGCCACGATCGCGTTCTGGCCGCCAAACCCAAAACTGAAATTCAGGGCATTGTGTATAGGCTGAGCTGGGCCGATCAAACCCTTAGTCAAAGCTATGGGGAAAGCCAAGGTTTTCACTCCTACCCCTGGCGGAATTTGCTGCTCTGCCAAACTACAAAGGCAAAAGGCAGCTTCTAACAGCGCGGTCGCTCCTAACAGATGACCTGTAGCCCCCTTGGTAGCGATCGCTCTAGGTGAGCTAGTAGAGAAAATCTGTGCAATCAAGTTTGCCTCATTTTGATCATTGAGCTTAGTGCCGGTGCCATGGGTAGAGATCAAGTCTATTTGTTCAGGTTCTAGCTGTGCTGCTTGCAAACAAAGTCTCACTGCCTGGGCTGCCCCTGCCAAACTAGGGTTAGTAAAGTGGTCTGCATCGTTAGTGATCCCAAAACCCAAAACCTGCCCATAGACTCTAGGGCAATGGCGCGATCGCCAAGAAGATTCAGATTCCAATAGTAAAGCCGCCGCTCCTTCCCCCAGAACTAAGCCCTCCCGCTCTTGACTAAAGGGATAAAGCCCAGTGGTTGCCAGCGCGCCCATTTGCTTAAATCCAGCGATGCCCAAGGGAGTCAGCACCGCATCACTAGCTCCTACTAGCACCATTTCACATTTAGCTAGTTGAATCAGTTCGTAGGCTTGAGCGATCGCCCAATTACCCGTAGCACAGGCAGCCATGGGAGCTAACACGGGAGCTTGAGTTTTTATATAGCTAGCGATCGCCCTAGACAAGCCCCCAGGCCAGTGCCTCTCAAATTGGCTGAGGGGCAGCTTTTTGCTCAAGATCTGCTCCAGTTCGGCCTGATAGCCACGGCTTGAACCAATCACTAGACCACAGTGGGGCAAGGGCAATTCTAGTCCTGCATCGGCGATCGCTTCCCCAGTTGCCTGGTGGAGCCAAAATTCTACTCGGGCTATTTGTTCAGGTACTAGCCTGGCAATCTGGGCCAGGGGAAGCTGATATTGGGAATTGAGCGCAATGGCAGAATTTCCTGCTAGCAGGCTTTGCCAGGTTTGGGGACGATTTAGCCCCAGGGCTGTGATCATGCCGATGCCAGTCACCAAAACTGGAGAATTATTGCGATTTTCAAAAGAATGCGGCACAGAAATCATGAAAACCCAATGGGGGGCTTTGCCCTCCTTTTTGTCAGCCATTAACTTGCAAACTGCAACGGAGTTAAGAGAAGCGTTTCAATAAACCCAACACCTGCTCCTTGACTGGGCGGCGGTGAGGTGAACCCGCTTTTTCGGCTTGGAGCCTAGCATAGTTCTCCCTAAACCAGTCGTAGCTCTCCGCAAACATCAGATCATTAGAATATTTTGGCTGCCAGCCCAATCTATGCAAAGGCTCCAAATCAAAATAGAAAGGCTTGTGATAAGTGAGGTAATGCCAAGGAGCCAGTGGACTCAGCCCAAACCAGTCTAAAATCCTCAAGCTATTCACCGCCAACCAAGCTGGAATGCTCTTGACTTCAGATTTGGTGCCAGCATAGGCAATGAGATTGGTCAACCCTTGGCGCAGAGTACCATAGGCGGCAGCACCCACATTATAGATTCCTGGCTGCTCAGCATCCAGCGCCAACATATAGGCATCGATCAAATCATGGGCATGGACAAACTGAAACTCAATATTGCCATCACCAATCACATAGATATTCCTACCTTCGGCAATCCACTCAAACAAAAGCTGAAAAATGCCCAACCTGCCTTCACCCAAGATCGTGCGGGGCCGAATCACAATCAAGGGCAAGCCCGCCTGGCCACAGATCTGCCGCACTGCTAGCTCACCAGCCAGTTTACCTCGTCCATAGATCTCCACTGGTTTGTAGGGGGTATCCCCAGTAATCGGACAGACAGGAGAGCCGTAGATTGCACTAGAACTCATATGGATAAAGCTTTTGACTCCCGCTTGCACCGCCATTTCTGCTGCGATTTTACTTCCTTCCACATTCACCCGCCAAAACTTTGCTCCAGATTTGGTCAAGGGCACGAGGGCAACATTGTGATGCACTACATCTACCCCTTGCATGGCTTGATAGACCCGATCGCGATCGCAAATATCTGCTTCAATATATTCAATTTCAGGCGGACGGCTCGGATCTTGCCAAATATCCAAAATTTTTACCTGTTCTCCCCTGGCTAGCAACCGTCTGGCGATTAAGTTGCCCAAAAAACCGGAGCCGCCAGTTACCAAATGCTGCATAATCGGCTCAGGAAAAGTATAAGGGTTTCATAAAGTTACCAATTACCCCGGCTGCCTGTAAATATTCCTGCTCGCCGCCTAGTTCTGTTGCCGTATTTTTGAGTCCCTGCTCTAGTGCTTCCAGGTTGCTCGCCCACTGGTAGAGGCTTTGGAGCAGTTCACTAAAATCATGGGTAGTGAGTTCATTCCAACTCCGATCAAGTGGATCAAACCGATAGTGCAGTAGGGAAAACACCAGAATCTTGGCACGCAGGGGCGCAACGTTATTGAAAATATCCAGTTTCAGATCAAAAATATTGGGAATCTGCTCAAACTTTCGACCTACCAACCGCTCGGTCTTGCGCTCTATGGCAGTAGAGTCATCGCTAGTAACAGTACTAACTTGAGTGGGTTGGCTGCCCTGGTCAATTAGCGCAAAATTGGTGTGGGGTAAGCTAAATCCTTGGACTGGCTTAGTAGACATGGGATAAAGCAGCCCAATTGAGTCAATGATCATATCTGCTACTAGCGCATAGACTTCTGGTTTACTCAACTTTTTCACACTGCTGTTCAGCATATGCTTCAGGGTATCCACATCAGGAATGGCTGCTAGTAACTCTTCAATCAGAGTACGTAGCTCCATGGACTCTAGATCATTGGGATCTTCCACCCAAAATCCATGACAAGAGAATACAATCAGCCGTTTGATCCGCATCAAATTCTCATCTTGTTGGATTGCGTCGATTACTTCCTCTAACAGACCTGGATTTGCCATGATAAATTGGAAAAATTAGTTTTGCAAACTGCCATCAGGCATGGTGGCACCAATAAAACTTGCGCCCACGGTGTAGGCACCACTCAGTTCGGCTCGTTCTAGTACAGCATAGTCCAAATTCGCATTGGTCAAGACTGCCCTGGCAAGGGAAGCATCTACCAAATTCGCATAGCTGAGTTTGCAATCGGCGAAGTTGGCCTTGTTGAGGTCAGCACCCAGCATGTTGGCTTTAGTAAAGTCGGAGCCAGCTGCCTCGGCATTGATCATCACTGCTCGCACTAGGGTAGAGTCTTGGAGGTTGACCCCATTGAGTTTTGCTCTGGTAAAATTGGCGCGGGAGAAGGTAGCACCTCGCATAAAAGCGCCATTGAGGTTGGCATCGGTCAGGTCAGCTTCGGAAAAGCTAGCGCCAGCCATTTCCGCTTCAGTGAGGTTAGCTCCTTGGAGGTTGACCTTGACCAGGGAAGCTTCAGTGAGGTTAGCACCGCAGAGGTTAGCCCCAGCCAGGTCAGCATCGGTTAAAATTGCCCCCCGTAGATCCGCATGGCGCAAGTCAGCCCCCTGGAGGTTGGCAGAACTATAGCCCCGTTCCGCCCGCAACACGGCGCTGCGTAATACTGCTCCCCTGAGGTTGGCGCCCTGGAGATTGACGCTACGCATATCTGCATCCTTTAGGTTGGCATCCATCAAGTTGGCGAAGGTGAGATTGGCACACATCAAGTTGACCCTTTGCAGAGAAGCACCATGGAGGTCGGCTTCACTCAAATCGGTAGAGATTAGGGTGGCTTGATTTAAATTTGCCCCTGCCATTCTGGCTAGCACCATCTGAGCCTTGGTGAGGTTGGCTTTGATTAAAAAAGCAAAGACTAGATAAGCGCGGCGAAAGTCAGACTTTTGTAGGTCTACGCCAATCAGGTCAGCACCAGAGAGATCGGCTCCACTGAGATTGAGCGCCCCAAAATCTTTTTTGCCAGTGGCATATTCGGCTAATAGCTGCTCTACACTAAACGCGGCCATGGTGGTTCCCTTGTGGTCTCGCTAATCATATCATTAAATTTCAACCGCCACTGACGGGGGGAATAAACACAACTTGGTCACCTGCTTGTAATTGATGATCTGGTGTTACAAATTCAAGGTTGACCCCATAGCGCAGACGCGATCGCCAACTGGTCAAACTAGGATACTTTTGCAAAATTAGCTCTAGAGCCTGCTCTACGGTGGTGTTGGGGTTGAGGGTTAATTCCAGTTCTGATTGCCCAATTACTTCGGCGAAGATTGCAAATAGCTTGAGGGTGACTTTGATTTCTAGTGAGGGTGACAAGGTGATTTTCCTAAAGCCAGGTTAGATCCTATGCTATATTGCTGGTGCAATTTTGGATGATTTGCTGTGACTAATAGGGCAATAGCAGAACTAGTGGCAATTGTAGCAAGGTTGCGATCGCCCGTAGGAGGATGTGCTTGGGATCTGGCGCAGACCCAGGAGAGTTTAATCCCCTATGTGATTGAAGAGGCCTACGAAGTGGTAGATGCGATCCAGACTGGTAATGCTCAAGCCATCTGCGAAGAACTAGGGGACTTATTGCTACAGGTAGTTTTACAGGCGCAGGTGGCGAGCGATCGCGGCGACTTTGACCTAGAACAGGTAGCAGCAGGAATTAGTGCTAAGTTGATCCGCCGTCATCCCCATGTTTTTGGTAATCTGGAGCTAACTGACCCAGAGCAAATTGCCCAAAATTGGCAGAAAATCAAGGCAGTAGAGCGGGGGGAAGAAGGGATGCCTAAACTCTCGAAACAATTAGCAAAAGATTTACGCTCTGGCCCAGCCCTTGCCACTGCCACTAAAATCTCCATCAAGGCGGCGGCTCAAGGGTTTGAATGGCAAAACCTGGATCAGGTGTGGCAAAAAGTTATAGAAGAGTTGGGGGAATTACAGCAAGCGATCGCGACCGAAAGTCAAGCTAGACAGGAGAGTGAATTGGGTGACCTGTTGTTTGCCTTGATTCAAATCGCCCGTTGGCAGGGGCTCGATCCAGCCAGAGCTCTATACGGTACCAGCCAGAGATTTATCCAGCGCTTAGAAAAGGTAGAAGAATTGGGCGATCGCCCTCTGAATACCTATACCCTGTCTGAGTTAGAGCAGCTTTGGCAACAGGCTAAACAGCAACTAGGTGAATGACTAGGGGCTGGCAAAGGCTGATCTTGAATGCTTCCCAAGCGATCGCTGCCCATAGCTGCCAACCTATTGACTTAACTGCAACTCAATCCCACTACCTCTACAAGGTTTTGCGACTGCAAGCGGGAGCTAAGTTGGTTGCTCTCGATGGCAAGGGCTCTAGCTGGTTGATTCAGGTTAAGGATGACAAAGCCGAGATTTTAGAGCGATTTGCCCCAGGCGTGAGATCTAACTACCAAGTCACCCTAGCGATCGCGATGCCCAAGGGCAATGGCATGGAAAATATCATTAAGCAGGCTACTGAGGTGGGAGTGAGTCAAATCGTGCCTTTATATAGCGATCGCACGGTAGTAAAAGCTGGTACTGAACTGGGTGACCAAAAGCTCAGTCGCTGGCAACGGATTGCCCAAGAAGCGGCAGAGTTAGCCTGGGCGTTATATCTACCAGAGCTTTTACCGCCCATTGCTTTTTCAGCTTGGCTCACCACCGTCTCTAGGTTTGACCAATCCTACATTTGCCTAACCCAACCCCATACCCCTCATCTCTATGCTCAGTTGTGCCAGGCGCTGCCCTCACCGCAAATACCAATCAAAATCGCTATACTAATTGGGGCTGAAGGTGGCTGGACGGAGGCAGAAGCGGGCTTGGCATTGGATTATGGCTGTCAACCAGTCTCCTTAGGGCAGCAAATTCTTTCAACTGTAACGGCTCCCATAGTTGCCCTAGCCATGGTGAATGGTTATTTGGACTCTTTAGCATGAAAATCAAGCTCCGCAATCGCACCATCTTCAAAACTAAGGCACCTGGCCGTTGGTGGAAATGGCTGCAACCAGGTCTGCTGATCAAGCGCTGGATTGGCTTGAGTATTTTAGGCGGAATTTTACTCACTCTAGGATTAGCGATCGCGGCAGGAATGACCCCTGTACTATTCATTACTCGCAACCTTGAAAGCCTAATTAACCTGTTTGTCAACTTCTTACCACGGCAGATTAGCGCCCCTTTAGCGATTGGGGGCGGCCTGGCTTGTTTATTTTTGGGCCAAAGGCGGATGCTGGGCTCGATCACCAAGGTATTGATGCCCAATCAAAAGCTAGAGCTAGTCGATTTGCTGATCAATCACCACAAACTTAATCGTGGGATCAAAATTGTGGCGATCGGGGGCGGTACTGGTCTATCCACCCTTCTACGGGGTTTAAAAAAATACAGCGCCAATATTACAGCGATCGTCACCGTAGCAGATGATGGCGGCTCCTCTGGCAGGCTACGGCGGGAACATGGCGTCCTCCCCCCCGGCGATATTCGCAACTGCTTAGCTGCCCTAGCGGACGAAGAAAAACTGCTCACTGAACTGTTTCAATACCGCTTTACCAGTGGCGCAGGCTTGGAAGGACATAGTTTTGGCAATCTCTTCCTCACTGCCATGGCTGAAATTACGGGAGATCTCGAACAAGCGAT
The DNA here is from genome assembly GCA_033762795.1 of Pseudanabaenaceae cyanobacterium bins.68. Classification (GTDB taxonomy): domain Bacteria; phylum Cyanobacteriota; class Cyanobacteriia; order Pseudanabaenales; family Pseudanabaenaceae; genus JANRLH01. The sequence goes on from JANRLH010000025.1 coordinate 25,581, forward strand.
CGCTGCCAGTTCCCAGGTTTTAGCTGTACGC